>QKDR01000168.1 GCA_003252515.1 Candidatus Delongbacteria bacterium | reverse complement strand
GAGAGGTGGTTATTATGTTAAACAATAGGATAGTACTGTTAGTTTTTTTACTGGTTTATTCTCTGATCCTCTACTCAACCGTGATCAACATCCCTTCAGACTATTCGACAATCCAGGCGGGAATTAATTCCGCGTCTTCACCTGATACTGTTCTAGTTCAACCCGGAACTTATAATGAAATATTAGACTTCGGCGGAAAGAACATTTCGGTCGGCTCGCTTTTCCTTACTACACAGGATACCAGCTACATTTCGTCAACTGTCATAAACGGGAACGGTCTGGGAAGCGCCGTGTCATTTATTTCGGGTGAGGACTCGACCGCGGTGCTTTCGGGTTTTACGATCCTGAACAATAACGTTAATCAGGGCGGCGGGATATACTGCAGCAATTCGACACCTACTCTTGAAAATCTGAACATAACAGGAATAAGCGCTAATTTCGGCGGTGCGGTGTACTGTACAGGTTCCAATCTGACAATGAAGAATATTTCAATGACGGACAACAGCTCCATCAGGGGAGGGGCGGTATACTGTTATAATTCGGACCCGTTACTGCAGGATGTGATAATCAGGGACAATACCGGTTACAGTTACGGCGGAGGTATTTACTTTGCTTTTCATTCCGATCCTGTATTGGTTAATGTCGTGTTAGAGAGTAATAATACGAATTCTGCAGGATTCGGCGGCGGGCTATGTTTCAAGGACCTTTCCGTAGGATATCTTGAAAATGTCAGAATTGTTGATAATACAGCAGGCTCAGGAGGAGGGATATATTTTGAGAACTCTTCCGGTGCCGGTTTTGATCTGGTGAACAGAAGCAGTATCTTTCTCAATGCCGCCGGTACGGGAAACGACCTTTATGCGGACGGCTGTCCTGTAGTCAACGTTGCGGTCGATACTTTTTCTGTCATGCAGCCTGACGACTTTTTCGCCTTTCCCATAGATAATTTCACTTTCGATATACTGAACTCAAAGATCATTTCGGTCGACAGCGACCTGTACGTGGACCCTGAAGGGTCGGACGGCAACAGCGGTCTGACTCCGGCTGATCCGCTGAAGACACTATCGTATGCACTGTCGGTTATTCAGCCCGATTCCATTACACCGAACAGTATTTATCTGGCTGAAGGAGTATATTCCGCTTCAAGTAACGGTGAAGTGTTCCCGGTTAGCTGCAGAAGTTATGTTTCCATTATAGGCGAAAATGAAGAGACTACAATACTGGACGGCGGGTCATCGGCGGGTATAAAATGTGTTGCCAAGGATAATATCTCGCTGGAGAATCTTACTATCCGGAACTGCAGTACGACTGACGGAGCGGGAGTATACTGTTACGAGTCAGATATCGGTCTTAAGAACATTACTCTTAAAAACAATTCCGCATCGGGGTTCGGCGGAGGGATGTACTGCTGGGATTCGTCACCTGTTCTGGAAAACGTCAGGGTCGACAGCAATTCCGCGGAATACGGAGCGGGGATCTACTGTAATTATCACTGTGCCCCGGATCTGAGTAACGTTACGGTAAGCAATAACAGCTCACATAACGGCGGAGGGATATTTCTGTATAATTCGGACGGTTTTCTGAAAAATATTATAATATATGGTAATACTACCGATCTTAACGGCGGTGGCATACTGTGCAATCTTGCCGCTCCCCAGCTTGAGAACGTCCTTATTTACGGCAATACTGCCTCTCTCGGCGGGGCCGTATACTGTTCCACGGGATCAGATCCGGTTCTGGATAAAGTTACTATAGCATATAACACTGCGACAACATCCGGCGGAAGTTTCTACTGCACGGGAGATTCAAATCCTATAGCAGTTAATTCCATAATATTGAACAATGACCCTGACGAGGTATTTATTGATACCGGTGATCTGACAGCGACATATTCAAATATCGGAGGGAACTGGACAGGCACCGGTAATATTGATGCTGATCCGCTGTTCGTTGACGGATTCGGAGGAGATTTTAATCTTCAGGCAGGATCACCATGCATAGATACGGGAGATCCGCTGTCAGACCAGGATCCGGACGGTACCAGAACCGACATGGGTGCTTTCTATTTCGATCAGGCACCTCCTGCAGCCCCGGAGAATTTACAGATGAACATATCAGGCGAGGATATTATCCTGACTTGGAATAGTGTTGATACTACCTCAACCGGTTATCCTGTGACAGTCGACAGATATCTTGTTTATTACAGTGAGGTAACAGAACCGGATTCACTGTTCTTTTACCACGGTTATACAACTGACACCACGTATACGCACTACGGAGTCATTACGCACAGCGATAAGATGTTCTATAAGGTCGGTTCTTATAAATTCGATCTGAAGATTCTCGAAGACTGGTTAAATGATCATCCGGAGTTCAGAAAAAGCGAATTCGAGGCTTTTATTGAAGAGAAAAAGCGTTCAGTCAAATAAAGTGGGCTGAATTGGAGGAGCGTCAGGTTCGTCTTTCGGATTGAACAGGCTGTACTTGCATCTCAGCTCATAGACCATATCCATGATATATTTAAAATACTCTTTTTTTACGTTGCTGCTTCTCCCGGGATACATTTCTCTGAACTTGGGATAAAGCTGGGGATACGACTCTTTTATGAAGGCGAAGAACATCCCTTTGGTGTTTCCCCTGAGGTGCAGGGGCCATGCGAGAAGTCGTTTTGCGCCTGAGTTATAGGTCAGTCTGAATATCTCGTCGAGGTTCGTCCTGAAGTCGGTCATGTAGGGTATGACCGGCATAAGAAGAACGGCGGTCTTGCATCCGATCTTCGAGAATTTCTCCAGCGCTTTGAACCTGTCGACGGTCGGGGCGGCGTACGGCTCTAAGATCCTGCGGAGTTTCTCGTTAACGGTCGTGACAGAGATACCTATCCTGACCTCCGTAAGTTCGTTCAGTTCTTTAATAAGCTCGAAATCCCGCTCGATCAGCTTCGATTTTGTGGTTATGACGATCGGATTCTTATGCTGAATGAACCGTTTCAGGACTTTGGGAACGAGCTTGTACCTTATTTCCGCAGGCTGGTAGCAGTCCGTAACGCCGCATATGTTCACGGGATCGTTCTTCCAGGTACGTTTCGACATGTCTTTCTCGAGAACGTCCGAAATGTTGGTCTTGACGAATATCTCGTCGAAGAAGTTGTCGGAATTCAGGTAATAGTGTGTGTACTGAGCGAAACAATACCTGCATCTGTGCCCGCAGCCGCGGTAAATGTTCATGTCCCAGTTCGTCGAGAATTCCCTGGTATGGTAGTGAAGCGCGGATGACGCCTCTATTTCCCTGAAAGTCGTTTCCATGAATAGAAATATAAGAACAAAACAGGTTGATTTATATGAGAAAATGACATAAATTCAGACGAATAACAAAAGGGAGTTCAATGTTTTTAGATATTATATATTCAACATTCGGGGCGATATTCCTTATAACCGGCTTCGTCGGTTGCCTGCTTCCGATAATTCCCGGACCGCCGCTGGCTCTTCTGGGCCTTATAATCGCTTATTTTTCTTCATTTTCGGTCATTACCGGCAATACTCTGATCTACAGCAGCATTGTCGTAGCGGTGGTGACGATAATTGATTTCGTCGCGCCGCTGATCTTCGCGAAGAAGTTCGGAGGTACGAAGTACGGGCTTTACGGAGCGACGCTGGGGTTGATAGTCGGGATATTTTTCGGTCCGTTCGGTGTGATCGGCGGACCTTTCATCGGTGCTTTCGCCGGAGAACTCCTAAGAAATATCAGAGACACGAAAAAAGCGTTCAAGTCCGCCTGGGCTACCTTCATCGGTTTTCTGTTCGGGAGCGGGATCAAGCTTATCACCGTCGGTGCGCTGATCTGGGTATATGTCGGGTCTTTCTTCTAAAATATAAATATACATATTTTTGCTTGACAAGCAATATAGAAATTGCTATATTTAGTAATAATGCTAATTAGTAACAACGATAAGGAGAGCGAAAATGAGAACATTACTACTGGCGTGTCTGATGATAGCGGGACTGTTAAGCGCGGCTGCAGCTGAAATATCAGGAGAGATCGTTAGCGGTCTGAGAGTACTGAAGAACGAAGATGTAAGCTCAAAGAACATTACTCTTTACAGAGGGGATTATGTCGTTTTCCCCGTTACTGAAGGGGAGAGCAGGACGCTTGAAGTGAAAGGTCTTGAGATAAAGCATGATTTTCCGCCCAAGGAAGGCGGTAAGAACTACGTCAAATTCAAAAAGACGGGCGAATACGATTTCACCTACGGTGCCGTAAAGGGAAAGATCACTGTCGTAGAGTACGATCAGCCGAACTATCATGCCGTGAACGCTCAGGAGGCGAAAGAGATCATAGCCAATATTTCTCCGCTGATCTTAGACGTCAGAACGCCTATGGAATACGCAGAGGGATATATTGAGGGGGCAATGCTTCTGCCGGTACAGAACATTCAGCGGGAGTACGGGAAGATCGTCGACTACAAGGACAAACCGGTACTGATATACTGCGCAACCGGGAACAGGAGTACGGTCACTTCAAAGATACTTATCGACAACGGGTTCAAGAATATCTATAATATGAGATACGGGATCGCGGAATGGCAGAATAACGGATTCCCGGTGGTTAAAGGTAAATAAATATTACTGCAGCCTTGCCCTTAAGGGCAAGGTTCATTTATTTTCCTTTCTGTCCCGCTTAACGATATTCTTATCTATTATCAGATCTTTCAGTTTGCTTAGGTCACCTACATATGCAGTGACTTTATAGAAATTCTTTTTACTGAACTGCCCGATATACTGATGTGTGTAATGTGTATCCTGTGTCAAACCCAAAAATGAATATCCTGAATTTGGTAAAGAACTGCCGTACACGACATAATACGGATTTACAAAATGACCCGATACTGATTCATTCACATCGTCCCAGCTCAGTTCAACATCATTTCCGACCGTACTGATAATAATATTTCCCGGTACCAGCGGCTGTTCATCAGCTGATACAGCAATATAATCTGTTTTGATCTCTGAATATGTTGAGTCGTTTGCAAGAGTGACTATTAATGTTACGGTATGATAACCGGGCTCATTATATATATGTTCAGGATTTTGAAAAGCAGAATAATTTCCGTCACCGAAATCCCAGTACCACTCATTTACAACCGCCGAAACGATAAAGGAATTATCCGTAAAATTCACTGTGAACGGAGCTACTCCCCTTGTAGCATCTGCTTCAAATTCAGAATATTCCTGAGGGAAGTAATAACATCCCATATCAGTTCTTGTACTGTCAGGGTCCAACTCTGATTCCGGGTCTCCTGAATCTATGCAGGGAGACATTGTTCCGTCAATGACCGGAAAATTACTCCATTTCAAACGGTAATTACCGTTATCATAGTCTGCGAACAAGGGATCCTGATCTATATTGCCGATCCCCCAGTTGATAATACCGTTTGTTTGAGCAACTGCAGCTTCTCCTCCATTGATATCGGAATAGCTTATCGTTATTTCAGATTCCCAGACATAGATCTCAGTCGAAGTATTATTCCTGACAATAGAGTTTTTTATTACAGGATCACAATTGCTTTCGCAGAAAATACCGCCGACTGAAGATGTAACAGTATTAGCAACAATGTTCAGGTTCTCGAGTACCGGACTAGCTTCAACACAATACATTCCTCCACCGTATGCGGCAGTGTTTCTGCTTATCTCAATATTTCTAAGAACGGGAGATGTGCTTGTAATGCATATTCCGCCTCCATACATTGCATGATTATCTGATATTATAAGATCTTCCAGGATCATATCATTTCCTGCTGCAAGTACTCCACCAGCATAATTACTGGAAATATTTCCGGTTATTTTTACATTTATGAAATCCGGATTTATCTCTTCACAGATAAATCCTCCTCCGCTGCCGCTGCCGGTTGCTGAATTATTGTGAATATCTACATTTTTCATAATAAGATCCATATAAGAACACGATATTCCTCCTGCACTTCGAGCTGAATTATAATAAATTTCTGCATTTTCCAGTGTCAGATCTGTCTGCCAGCAAAATATCCCTCCGGCGGATGAATTACAGTTGTTGTCATATATCTTCACATTCTTAATAATTGATGAAGGATTCGTACCTACACCGAACAGACATATACCTCCCCCGTATGAAGTGGAATGATTTCCTTTTACTACAAGATCCTCTAACGAAGGTCCGGAATCTTCAGTATAAATTCCTCCACCGTTCGACGCAGAACCGTTAGTGATAGTAAAACCTTTTAATACGGAAGTTGAATCTTCCCCGTGATTGAAAATTACAACACTTGCCAGACTATCCCCGTCTATGACCGTTGAGGATATGAAGCTCGTATCCTGTGTTGTATGATAGAGCGATGCAACGGTTATATTCTTACCGTTGTAATTAATATTTTCAACATAAGTCCCCGGCTGCACAAGTACGATATTAGTATTGGAAGCTGTATCAATTCCCATCTGAATTGAAGCGAACGGATATTCTTCTGATCCGTTACCATAGCTATCAGAACCGGTTTCAGAAACATGCCATACCGGCCCGGTATAATCTTCTGAATGGACTACAATAAAATCTGTTTTTTCTTCTGTAACGGTTGAATCCCTCAGGTCGGTAATTGATAGAGTTACAGTATAAACTCCTTCCTGAGTATATTCATGAACAGGATTTTGCAGTGTTGAATAATTGTTGTCACCGAAATCCCATGACCGGCTTATATCAAGTGATGCTGAGGACTGGTCAGTAAATGAAACCGTTAAAGGTAATACTCCCGATACGGTATCTGATCTAAAATCAGCGTCGATCTCATAAGGCCAGAATATGCCCCCCATATCCGCTCTTGTCCCGTCGGGATCGAACGGTGATGCAGGATCTCCTGAATCAATACAGGGTGACGTTGACTGCAGACTGTAATCAACGTTCGACGGATCAGCGAACAGCGGATCACTGTTAATATTGCCTGCAAGCCAGTTTACGGTACCGTTACCGCTGGGTGAACCACCCTGAATATCGGAATAAGAGACAGTTATTGAGCTGGGATCGCTCATCGGATCGAATTCAATCTCCGAACCTGAATTACTCCATACTATTGTATTAATTAAAGTCAGATCACCTCCGTCACTGCAATAAATCCCGTAACCCGTATTATCTGTTATTGTAACATTTGTTAGTGTAGGAGCTGATGATGTACCGCAGTATAAACCTCCACCCTCGGATCCTGTGTTCCCTGTTATTACCAGATTCTTCAAGTTAGGGCTGATACCGTTATCTATATATACTCCGCCTCCTTTGTCATTATTTCCGTCAGTGACAGTAAATCCGGTAAAAAGTGTTGAATTATCTATTAGACCGTCATCCAGAAAGACAGTACCGCTGATCACGGTCGAAGATATGTATGTCTGGTCCTCCGTTGTCAAATACAGGGATCCTAAAGTAATATTGTGATACGGGAAAAATACGTTTTCAGTATAGGTTCCCGGCTGTACCAGAACAGTATCCGCTGCCGCAGAAGCACCTACCGCCGCACTGATAGTCGTATAATCTGCCGGTACATTTATAACTGCGGAGAATAAATTAAATGACGTTGTGAAAATAAAAATAAATAATGATAGTCTCATACATGGCCTCCATAAAATGTAAATTCAGAATAGAACATGAAATATTAAGTTAAGAAATTTTTCGTGTTATATCAACAAATTTTGAAATTCGAGAGAAAGACATCTTTTATCTTACCAGAGTACCGCTACAGCTCTTTTACCCAGAATATGATCGTAGAATATTATTTCGCCTTTTTCTTCCGCAATTCCCGCGCAAACGTGAAGCGGGAGCAGATGTTCTTCCCTTGGATGGCAGTACCTTGCATTGGGAGCATCTTTCCACCTGATCAGCTTCTCTTTTCTTTCTTCATACGTATGCTCGCCGGTACAGACATCGGTCAGCCAGTCCTGGAACTCATCATTTCTGAGATCTTCCGCATTTTCTCCCGACCAGTCGAATGCCCCCATATTATGAAAGGAGAATCCCGATCCGATGATCATTATATTTTCATCTTTCAGACTTCTTAATCCTTCTCCCAGAGAAATATGTTCGGACGGATCAAGACCTTTTATCAGTGATATCTGGGTCACGGATATGTCGGCTTCAGGATACATCATCTTCAAAGGAATGAACAGGCCGTGGTCGAAACCGCGTTTATTATCAATTACGGATGATATCCCGTTCTTTTTAAGTAATCCGTTTATCTTTTCCGCCAGTTCAGGATTGCCTTTTACAGGATACTTTAATTCATAAGCTTCATCGGGGAATCCGTAATAATCGTAGAACAGTTCAGGACTTTCGTGTCCGATTACCGTAGCCTCACGCTCTTCCCAGTGAGCGCTGACGACTATTATCGCATCAGGCTTTTTGAGTTTTGACGGAAGGTCTTTCATGAACGATATCATCGCACTGTGGCTTTTATCGCCGAGAATTGGTAACGGTCCGCCCCCGTGTGACATATATATTATGTTTCCCATAGCCGCCCCCTGCTGTTTTAAATAGATGTCTGTTTAATATAAAGAATTTGTATTTGAATTAAAAGTTCGTTTTTTCTCATTATTGTACGCTACGACATAAAAGAAATACCTGTCATCAGGAACGGACCCGCTCCAGATGTTCTCCGCCGTATCCGCAACAGGCATGAAACTGCCGAAAGGATCGTTCGAGCCGTATATCCTGTAGCCTGTCGCGCCGGAGACCGCATCCCATGTCAGATCAATATCGCTGCCAGCTATCTGCATCATAAGGTTCTGGGGATAATATATCACGGATTCCCATGAAAAATACGGGTAGCCGCCGTTAAAATACGGATCAATATTCCAGAGGGGTGTCGAGAAGTCCCAGCCTGAGAATGTGGCCTGGTCGGTCATTTCCGAAGTAAGTTTACCTTCACCGCCCGCAGATGAGCTCTGACCGCTTGTCTGTACATCCCAGTAGCAGTCCGATATATCCGAATAAAAGTCATCCCCGATCAGACCGCCTGTATCGTACGTGCCGGAAACGGGTCCGTTGGAGTAGCAGTTCGTTATGACAGCGGGATAGACCGACTGACCGATCAGACCGCCCGTGCCTTCGTAGCCTGTTACGGCAGATGTTGAATAGGAATCGGTGATGAGACCGCCTGAAATGAAGCCGCAGAGGCCGCCAGTACCCGTAACCCCGTTCACGCTGCCCGATGTCGTGCACTGATCGATAAAGCCGTCCTCATTGTGCCCGACAATGCCTCCGGTGATGTCTGTGCCTGTAACGTCCGATTTTGCGTAGCATAACTCGATAGTACCATTATTTACGCCTGTG
>QKDR01000178.1 GCA_003252515.1 Candidatus Delongbacteria bacterium | reverse complement strand
CGATCATAAATATCAATATAATTTATTTTCTTGTCAAGTTTTTTTTACTTTATCGGATATTTAGCTATTTCAAAGTTCTATCTTAGAATTTATTTCTTTCCCTGAAAAACAGCCATATGATGTATGCTTTAAACAGTTAATTCAATGTCGTTTTGTTGCCATACAGCTTTATTCTCACGGAATTTCTCCGGACTTCTATTCTGATGTTCATGTTAGTATTTTTCTTGAAATTTTGTAAGGTATGCCCTTTTTTAAAGACTTAAATTACCCATTCAGGCGTACATAGAAAAATTAAAATATTCAATAACATTACAAATAACCGCGAAATGCAGGATATGTAAAATTTTCGCTGTTAACCACACCTATTTCAGTCAGAGCCTCGCCGTTTGAATTCTGGAGTGACACTTATAAATGTAAAAGACTTTTGTTTGTAAAATTGGATGGTTTTGCATAATTCGTTTGTTGTCTTAACATAACTCTGAATTATAGCTGAAATCTTAAATGGATACTATTAAAGGATATACATAACCGGACTTGTTTAGGACTCAGTCCTGAAAAAATGGAGAATATTGGCTATTCGGAGAATAAATACATAAATAATGTATAGAATATGGTTATTGTGAAAATAGTATTAAAGATGTTAAAATACTCGTAACTGTCGATATAATAGTAAAATAAAAAACCTATCCCTTGTTAGTGTGTCGTGGAGGAGATAGGTTTTTATTTTCCTGATGGTGGAGATGAGGGGAGTCGAACCCCTGTCCGAAAAAGCGTCCGAAAGGACCTCTACATGCTTATCATGCCTTTGAATTTAACCGAGCCGGCTCCGGGCATACGCGGCACCTGCACGGCGATCCTGATCTATCGCACTTTGATCCCTCAGGCGAGGATCATAGCAAACCGGTTCAGAATGGCGCTCATCCGCAAAAGGAACCGGAACTCCGGCGGTGAACGAGCTGCCGCTTATTAGGCAGCTAATGCGTAATTGTTATTAGCATTTATTTTTTTCACGAGATCTTTAACGATTTACCCGTGGTTATCGGCATGCAATCCAATCCAACGATCAATCCCGTCGAATCCATAAACACCCCCGTTGGACAATGGGAAATATACGATATTAAAGTGCTTAATTCAATAATATTAATCATTATTTCAGTTCTATCACGGTGACTCCGTAATCCCCTTCCCCGTATTCGCCGAACTTTTTGCGTTTTATATATGGGCTTCTGTCCAAGAACTCATTGACGAGCTTTGACAAAATACCCTGTCCTTTGCCGTGAACGATCTCGGAGTAAGTTATATTATGAAGGATCATGTTCTCGATATGCCTTTCTACGAGCATAACAGCCTCGTCTCCCCTTTTCCCGCGCAGATCGAGCCGCATAGTCACTGCGTTATCTTCGGACGGGCTGAATTTTATGTTCACGTTCACATCTTCCGCTTTTTCGATCACTTCAAGAATATCCGAACGTTTTACACGCATTTTTATACTGCCTACAGTGACCTCGACATTCTTTCCCGATACAGATTCAACTATACCTGACGAAGAAAATCCCGACACCATTACTTCCATGCCTGCTTTAAGATCCCCTGCGAAAGCTTCTTTCTTCTTTTCAGGCTCTCTGGCTATCACTTCGATCTTTTTCTTTTCAGTTTCGATAGAGTTCTTTACTTCTTTAACGATCTTTTTATCGGCATTCGAGGATTTTATTTCAGCCACTGCGTGCTCGATCGCTTTATTTGAATTGTCGATAATAGCCTGAGCTTTCCTGGCGGCCTCTTTCAGTATCTTTTTCTCGTTCTTTGAAATATCTTCGTACTTTTTATTGTACATTTCCTTTAGTTCCGACAGCTGCTGATTGACCGATTTTGACTGCCTGAGCAGGTTATTGTAGTTCGTGATCTTTTCGTCAAGTTCGGAGATCAGTCCTTCCAAATCCTCTTTCTCGTTCGAAAGATGCTTTCTGGCTCCTTCTATGATATACTGCGGGAGCCCGTGCCTTTTCGATATCTCGAAAGCGTAACTTGATCCGGGAATGCCTGACCTGAACCTGTAGGTAGGAGTTATGTTCTTCTTGTCGAACTCCATCGAACCGTTTTCGACACCTTTGGTTTTATAAGCGAACGATTTAAGTATTCCCTGATGCGTTGTAGCAAGAGTTATATATCTTCTTTTCGTGAACTCGGTCAGCACTGCCATCGAAAGGCTCGCTCCTTCTGCAGGATCCGTTGAAGCGCCGATCTCGTCAAGCAGGATGAGTGTTTCTTTCTTTCTTGCTTTAAGAATCCTGGATATTTTGCTGATGTGCGAGCTGAATGTCGACAAGTCGTTCTCGATGGACTGCCCGTCGCCTATGTCAGTATATATTTCCGAGAATACGGCTATGTTCGAATTGCTCTGCGCCGGGACGTGCATTCCGGCTTTGATCATCGTGCAGATCAGTCCGACCGTCTTTAGAGCGACGGTCTTTCCTCCGGCGTTCGGTCCGGTTATAACAAGCGCGCTGTATTTTTCCCCGATCTCGAGATCAAGCGGAACCACGCCTTTCTCTCCGTGCGAATCGAGCAGGAGCGGATGACGCCCGTAATAAATATTGACTATGTTCTTACCATTCACTTTCGGATGGCTGCAGTGGTATTTCAGGCTAAACTTGGCTTTGGCGAAAATAATGTCGGTCTCCGCGAGTATTTCCAGATCGTTAAGCAACTCTTCCTTTACTTCAAACACTCGTGTCGCAAGAGCCCTGATTATCCTTTCGACCTCCTTGCGCTCCTGCCTTATGAGCTTTTCAAGCTCAGCGTTGATCTCGATAGCCTCATATGGCTCAACGAACACGGTGCTGCCCGTCGCGCTTTCGTCGAGAACGATACCCTTCACTTTGTTGCGTTTGTCGGCGCGGACAGGTATCACGAACCTGCCGTCCCTGATCGTTATCTCTCCTTCACGCGTATACCCGGCGTGCGTGTATGCGTCAAATATCTCCGCTGTTTTCTTGCGGATCCTGTTGTGCGCTATCTGGATCGAGCTCCTTAAGCTCTTTAATTCCTTTGACGCACTGTCCAGCACCTGTCCGTCCCCGTCTACAGACTTCATTATAATATCTTCGATATCCTCGAAAATTTCAAGCTCTCCGCATATCTCATACAGGAACGGATACAGTTCCTTTTTACTGTGCAGAAAAGAAAAAACCCGTCTGGCTACACCCATAGTTGAAGCAATGTTGTAAAGGTCTTTAGGTTCCATCAGCTGATCCGGACCTTTCAGATACTCGAGCGGTCTTTCGATGTCCATGATTCCGTGTATAGGCAGATCAGATTCACTAAGCAGTTTTTTCATTTCGCTGACAAGATCGAGAGAAGATAATATTACCGGCATTTCGTCAGTTAATTCAATCTCGTCAATGTATGTTCTCGCCTTATCCGATGTTGCCATGGATTTTAGTTTTTCCCTGACGGCATCAAATCCCAGCGTTCTTTCCGTAATCATATCGCGCATTTTCTTTTTTATCCTTATTAGTAGCTCACAGGCGAGCCTTTAGGCATAACAATAATTATATCGGCCTTATGTTTATATGAATCGGGATTCTGGTTCAGATTCTCCTCATCAACTACGGTTATGGAATACATTTTCACGTTTTTGTTCAGCTGGTTCATATACCACATTATACCTTCGTAATTGTATGAATGATAACTGCCGTTGAAATGATAGAAAATCCCGTCTTTTTTCATGTTCCTGTAGATGAACTGCGCCATAGTCGCATCTTTAATAGCCTGCGCCTTAGCCAGATTGACCGGATCCATCTTCATATGATCCGAACCTCCCATTCCTCCCATGCTTTTGATCATCATTTTATATCCTGGCAGCTCGGGATCGAATTTTACGGGGCTGTCCGCAATATAAGTTTTAGCCTGTTTTGAAAGTTTGTCAAGCGCTTCAAAACCGCCGTAATTGACCATACTTGCGTACCTGCGCGGTATGTTCGTGGCGATCATTCTCAGCTTCTTCTCCTTCACGAACTGCATTATCGGCTTATAGTCTGTCTTATAGTTCGGCCACAACCTGGCATCAGCCTCGAATTTCGAATCGTCGAAATAATTCGCAAGATATTCGTCTATAACAAGCTGATTATCGGATTCGAACATCTCAGCCCCTATTACCAGCTTACCCCCTTTAGCCGCGTACAGGTCTTTCGCCATCTGCAGCTCAAGCTGATGGGCGACCGTACTGTTGTGCGTTTCGCCGAAGAACACGACGTCGGTTTTGACAGCTCTTTTTACTACTTCCGCATAATCGACCGGTTTAAGATCGGCGTCATAAAGTTTATACGAATTATTTACCTGTGCGGTCATAGTCACGCTCCAGATGATTATTAGTATTATTGATATCTTTTTCATATTTTTCCTCACCAAATCATTTCAATTATCCATGTAATTTTACAACCCATGTTTCACATTTACATGGTTAAATCCTGTTTCAATTCACATATATCCTCGGTACCCGGCTGGATATCATGGTCAGTATCTCGTACGGGATCGTGCCTATTTTATCGCACAGTTCTTCCAGCCTGAGCTCGTCTTCGCCGTTCCTGCCGAACAGAAGCACGTCGTCGCCGTTGAAAGCGGTCCCGTCAATACCCAGATCTATCATCATCTGGTCCATGCAGACATTCCCGGCTACAGGATAACGCCTGCCTCTTATAACGACCTCTCCTCTGTTGGAAAGAAGCCTGTTGTAACCGTCACCGTAGCCGACGGGAAGTGTTACTATCCTGGTCTGTTGAGAGCTCGTGTAAGTGTGATTGTAACTTACGCCGGTATCAGGAGGGATGACCTTGAAGTACGACACTTTAGTCAACAGTGACATCACGGGCTTAAGTTCGCCGTCGAAGTCTTCCGGAAGGTCTGAATAACCGTAGAGCATAAGTCCCGGCCTCACCATATTGTAATGGGACTGCGGAAAGTTTATTATTCCGGCGGAGTTCGCGCAGTGTACGTTCTTTACAGGAAGAGATTTCTTTCCAAGAAGATCTAATATCTTATCGAACCGGCCTATCTGAAGTTCCGTAAATTCCCTGTCGTTATCCGACTTTGCAAAATGGCTGAAAATACCTTCGACTGCTATGTTCGGTGAATTATATGTATCTTCTATGAATTTTTCAGCATTATACCAGTGAACTCCAAGTCTTTCCATGCCCGTATCGATCTTTATGTGCACTTTCGCGGTCTGACCAAGTTCTTTAGCAGTCAGGCTTATAGCTCTCGTTTTATCGATAGAAGATGTAGTTATATCAATATCGTACTTAATAAAATCCGGTATCTGCTCGACGTTGATCCCGCCCATCACCAGTATCGGGATATTAATGCCGTTCTCCCGCAGAAATATGCCCTCTTCAAGAAAAGCAACTCCGAAATAATCGACACCCAGTTTTATCAGCTCGTTCGCTACTTCAGGCATGCCGTGACCGTAAGCGTTAGCTTTTATTATGCCCATTACTTTCACTTCTCTGCCGGTGAAAGTTTTTACGACATTGAAGTTATTTCTGAGGTTGTCAATGCTGATCACGGCCCGTGTAGGTCTGTTCTTATATGCCTGTATCTGTTTGTTCATAGCTATTTCCCTATGCAGAATTTGCCGAAAATATTGTTTATAATATCCATGCTTGTAGTCTGCCCTGTAAGTTCACCGAGCTTGTCCAGAGCTGCTCTGAGATCTACTATCACGACCTCGTATGTATCCGATTCATCAAGTGTGACCTTTGCCTGTTCAAGCAGAGAAACGGTCTCTTTGAGTATGTTCAGGTGTCGCAGATTTGAAATGTAGTAGGGCTGATATGTCATGTTCTCCCCCGCGGCTCTTTTCACGATCATATCCTTCAGATCTTCGATCCCTTCGCCTGTTTTACAGCTTATATGTACCGAATCTTTGCCTGAAGTCTTAATATTTTTCAGGTCGCATTTATTATATACCTTTATCACGTTCCTTCCGCTTATTTTTGCGCTTCCCGGATTCGATGAATCAATTACATGCAGAACGATATCAGCCTCGTTCAGAAGCTTTTTCGAGCGTCTGATCCCTTCAGTCTCGATCAAATCGCCCGTTTCTCTGATCCCCGCGGTGTCAGTCAGCCTCAGCAGCCATCCCCCGACCTCGATGCACTCCTCGATCGTGTCCCTTGTCGTGCCCGCAATGTCGGTCACGATCACTCTGTCGGACCTGAGCAGCGAGTTCATCAGCGACGACTTGCCGACATTGACCTCGCCTGCCAGCGCGACCCTGATGCCGTCCCTGTAAATTCTTCCTTTTTTATATCCCTGAATGAATTTGTTCATGACCGTGACGGCATCGTCCATTTTTGCCCCGATGTCCGCCTTCGGCGTGCTCTCAAGGTCCTCTTCTGCAAAGTCGAGTTCCAGTTCCAGCACGGATACCAGATCGACCAACATCGAGCTGATCTTTTTCAGCTCTTCCGAGAGTCCGCCTTCGAGCTGCTCCTTCGAGGCAGTGTACCCGGCTTCACTTTCCGCGTTGATCAGGTCTATCACAGCCTCTGCCTGAACGAGATCCATCTTGCCGTTCATAAAACGCCTCTGGGTGAACTCGCCGGGCTCGGCCTCTCTGACTCCTTTTACGGAATAAAGCGTTTCGAGTATCTTTTTTACTATGACCGGTGAGCCGTGACAGTATATTTCCGCCGATTCCTCTCCCGTATAGGACTGTCCTTCCCTGAAAAAAGCACAGGTTACCTCATCTATCTTATCTTTACCCGAAACAAAATCAGTCAGGTATATCCTGTTGAATTCAGGTTTCTTTTTCAGGATGAGAAATCGCCCGAGAACTTTCAGGCAGCTTTTTCCAGAAATTCTTATCACCGATATTCCGGCTCTTCCCGGTGCTGAAGCTAAAGCGGCTATGATCATTTTATACCTGCCACGTATTCATTTATCCTTTTTCCAGCCTCGATGATCTCCTCCTCAGGTCTGGCTATATTGAACCGTACATATTTTTTACCATTATCGGAAAAATGAATTCCCGGTACTGTCGCGACTTTTTTCTTTTCATAAAGATCAAGTGAGAATTTCAGGCTGTCATTTAACTTCGCGGGAAGTTCTGCCCAAATGAAATAACCCCCTTCGATCTTCGGAAGATTGAATCCGCATTCTTCCAGAGATTTCTTCAGTAAAGTAAAAGATGTTTTCATCTTCTTTCTCAGTGATGATACGTATTCTTCTCCGAAATCATACTTTTCAAGAAAGACCGCGACAGCTTCCTGAAGAACTGACGGAACGCAAAGACCTGTATAATCATGTATGAGCCTGATCTCGCTCATATGCTCTTTTGAAGCTATGAAATAACCGATCCTCCATCCGGTAATTGACAGAAGCTTCGAAAAACTGTTAATGTAAAAGAAATACGGGCTGTCCGTCAGCGGGGCGAACGGTTTTTCCCCGAAATATATTTCAGAATACACACAATCCGCGATCACGAATACTTTATGCTTTTCAGCGATCTGCCTTATCATATCGAATTCTTTTTTAGTCCATATCCTGCCGTAAGGATTACCCGGAGAATTCACGAACATCAGCCCGACTTTATTTTCTCTGACAGTATTCTCAAGTTTTATAAAATCTATGGAAAAATCCTTTTCATCTTCGAAAGATACGTACTTTCTTCCGAAGATATCCGGCAGCCGTGGAAAACTCTCGTACGCCGGATCGAAACCGAGAACGGTCCTGTTCTTCGGCATGATATTGTTCAGGTAAGTAAAGATCAGAGAAATAGCCTCTGTCGCTCCGTTAACTGCCATTATATTGTCTTTCGTGAATGGCCTGTAATGCTGTTCGAGCAGTCCGACCAGCTTCATATTGCCGTTAGCTGGAGCGTACTGGTGAACGTTCTCCCTGCTGATCCGCGACAGGATCTTTATAAGCTCATCCGGCGGCTGAAATCCCGGAATACCCTGAGCAAGATTAATACCTCCGTACATCTTTACTTTATTGCTCATTACGCTTATATAGGATATCTTTTCTATAACATCCTCCTTTATTATCCGGTAAATTCCTGAATAAATATAAGAAATTATCAACTCATATCAAACATATAAACAATTCGGAAATCACTTTTATTTTCTTTACTATATGATTATATTTTTATATATTGTCCGCGCGCGCTGCTTTAGAGGCGGTGCTGAGGATATAAAATATCTGTTAAAGTACAAAGGAAATGATGAATCTTTTCAGAGATGTAATAGGTCAGGAAAGTATTACTTTAAGTTTGTCGGGCGCATTGTTGAACAATAAGCTTCATCACGCTTATCTGTTCACCGGACCTGCCGGTGTGGGAAAAGAAGCTGTTGCGCTTGAGCTTATAAAGATCGTGAACTGTCTTGAGAACAAAAGTAAGCTCGGATACTGCGGGGAGTGCGCTTCATGCAGACAGTACGCTTCTTTTTCTTCCGACGATCTTATGTATATATTCCCTTCTCTGACTAAAGCTTCTGATTCAGATAAGATCCTCAAGGAAAGAGCAGATATGATCAGCTCCGAGTTGAGACAGAAAGCCATACTGAAAGGTTATCATAAGTTCAGTTTCAAATCGGGACGCTACATTACTCTGCCGCAGATAAACGAGATCAAATATTTTGCACGGTTCAATTCGATAAACAGGTCGAAAAAATTCGTTATTATACATCCTGCGGATTTGATGAATAAAGAAGCTCAAAATTCCCTTCTTAAGATTCTTGAAGAGCCTCCGGCTGACCTTTATTTCATACTTATATCAGAAAATCAATCTGTAATACTGGATACGATAAGGTCACGATGCCTCAACATACAGTTCCCGCCTCTTAATGAATCCGACATTAAAAAGTATGTAACTGATCATTATCCTGACACCGAAGAAGACCGCATAAGCGAACTCGCTTCAAATTCATTCGGAAGCACAGACACTCTCAGGAAACTCGTATCAGATTCAGGGAACGAGCTTTTGGAACTGCACGGTGAACTCAAGCATATCTTTACAAGATCTCTTCCGCCTGACACTACCAGACTTATAGACGGTTTCATCGACAAAATAAAGGAATTTTCGGATACTGAAACCGATTTTGTTTTCCGAAGAACTATGGAAGAACTTTTATCAGAAACTTATGGCGGCGAAAGAAAAATGTCCCTAAAAGGGAGATCGGTTATAATGACCGATTTCGAACATTTTGGGATCATGTACAAAAGAAATATAAATCCGAGACTTTTACTTATAAATCTATAGCTTAACTTTAGAGAGGAATATAAAAAGTGGCAGAAGATACAGAAAGAGATATAACATCAGATATAATTTCACCGACAACTGATACTTCAGATCTCACAACGGAAGACAGGAAAGAATTCCTGATCGAAACTAATTTCA
>QKDR01000017.1 GCA_003252515.1 Candidatus Delongbacteria bacterium | reverse complement strand
ACAGGCTGAAAGAACTTATAAGAGAAATATCGGAATAAATAATGTTCCTGCCCGTAAACAGAATCGAGATGTCGGCCCTGGGATGGGATGCTCTTGATATCGTACTTATTACTGCTGACGCCTATATAGACCATCCTTCGTTCGGAATTTCTGTCATAGGAAAATACCTTTTAAAAAACGGATTCAGGGTCGGAGTAATATCTCAGCCGGATATTCTTTCAAACGACGATTTCAAACAACTTCCGATGCCGGAACTTTTCGTCGGAGTTACTTCAGGCAACGTCGATTCCATGGTCAACAACTATACTGCAAGCAGAAAACCGAGAAGATCTGACGATTATTCCGAAGGAGGCAGGGGAGGGAAGAGACCCGACAGAGCTGTAATAGCATATACGAACAAGGCGAAGGAAAATTTTAAAGGCGTACCTGTAGTTGTCGGCGGGATAGAAGCCAGTCTCAGACGGGTGGCTCACTACGATTACTGGTCGGATTCTGTACGCAGAGGGATACTTTTCGATTCAAAGGCGGATATTCTGGTTTTCGGACAGGGCGAACGGACGATCCTGAATATTGCGCAAAAACTCCGGTCCGGAAATAAGGCAGCAGACTTAAAGGATATTAGAGGTACAGCTTTTATCCTGAAAAAGGGAGAAGAAAAACCGACATGTTCCAGATACGAAGTACTACCGTCTTATGAAGACGTAAGCAGCGATAAAGACCTATTCATAAAAGCCGAGAAAATAATCCACTCAGTCACAAACCCTTATCTGAATACAGGACTGATCCAGGAAACGAACGGAAGAAAGCTTATCGTGAACCCTCCGGTGCTTCCGGATGACAATATAGATGAGTTCTATGATCTTGAATACGAGAACAGACCTCACCCTATGTACAAAGACAGGATACCGGCCTACGAAATGATCAGGAACTCCATTACTATACACAGAGGATGTTTCGGCGGATGTTCGTTCTGCTCGATAGCCCAGCATCAGGGCAGCTTCATACAGTCCCGTTCAGAGTCTTCGATTGTTCGCGAAGCTATGAAGCTGAAATCACGCTCGGTGACCGACCTCGGCGGCCCGTCCGCCAACATGTACCGCATGCGGGGGCGCGATCTTGCAGCCTGCAGAAAGTGCAGAAGGCTGTCATGCCTGTTCCCGAATGTCTGCCCCAATCTGGACACCAGCCATAAAGAGCTTCTCAAGCTGTACGATAAAGTGAAAGAACACAAACGCGTTTTCATCAACAGCGGGATCAGGCATGAACTGACCCTGACGGACAAGAATTACATAAAAGCCGTGGCCGGAGAGTTCACGTCAGGACTGTTAAAGATCGCGCCCGAGCACACCGAAAAGCGGATACTCGATCTTATGCTCAAACCGGACATATCGAAGTATGAGGAATTCGTAAAACTTTTCAGGCAGTTCTCGAAAAAAGAACAGTATGTTCTGCCGTATCTCATATCCGCTTTTCCGGGTGTGACCCTTGAGGCGGCGGAAAGGATGAAAGATTACCTTAAAAGGAATAACATCAGGGTGGAGCAGGTCCAGGATTTCATACCCCTGCCCATGACGATCGCCGCCTGCATGTACTATACGGAAAAGGATTTTTTTACCGGTGAAAGTATTCATGTAGCCAGGACTTACAAAGAGCGGGAGCAGCACCGGAGGCTGATGCAGTGGTGGAAAAAGAATAACTGACGAATATTCCTTCAAAATTACTTTTTAATAATTTACTTGATTATAAATCACTTAATCTTTAGTTTGTTTATAAATACAGCGGAGGCATTTCATGTCAAGACTTGTTAAGGATTCAGGAAAAAAGATCGGCGTATCTCCCGGGAGCGCGGTTTTTATAGGGAGCAGGAAAGCAGAGTCCGTAAATATAAGCATATTCGATTATAACGAGACCGCATGTACGGAAAGAACAACAAAGAAGATCGAGGACTGCTTTCCGTTCAAAGACACTCCTACAGTAACATGGCTTAATATTGACGGGCTGCACGAAACTCATGCGATTGAGGCCGCAGGAAAAGAATACGATCTGCATCCTCTTGTCGTGGAGGATATTCTGAATACGCACCAGAGACCTAAAATAGAAATATATGATAATTACATATTCGTATCGCTTAAAATGCTCAGCGGAGTGAACGACAGTCATATGGTCGAGTCCGAACAGGTAAGTCTTATTCTAGGTAAGAATTTCGTTTTCTCATTTCAGGAAAAGGAGGGGGATGTTCTGGACTCTCTCAGGGTCAGGATCAGAGAAGGCAAGGGTAGAATACGGAAAATGGGTCCGGACTATCTTTTATATGCTATTCTTGATATAATTATCGATCATTACTTTCTTATTCTTGAGAAGATAGGAGATAAAGTCGAAGCTTTTGAGGAAGATCTGATGAAGGAGCCTAAGTCAGATACGCTTCATGAAATATACACTCTTAAAAGAGAGATACTGTTCCTGCGTAAGTCAGTATGGCCTTTAAGGGAAGCAGTAAGTACACTGGAAAAATGCGAATCCGATCTGATAAACGACAGGACTTCGCCATATTTGCGGGATCTTTACGACCATATAATTCAGGTCATTGATGCTGTCGAAACTACAAGGGACCTGCTTTCCGGAATGCTGGATCTGTATCTGTCAAGCGTGAGCAATAAAATGAACGAGGTCATGAAAGTGCTGACTATAATCGCGACGATATTCATCCCGTTGACGTTCATAGCCGGCATTTACGGAATGAACTTCGAATTCATGCCGGAGCTGAAATGGAGATACGCTTATTTTGCAGTCTGGGTGATAATGGTTGTCCTCGGGCTCGGAATGGTTAAGTTCTTCAGGAAAAGAAAATGGCTGTGAGGATATAATATGAGGAATAAAAAGAAAGAAGTAACTGACAGGAATATAATAGAAGGTATCCTGAAAGAAGCGTTATGGTGTCATCTGGCTATGACGGACGATGATCAGCCTTATGTAGTTCCGCTGAACTATGGTTACAGGGATAATGCGCTTTATATACACTGCGCTACAAAAGGGATGAAGCTCGATCTGATAAGAAAAAATCCTAAAGTCGCTTTCAACATCACGCTGAATGCTGAATATCTCGAAGGATTACTCACAATGCGATACAGAAGCGTGAACGGTACAGGAAAAGCATACATTATTGAGGATGAACAAGGGAAAAGGGAAGCCCTGAACTGTCTGACAGGTCATTTCGGAGCTGAGCCTGTTCATCACAGCCCCGAAAGCCTCAAAACCATCGTAATGATTAAGGTGAAAATAGAAAGTACGACCTGCAAGATAAGTTATATGGACAAGGTGAACAGGAAAGAAAAGAAGGTTACGGGAGTCGGAGGTGTTTTTTTTAAATGCAAAGATCCTGAGAAACTGAGAGAATGGTACAAAGATCATCTCGGTCTCAATACCGACCAGTACGGGACCAGCTTTGAATCCAGAGATTCCGAAGATCCTTCTACGAAGACATATCTTCAATGGAGTCCGTTCACCGATAAAACGAAATATTTCGAGCCGTCACAGAAAGAATTTATGATAAATTACAGGGTGGAAGATCTTGAAAAGCTTGTCATAGAACTCAGGAAAGAAGGTGTCGAGATACTGGATGATATAGAGACTTTCGAATACGGGAAGTTCGTTCATATCATGGACATTGACGGGAACAAGATCGAGCTTTGGGAACCTTATCCAGCAAATTACGAAAAACTTGTTGAAGGCAGTACGAAATAATTGAAGGACTGAGATGAAGATACTGGTAATTGGAGGAACTCTGTTCCTCGGCAGGCACATAGTCGAGACAGCCGTCAGGAACGGGCACGAAGTAACATTATTCAACAGGAGCAGGAGCAATAAAGACCTGTTTCCCGATCTTGAAAAGATCATCGGCGACAGGGACAAAGACCTGGAACAGCTGAAAGGCAGGAAATGGGATGCGGTGATCGATACTTGCGGCTATATTCCGAGGATCGTTGAGAAGTCGGCTGAGGAGCTTAAAGACAGCATCGGAAAATATGTTTTCATATCAACTATTTCAGTATACAAGGACTTTTCCAAGCCGGGTATCACAGAATCGTCGGAACTTGCGAGACTGGGAAACGAAGCTGACGAAACCCTGAACAACGAGACTTACGGGCCGTTGAAAACTCACTGCGAGGAGAGAGTAAAAAAGCATTTTCCTGACAATCAACTCATAATAAGACCCGGCCTGATCGTGGGACCCGACGATTATTCGGACAGGTTCACATACTGGCCTGTCCGCATTCAGAAAGGATGGAGGATCGTAATTCCGGAAAACACAAATTACCCTGTTCAGTTCATTGACGTAAGGGACCTTGCCGAATTTGTCGTAAAATGTATTGAGGAAAACAGGACAGGGATATTCAATGCTACAGGTCCGGAGAAAGAAATGCATTTTCAGGAGCTTATTGATGCCTGCGTACCGTTCGCAGCCGAAGATATCGATCTTGAATTTATCAGAATACCTGATCCGTTCCTCGAAGAGAAACTTGCGGAACATAAGGTATATCTTCCGCTTGCCGAAGCCAAAGGCGAATGGGCGGGAATAGAGCAGGTCGACTGCTCTAAAGCGATCGGTGCCGGACTTTCTTTCAGGCCTCTGAGCTCAACGGTCATTGATACTCTGGTCTGGTATCAGACAAAACCTGAAGACTATGTAATGAAAACCGGGCTCAATGCTGAAACGGAAAGGAAGATAATTGACGAATATTTACAGCTGAAAAAATAAGGGTACAAATAAATGATAAAAGAAATAAAAGATATGTTCAGCGACGATATTCTTTCTGAAGCTGCAAAAAGGTTTGGCTCCTCTTTTGGAGAAGTAAAGCTTATAGGAGGATATGAAAGTTTCGTCTATGAATTCGAAAAGGAAGGAAGACCTTACATTCTTAAGATAACGCATACGATAAGAAGAACACCCGGGATGATCAACGGAGAGCTTGAATTCGTAAATCATCTTGCTGATAAGGGAGTCGGAGTATCGAAGGCTGTAATATCTGTAAAAGGAAATCTTGTTGAAGTGATCCCGGGTAAAGAGGGAAATTTTCTCGCTTATGTTTTTGAGAAAGCTGAAGGAGAACTGATCAAAAATGAAGACCTGACTGACGATATGCTTTTCAAATGGGGAAGACTTACAGGATTGGTTAACCTGCATTCGCAGAGCTTCATCCCGTCCGACGAAGCTTACAGAAGGCAACACTGGAAGGACGAGATGAAAGAATATTTCGACAGATTTCTTCCAGAAGATGAAGTTGAGGTTAAGGAAAAAGCCCATTCTCTGTTCGACAGGCTGGATAAGCTACCCAGATCAAGAGAAACGTTCGGGCTGGTTCATACGGATATCCATCAGGGTAATTTCTTCCACAAGGACGGGAGGTTGACAGTTTTCGATTTCGACGACAGCTCATATCATTATTTCGCTCATGAAATAGCTATAGCGCTGTACTACTCGTCCCAGTACATGAAGATCGATAAAAATTACAGTGAATACGTGGAGCAGTTCAAGAAGCATTTTGTCGGAGGATACAGATCCGTAAAGACCCTGACTGAAGAGGAGTTCAGGAACATTCCCGATTTCTTAAGACTGAGGCATGCGCTGTTATATTCGGTTCTCTGCAATATTTATGGTAAGCCTGAAGATGTGGATGAGAAACATAAGGAAATGATTAAGCGTCATAAAGAGAGAGTGCTTGACGATTCCTGGACGGACGAGGGATTTTTGAATTGAAAAGTCTCAAAGCAAAAGCACACGAACTGAAAAAAGAAATAACGGCTCTTTATTACGCATATAGAGACCCGGATACAGGCATTCTGCCGAAATTAATACTCCTTTTTACTTTAGGATATGCTCTAAGTCCGATCGATCTTATCCCCGATTTTATACCTGTTATCGGATATCTTGACGATCTTATAATAATTCCCGCTCTTATAAAACTTTCGATCAGACTGATCCCTGAGGAAGTTATGCGCAGATCAAGGGAGAAAGCTCAGGCGGAGCCGTTGAATATTGGAAAGAACTGGATGTTCGGAATCTTATTCATCTTGATTTGGACGATATTGATCATTTATGTAGTAATATTCACGGTTGATTTAATGAGGAAATGAAATGAAGATAGAACTGAAAAGAGTTAAAGAAGAAGAAAAAACCATACTCGGTCATCTGCTGGAACTCTACAACTATGATTTTTCGGAATTCGAAGATACTGATGTAAACGCACTCGGACTATATGGCTATTCATATCTCGACTGCTACTGGACAGGCGACCGCAGGTACGCTTATTTTATCAAAGTTGACGGGAATCTGGCAGGTTTTATAATGGTCTGTGATTACTGCTATGTTACGAAAGACAGGGATACCCTTTTCCTGTCCGAGTTTTTCGTGATGAAGAAATACCGCAGAAAAGGGATCGGAGAATACGCGGCGAAAACAGTCCTGAAAAAGCATAAAGGTAAATGGGAACTCACCATGCACCCGAAGAACAGAACTTCGCTGAAGTTCTGGGAGAAGGTGATAACAGGACTTGCCGGAAGTACGCTTAAAGTTCATAAGAATGTTGATAACGTATATCCGAACTCGAAGGCGATCGCTTATACATTTGAAGTGAAGTAGTTTTTTAATTACGGATTTTGCATTTTTATATTATATTTACGCGACCATTCAGAGGAATCATGGAATTCTCACTATTAACATATTTTCTGCTTTTTCTCTCCGGTGCGGCGGCGGGTTTTATTGACTCGATCGCAGGCGGGGGAGGATTGATCACACTGCCTGCGCTGCTGTTAGCCGGGCTGCCTCCGACGAACGCTCTGGCGACGAACAAGCTTCAGTCTAGTTTCGGATCGATCACTTCGTCGTATCACTATATCAAAGGAGGCAAAGCCGACCTGAAGACAGCCCGCACAGGCATCATTTTCACGTTTATCGGCGCCGCGACGGGGACTGTTCTTGTTCAGATAACGAGCAACGAGCTTCTGAAGAAAATGATACCTTTTCTTCTGATGGGAGTGCTGGTCTATCTGCTGGTATCGCCGAAGGCGGGGGAGATCGAACGGGAGAAGCGGATGAGCGCGAAGTGGTTCTACGTGATCTTCGGGCTTCTCATCGGCTTCTACGACGGCTATTTCGGGCCGGGGACGGGCGCTTTCTGGGTGATCCTGATAGTATTTTTCCTGGGTCACGAGATGGTGAAAGCGACCGCGTATACGAAGGTCATGAACTTCACAAGCAATATCACGGCCCTTACTTTTTTCGCGATAGGCGGGAAAATGGTCATCATACCGGGTTTCGTAATGGCGGCCGGAGAGATAGCCGGAGCTACGCTCGGGTCGAAGATGGTGATAAAGAACGGTGTGAAGTTCATCAAACCGTTCTTTTATTCGATCGTCATAATAATTATAATTTCACTGTTCTATAAACATTATTAAGGCTGATATGACTTATTTAAAAATGAAAAAATCGCTCGGGCAGAACTTTCTTAAGGACGAATTTTATATTTCGAAGATAATCGATTCTTTCGAGCTGAGACCGGACGATACTGTTCTGGAGATAGGTCCGGGAGGAGGGGCTCTGACAGCGCGTCTTTCAGGCAATGTTAAGAAACTCTATGCGGTCGAGATCGATCAGAGGCTGATAGAAGGTTTGAATGAGAAGATAGGTGAAGATAATGTCGATCTCTTCAATGAAGATTTCCTGAAATTCGATTTCGGAAAAAACGTCAGTGAGGATAATGTCAAGATCGTCGGAAACCTCCCTTATCATGTTACAAGTCCCATCATATTCAAAGTTATGGAGCTTGCTTCAGAGCTTAATAAAACCTCAAGAAAAATACAGTCTCTCACTATAATGATACAGAAAGAAGTGGCAGAGCGGATAGTCGCAAAAGTCAGTACGAAAAGTTACGGCGTTCTGAGCGTATTTACACGTTTCTTCTGCGAGCCGGAAATACTGTTCGACATACCTCCCGAAGCTTTCTTTCCGAAGCCTAAGATCACGTCAAGCATGATAAGACTTAATTTCTCATCAGGCAAAGGGAATCTTGAAAAAGTCAAAGACTATAAATTATTCAGAACCATAGTGAAAACGACTTTTTTGAACCGCAGGAAAATGCTCAGGAACACACTAAAACCTTTTGTAAGCGACCTGTCTCTGCTAAAGTCGGTCGAAATAACAAGAAGACCGGAGACACTCAGCGTGGAGGATTTTATAAACCTCTCTAATGAAATCTTTTTAATGTAAAAAATTAATTTGACTTTGCTCATGTTGTTACTTTCTTTATAGACAGCGATAAATAAAACGCGGGAGTAACATCATGGAATACGATTTCGAAAAATTATTGTCATCCAGCTCAAAAAGGATGAAGAAGTCAGCGATCAGAGAACTTTTGAAACTGACCAACAAACCGGGTCTGATCTCTTTTGCGGGCGGTCTTCCTTCACCTCTTACTTTTCCTATACCGGAGCTTAAAGAGATTTCATGCGAGATACTTGATAAGGACGGCCCGGCGGCACTTCAATATTCAACAACGGAAGGTGATCCGGTCCTGAGAAAGATACTGGTGTCAAGATATGTTAAGCAGGGTCTGGATATAGCAGAAAAGAATCTTATAATCACTACGTCTTCACAGCAGGCTCTCGATCTTATACCAAAAGTAATGATAGATCCGGGTGACAAGATCATAGTCGGTCTTCCGTCATATCTCGGAGGAATTCAATCGTTCCATAATTACGGCGCGTGTATGATAGGTGTAAAGCACGATGAATACGGAATGAGCTCCGAAAAACTTGAATATGAGCTTGAGCTGCTCAGGAACATAGGCGAGAAACCGAAATTCGTATATATAATTCCCGATTTCCAGAACCCCGCGGGTGTTACCATGCCCGAAAAGCGAAGGATGGAAATAATAGAGGTCTGTAAAAAGTATGACGTGCTGATAGTCGAGGACAGCCCGTACAGGGAATTGAGATTCGAGGGTGAGGACCAGAAGACCATTTATCAGCTCGCAGATCCCGGAAGAGTTCTTCTTCTCGGAACCTTCTCAAAAATATTCGTCCCCGGATTCAGGATAGGCTGGATAATCGGTGACGAGAAACTGATCGACAAAGTTGTAATGGCAAAGCAGTCGACCGATCTGTGTACGTCTTCTTTCGTTCAGAAAATAGCGGCAAAATACATTGAAAAAGGTTATTTTGATAAAAACCTCAAGAAGATCATCGCTATGTATAAAGAGAAGAAAGACGTGATGATGAAAGCTTTCAGCGAATATCTTCCCGAGGGAGTTACGTGGACGAATCCAGAAGGCGGACTGTTCCTGTTCGTAACGCTTCCGGAATATATGGATGTCGAGAATAACGTGGCTTTCGTGATCGGAAAAGTGTTCCACTGCGATGAAAGCGGAAAGAACACCATGAGAATAAATTTCTCATATGCTTCGCATGAAGAAATAATCGAAGGGGTGAAAAGACTTGGCGCGGCTATAAAAGTAATGATGGAAAATAAATAATACACCGGAGGAAAGTCAGGATGGAAAAAGCCAACATAGACTGGGGTAAGCTTGGATTTAGTTATATTAAAACGGACAAAAGATTCATATCCCACTGGAAGGAAGGCAAATGGGATGAAGGCAAACTTGTTGAGGACAACCAGATCACCATCAGCGAATCCTCGACTGTATTCCATTACGGGCAGTGCTGTTTTGAAGGAATGAAAGCTTATACGTCCAAAGACGGAAGAGTTCTTCTTTTCAGGCCCGACGAGAACGCGAAAAGAATGGTGAAAAGCTGTCAGAGAGTTCTGATGACCGAATTTCCCGTTGAACGCTTCGTGGAAGCCTGTAAGCAGGTCGTCAGGGCGAACATGAAGTTCGTGCCGCCGTACGGAATGGGAGCAAGCCTTTACCTTAGACCGTTCGAGATCGGGATCGGGGACAATCTGGGAGTTCGTCCGGCGCCTGAGTACATTTTTTCCATATTCTGCTCTCCGGTCGGTCCTTATTTTAAAGGCGGACTTGCGCCTGTTAATTTTATAACTTCAGATTATGACAGAGCAGCGCCGAACGGAACAGGCGCCGCCAAGGTCGGCGGGAACTATACCGGCAGCCTGCTGCCGCACGAGATAGCCGTTAAGGCGGGATATGCTGACTGTATATATCTGGACCCTACTACTCATACAAAGATAGAAGAGGTCGGCGCAGCGAATTTCTTCGGTATAACTCACGACAATGTATTCGTAACCCCAAAATCTCCGTCTATCCTTCCTTCGATCACAAAATATTCGCTTCTTCATGTCGCCAAAGAATACCTTGGTCTTAAAACGGAAGAAAGGGATGTTTTCATAGATGATCTTAAAGAATTCAAAGAAGCGGGCGCATGCGGAACGGCGGCAGTCATATCTCCGATCGGCGGAATAATGCACAAAGGCAATTACCATGTGTTCCACTCAGAAACAGAGGTCGGACCGTTAACAAGGAAGCTTTACGACACTTTAACAGGCATTCAGTTCGGTGATATAGAAGGCCCGGCGGGCTGGGTCGTGGAAGTATAGAAGTTAAGGGAGTTCACATTGGACTCCCTTTTTTTTATTGTTACTTGCGCTACTATTGATTATATTAACAGATCAATGCGAGGTGGGATAATGCAGCAGCAGAGCGGTTTTGTAAATGCCATAAATGAGATTATAGACGCCCCCAGAAGGCTGATCGGAATATTTTTCGGCTATAAAAGACTTTCGATCATAAAGACGGTCTATATAAATATTAAACAGGGATATTTCCCGAGATTCAAGATATTAGTCTATCCGAAAACAAAGATCGGAAAAGCTGAAAAAGGAAAGATCACGATAGTCGGGCATAAGGCCAGACTTCATCTTGGGACATCGTTCGAGAGGAGCCACTTCAACAACACCAATCTGAAGATCGATGAAGGCGGAGAGCTGATAATAAACGGCATATTCAGTTTTCATACCGGAGGGGTCATAAACATCTCTAAAGGCGGGGTCCTTGAAATAGGAAGCGGATACGCGGCTGAGAATGTGGATATTACGTGTTACAGAAATATCAGAATAGGTCAGTATGTGGCTATATCCAAGGGAGTTGCCATAAGCGATTCCAACTCGCATACTATCAAAGGGATGGAGCATGACAATCTGAAACCGATAATTATCGGGGAGCATGTAGGAATAGGAATGAGAGCAATGATCCTGACGGGTGTTAATATAGGTGACGGAGCGATAATTGCCGCGGGAGCGGTCGTAGTCAAGGATATTCCTGCCAGATGTTTCGTTGCCGGGGTGCCGGCGAAGGTCATTAAAGAAGATGTCGAGTGGAGTTAAAAAAAGGCGGTTGAACCGCCTTTTTTATTTTCTTAAAAGATTTCGGGAGAACGGTACGATGGAAGCTGCGATCAGGATCTTGATCATATCTCCCGGTATGAACGGTATGACACCTGCAGCCATAAGATCGGATGTTGTTATAAATCTGTAAAGTCCCATCAAACCGAAAGCGTATATAAAGACATTACCCGCCGCCATTGATAATACCGCAGATCTGTAAGTCGTAAAGTACCCTCTGTCACTCAGAGATCCGACGATAAATGCGGCAGCTATAAATCCGATCAGATATCCTCCGGTCGGGCCTGCGAGCCTTGCTATTCCGAAATCTCCTCCCGCAAAAAAAGGCATCCCCATAGTTCCGAGAAGAATGTAGGAAAGTACTGGCAGCATTCCTTTTTTTCTGCCCAGTATTCCGGCGCTTAACAGGATACCTAAAGTCTGTCCCGTGAAAGGT
>QKDR01000026.1 GCA_003252515.1 Candidatus Delongbacteria bacterium | reverse complement strand
AAATTCATTCTTAAGTTCCTTGAAATATCTCTGGATAAGACATCCCGTAAGAAGGATTTTACTGAATTTTCCTGCTTTCTTATCCTCCACAGCCTCAAGAATAGCTTGGATAGACTGTTCTTTCGCATCCCCTATGAACCCGCAGGTATTGACGATAACAGCTTCCCCATTATCGAAATCAGGCGAAATATCGTACTTCCCTGCGAGCTGGCCGGCGATGACCTCGCTGTCAACCAGATTCTTATCGCATCCGAGAGTAATGATCTTAATTTTCTTCATAATAAAAAAGGCGCACACCGTGCGCCCGTACCCTCTATTTTATAAAATATGTCTTGAGCGGAGGAAAGCCGTTGAACTCGATAGCGCTGTAGCTGGATGTATATGCTCCTGTCGTGAGCCAGTACAGTCTGTCGCCAATCGCAAGGTTCAGCGGGAACTGATAAGAAGTATTTTCATACATTATATCCTGGCTGTCGCAGGTAGGACCTGCTATGATCACTTCTTCGGTCTCGCCTTTTTTCTCGCAGTATACCGGATACTTGATCGATTCGTCAAGCGTTTCAATAAGACCGCTGAACTTACCGACATCGGTATAAACCCATCTGACGAGCGCCGTTCTCGCTTTTCTTGATATCAGAACGACTTCACTCACCAGAACGCCGGAATCACCCACCATGGATCTTCCGGGTTCGAGTATTATCTCGGGCAGACCTTCACTGAAGTCCTCTTTTAAATATCTCGTGATCTCACGGGCGTAAACATCTATAGTATTTGTTTTGGAAAGGTAATTTGCCGGGAATCCGCCGCCCATATTGATCATTTTAAGTTCTATACCCTCATGTTCGCTTAGCCAGTTGAATATATATTTTACTTTGGAGATCGCAGAGTCCCATGCTCCGATATCGTGCTGCTGGGATCCCACGTGAAAAGATATGCCGTAAGGCTCGAGTCCCAGCCTTGAAGCAAGTATGACAAGATCTATTATCATATCCGGGTGGCATCCGAACTTTCTGCTGAGCGGCCAGTCAGCCGTCTCAGAACTTTCAGTGAGGATTCTGAAAAACACTTTTGATTTTGGAGCCACAACCGCAATATTTCTCAGGTCGCTCTCGCTGTCTGTGGCGAATATCCTGATACCTTTGTTGTATGCATATTTTACATGTTCTGATTTTTTTATGGTATTACCGTAACTTATCCTGTCCGGCGACACACCCAGATCCAATACTTTATCAAGTTCAAAAATAGAAGCGACATCAAAATTCGATCCGAGATCTCTCAGCAGTTCGATAACTTCATTTCCGGGATTGGCTTTTACGGCATAATACTGTTTCGCATAAGGAAAAAATTTCTGCAGTTTTTCATAATTCTTCTTTATTTTCTCCAGATCGATTACCAGAAAAGGGGTCTCGTGCTTGTCAGCGAAATTTTTCACCTTATTCCATTCTTTCCGGTTCATATAATCGAAGATCATTTTACCTCCATATAATTTGCGGTATGATAATATTTATTTGAGTTTCACACAATACTTTTTTCGACTTTTTTTATTGTTATTTGCGGTAATTAAAATTTATATTCCGGAAGAATAAATTATGAGGTATGATACGACCGGAAAGATCACGATAGACACTTCATTATATCAAGCATATATATTCGATATGGACGGTCTGCTGCTCGATACCGAGAGGATATGCTGGGAATGCTTTAAAGAAGTGTGTATAATTTACGGTCATCATCCGGATTTCAATATTTATAAAAATTGTATAGGCAGGAGTGTTCAGGAAGGAGATATCATACTTGAAGAAGGATTCAGGGGATTAGTGCCCTACAAAGAAGTCAAAATTGAATGGAACAACAGGTATTACCGCCGGATCGAGAACGGAGATATACCGCTGAAGAACGGCGTCGCTGATCTTCTCAGATCGCTGAGATCCGTAAAAGCTAGAATGGCAGTAGCTACATCGACCGGACCGGAACTAGCGAACAGAAAATTGTCAGGGAGTGATATAATAGATTATTTTGAATTCGTATTATCCGGAGAAACTCTGGAGAGGTCTAAACCACACCCTGAAATATATTTAAGATCCGCTGCGATGCTGGGAGTACTACCTGAAAAATGTCTGGCGTTCGAAGATTCCGACAACGGTGTCAGATCGGCTCATGCGGCCGGAATAGATGTTATTCAGGTAGCGGACATGTTCGAGCCTTCCACGGAAGTCGTCCGTTTCGGGCACATCATTACAGATTCGCTTTCCAATATCGTTATTAAATAAAAAAAGCGGGAAACCCGCTTTTTTTTTATTTCTTTTTATGCCTGTTCTTTCTCAGTCTTTTCTTTCTTTTGTGAGTGTTGATCTTGTGCTTTTTTCTTTTTTTACCGCTTGGCATAAGCTTCCTCCTTTATATTTACTTTTTATTTTTATTGACTTTGTCCTTCAGGCTTTTAACAGCTTTGAACACAGGAACTCTTTTTTCGGGTATCTCCAGCCTTTCTCTTCCTTTAGGCTTATACGCAATTCTTGC
>QKDR01000145.1 GCA_003252515.1 Candidatus Delongbacteria bacterium | reverse complement strand
GTGAATTATAATTTTGAAAGCTGCTATCTCCTGTTCCGTGCGGCTAACTATATTCAGGGCGACACAACTTACATAGCTCCTGAAGACGCTGCCGTAATGCTCGATGCTGTCTCGCTTACCGGTACTATTGATCTCGGCACTCCTGAAAATATTACAATAGTCCGTGATTCAGTAAACACTACATTGAGCTGGGATTTTGTTCCGGGAGCTACTGAGTATAAAGTCTATGCGTCTGAAGATCCTTATGGTACTTTCACTCTTGATACTACAGGTACGTGGATCAGTGATACTGAGTGGCAGAAAGCTGATGCAGGTGATAAATATTTCTATTATATCGTAGCGGCAAGTGCCACAAAAGAGATCATTGGCGATAATTTAAAGATCAGGCTGAAACCTGAGAAGCTGAAGCACTGACGTAGAAAACTGATCAGAAAAATGATGCCGGTGAGGTAAAATAATAAAGCCCCTCGTTTGAGGGGCTTCAGATTTCGGAACATTAGGGTGAAAGTTAATTCACCCTTTTTTATTTATCTGCCCAGCATCTTTTCAAGTCTTTCCACATACTTCCCGAATGCTTCCCTTCCGGCATCCGTCAGCCTGTACTTCGTATTTGGTTTCCTGTCAATGAAGGTTTTCTCGGCAGTGATATATCCCGCTTCCTCGATCTTTTTCAGATGTATGCTAAGGTTGCCGTCAGTCGCGTTCACGTTCTGCTTCAAAAAGCTGAAATCCGCTTCAAGCACGCTTACAAGAACGGAAATAATAGCCAGCCTTATCCTTGAATGGATTATCTCGTCGAGCAGTTTATAGTCAAATTCGGACGAACCCATATTATACACCTGTTTTATTCAGTTTTGACCTTTTATAGAACTTAATCCCCGGAACTATCTGGAACAGTATGGTCATTAAAGCGAAGACCAGAAAAGTGTTATAGCTTTTCATGTAGAAGATAATGATCCCGCCGATCCACCATCCGTAAGCGAGTTTAGTGGTGTACTTACAGTCATTGATATAGCCGGTGACATAATAAGCAGTACCGAGGATCAGCGAGATGATCGGTGCGATAGCCATTGAATTAATAATGTAGGAATACGGGACCATTTCGGTAACCTGTCTTTTGAACTGAATACTGCATATGAGGGCGATTATGGTCATAACTATACCGGATGCTCTCCAGAGCGCGCTCTGCACCTTCATGCCGAATGTTTCCGGAACATTATTTTTTTTATTCTTACGGATCTTAAGATAAGAATATATCCACCCTGCTGCTAAGAGCGTTCCCCAGACATATAAAGCGTAATCCCAGTTATGTGTCAATCCGCTGATGTAATTCACCATTATACCGATCACGACCAGTGATCCCCACACTACTCCGGACAGTCCGTTGTCATCCACTTTTTTTCTGCTGTCGCGGATAATACCGCTTATAAATTCCAGTTCAAGTTCCGCTTTAGTTCTGTTTTCCATTATTTATCCTTCAATTTTTAGTTTGATCACTTTAATTACTATATCCGCTTTACCGCCTTCGGAATAGTTCTCTTGTATGGGAGTAGATGCTATCAGATATTCTCCCTTCGATCTTACTTTCAGGCCTGCAAGTTCGTGGACCTGCACTCTCTTTAAGAATATACCGTTCTTGTCGAAGATGTCGAATTCCTGCGCCTCATCATTTAAAAGGCTTTCGTTTACACTTGTCCACAGGTTGCCATTAAAGTCTATGAACATCTGGGAGATCACGCTCTTAAGGTTCGAGACAGGCTTGAACTGTACCATGCCGTTAGAGCTCTTGGTGAATTTGTCAAGAGCGTCCTTTATTTCCGCGACATCTTTTTCGGATCTTCGTACAGGAGCGTATTTCTTTCTTATCTCGAGGTCTTTTTTACCATCCGCAGTATACCTGTAGATCCTGTAATCGTTCTTTGATGATCCGGCTTCGTAAATATAGTTATCTCTGACAGCAGCAAGCAGTCCCTGATCATCGGCATCTACCTGCTTTATATCGAATTTCTTAAGTTCACCGAATATTTTATCACCGATCGTGAAATCCTTTGTACTGCTGAACAGGCAGGTTCCCATTTTAAAATCATCGCTTCCCCATTGACCTTCATAAGTTTCGCACCCGAATACAGGTCCGGTTTCCGTTAAATAGAAATTCTTTGCCCTTGCCGATCTGCCGATAACGTTGTGAAATATCTTAAAGCTGCCGTCAAGATCGAACAGTGTCAGTCTGCCGGATCCGTCAAATACGTAAACGGTGCTGTCTCTGTCGCTTATGCTGATATCCACCGGGCCTCGCGGAAATTCACCGGGTCCCTGACCTTTACCTCCCCAGTCCTTGATAAATTTTCCAGTACTATCGAATTTTAGTATGAGAGATCGTTTATTGTCAACGACGTAAAGATTTCCTGAATCATCGAGATCTGAATTCAGATCGGCTCTGTCACCGGGGAAATTAAGTACGAAAGAAGTGTCATTTTCAGAATTCTCGATCGAGTATAATTCTTTAATGCTGAATTTAAAGTCTGGTTCG
>QKDR01000134.1 GCA_003252515.1 Candidatus Delongbacteria bacterium | reverse complement strand
TTATTATATTACAATTACTTCGGGGGATTAGCTCAGTTGGCTAGAGCATCAGGCTGGCAGTCTGAGGGTCATCGGTTCGAGCCCGATATTCTCCACAAGTCCTGCAATAAAGCAGGTTTTTTTATTGTATGCAAAAAAGTGAAAGTAGTCCAGTTTTTAAGGCGGTGTAAAAATTACCTTTTTTTAATTAAAATAGTTCTTAACTATCAGCATGAATTTTGCTATATTTATAACTTCTGAATAATTCAAGAGGATATTCAATATGAAACCGATCCAAAAAGAAGCAATTAACACTATCAGAGCTTTAAGCGTCGACGCCATTGAGAAAGCAAATTCGGGACACCCGGGACTTCCTCTTGGTGCCGCCCCGATGACCTACGTACTGTTTGCGGAGCATCTGAAATTCAATCCCGAGAAACCGGAATGGATAGACAGGGACAGGTTCGTCATGTCAGCTGGTCACGGAAGCGCTCTGCTTTACAGCCTTCTGCATCTTTTCGGTTACGGCGTCAGTCTGAACGACATTAAGAATTTCAGGCAGTGGGGAAGCAGAACTCCCGGACATCCCGAATATAAACATACGCCCGGCGTAGAGACAACTACCGGTCCTCTCGGTCAGGGGATTGCGAACGCGGTAGGAATGGCAATAGCCGAAAAAATATTGTCAAAAAAATTCAACCAAAAAGAACATGATCTTATCAATCATTACACTTACTGCTTCACAGGCGACGGCTGTCTGATGGAAGGCATCAGCGCTGAAGCTTCCGCTATAGCAGGATATTTGAAACTCGGTAAGTTAATAATGCTGTATGACTCTAACGACATTTCTCTCGACGGACCTACATCTTTGACTTTTACAGAGGACATTAAAAAACGATATGAAAGCTACGGCTGGCATGTTCAGACAGTTAGGGACGGAGATAATGATCTTAATTCAATAGGTAAAGCGATACAGAATGCGAAAAAGGAAGAATGCAAGCCTTCGCTTATTATTATAAAAACGACGATCGGATACGGTTCACCGAACAAGGGCGGAACTGAAAAATCCCACGGAGCCCCTCTCGGTGAAAAAGAGACCGAACTGACCAAAGAATTTCTCGGAATGGACCCTAAAAAGAAATTCTATATAAGCAAAAAGGCTAAAACTCATTTTGTAAAAGTCGCTGAAAAAGCTAAAACCGGATGGGAAAGCTGGGAAAAGGTCAGAAAAAGTTATGAGAAGAAGTATCCGTCACTGTATAAGCAGCTTCTGGCTTTTGAAAACCTAAAGACAGAGGTGAGTATTGATAAAATAATTCCTGAATTCAAGGCGGGGGAAAAGCTGGCGACCAGATTGTCGAACCATAGTGTTATGACTGCTCTAGGTCAGAAAATAGAATGGCTTGTCAGTCTGGATGCCGACCTGAGCTGCTCGACGAAAGCCTTTCTGAAGGGAGCAGGTTACTTTGACGCGACTGTACAGGACGGCAGGAACATCAGGATAGGAGTGAGAGAGCACGCCATGGCTGCAATAGCGAACGGAATATCCTGTCACGGAGGATTAAGGCCGACGACCGGTACGTTTTTCTCGTTCGTGGACTACATGAGGCCTTCCGTCAGACTCGCCGCCCTGGAAAAGATAAATCCCGTATTTATCTTCACCCACGATTCAGTGGCTGTCGGCGAGGACGGGCCCACGCATCAGCCGGTGGAACAGCTGATGTCCGTCAGGATCATCCCCGGTCTTGTTACCATCAGGCCAGGCGATGCGAATGAGGTATCCGAAGCGTGGAAATACATGCTGAAGAACAAGAATAATCCGTACGTGCTAGTTCTTTCAAGGCAGGATATCGAGACTCTTGACAGAAAAAAATACGCTAAGGCTGATGGTCTGGCAAAGGGAGCATACATATTATCTGATGTAAAGAAACCTGATATAATACTGATAGCTACAGGATCGGAAGTCAATCTTGCGCTGAAAGTTCAGGAAGAACTTAAGAAGAAAAAGGTCGCTGCAAGAGTAGTCAGTATGCCGTCTTTCGAGATTTTCGAGGAGCAGGATCAGAAATACAAGGAAAGTATCCTCCTTAAAGGTGTGAAAAAAGTCTCGATCGAGGCAGGATCGACTTTCGGATGGCAGAAATATACAGGTTCGGACGGCCTTAATATCGGTATCGACAAATTCGGTTCGTCGGCTCCCGGCAATGTAGTAATGGAGAAATACGGATTTAATTCTGAAGAAATTACGAAAAAGGTCGCAAACTTTCTCAAGAAATAGAAGTTCAAGAAGCGCTGCACCCGTAGTTCAACTGGATAGAATACAAGACTCCGGATCTTGCGGTTGCCGGTTCGAACCCGGCCGGGTGCACAAAACTATGAAGAGGTAATAATGTCCGAAACGCTGAACGCAATAATCCTCGGGATCATTCAGGGGCTAACCGAATTCCTGCCCGTATCATCTTCAGGTCATCTCGCAATTCTGCACGAAGTACTGGGATTCGAGACCGAATCGAATATTTTTTTCGATGTCATACTACATCTGGGAACTCTTATCGCGGTCGTTTTTTTCTACAGGAACAAGATCGCGGACATAATCAGAGGAGGGCTGTTCGGTATAAAAAGTCTGTTCAAGGGAAAAGGAATAAAAGAATCGTTCTTCACGAGCGCCGATTCGAAGCTGTTCTCGCTCATAATAATAGGAAGCGTACCGACTGCGGTGATCGGGCTTACTTTCAAGGATTTTTTCGAAGGACTTGCTGATAATCTTTTATATGTAGGACTTGCATTACTTACCACTGCCGTACTACTCATCCTTTTCGAATTGAAGAAAAATTCCGAGAAAAAGATAGACAATATGAACGCAGTTGATTCTGTTATCATCGGGATCGTACAGGGAATAGCCATAATTCCCGGAATATCAAGGTCAGGCTCAACGATTGCTTCAGGAAAACTCCTCGGGATCGAAAAGGAGACCGCGGCGAACTTTTCATTCCTGCTGTCACTACCGGCTATAACAGGAGCGTTCCTCTTGCAGTTTAAAGACGCTATTGAGGAAGGATTTGTATATCAGAACTATATACTCATCGGTTTCGCGGCGGCATTATTATCGGGATATTTCAGTCTCAAACTTTTAATATGGATGATCAAAAAGTCAAACATGTACTACTTCGCGGTTTACTGCGGGATAATAGCCATATTCGCGATGATGAGGTGATATTAACTAGTAAAAAAAGGCGGTTTCAACCGCCTTTTCAATTTTATCCCTGCATGACCATGCCGCCGCAGACGTTGATGACCTGCCCGGTGATGTATTCAGACATTTCTGATGCCAGAAATACTGCGGCTTTGGCGACGTCTTTGGGATAGCCGAGATTTCCAAGCGGAATGAGCCTTGTCAGGCTTTCTTTAGCCTGATCGGTCATTTTGTCCGTCATTTCGGAAACGATGAATCCTGGAGCTATCGCATTGACCCTGATACCTCTTGAGCCGAGCTCTTTTGCGCTCGTTTTGGTCATTCCGATTACACCCGCTTTCGACGCAGAGTAGTTGATCTGACCCGGGTTGCCCATCTCGCCGACCACGGAAGTAATGTTTATGATCCTTCCGCTTCTCTGTTTCATCATCGGCCTGGTAACGGCTTTCGTACAGTTAAAAACGCCTTTGAGGTTTATATTTATAACGAGGTCCCATTCCTGCTCCGACATTCTCATAATAAGATTGTCGCGAGTGATTCCTGCGTTGTTTACAAGGATATCTACCTTTCCGAATTTCTCTATTATCTGAGCAATTAACCCTTCAACTTCTTCGAATTTTGAAACATCCGCTTTTATAGCTAGTGTCTCTACATTATATTTTTCTTTCAATTCAGCCGCAGTCTCGTCAGCTTTATCCTGAAGAACGTCGGAGATTATTACGGTAGCTCCATTGACCGCGTATTCTTCGGCGATGGCTTTTCCGATACCTCTTGCGGAGCCGGTAATAAGTGCGATCTTACCTTTGATCATGTTACACCTCCTATAAAGCTAAATTATTCAATTCCTCAAGATTCTGCACACCAAAGAACCTGACTTCCTTTGAGATCCTCTTACCAAGACCTTGAAGGACATTGCCCGGTCCGACTTCTATGAAAGTATCAATGCCTTCGGCTATCATTGCTTCGATCGTTTTCGTCCAAAGCACCGGCGCTGTTACCTGATCAACTAGGAGTTTTTTCATATCGTTCTTATCAGTTGTAGGTTTAGCTGTAACGTTCGGCACGACAGGTATTTTAGGATCGGAGAATTCGACCGACTGAAGTTTATCAGCAAGCGGCTGAACAGCAGGCTGCATAAGAGGGGAATGGAACGCTCCGCTGACAATAAGCTCTTTGGCGATCTTAGCGCCTTTTGCTTTTGCAGTCTCCATGCCCTTTTTCACTCCGTCGATAGATCCCGAGATCACTACCTGTCCTGGTGAGTTGAAGTTCGCGGGCTGAACAATTCCTGTCGTTTCAGCTTCTTTGCACGCTTCGAATATCAGGTTGTCGTCAGGCAGTCCCACAACAGCTGCCATAGTTCCGGGATTTATCTCACCGGCTTTCTGCATCTCAGCGCCTCTCAAAGCTACTACCTTAAGCGCGTCCTCGAATGACATTACTCCGGCGCAAACCAAAGCGGAGTACTCCCCGAGGCTGTGTCCTGCTGTGATGACCGGTTTTATAGCTTTTTCTTCGAGCAGTTTATTTATTATCACTGAAAGTATGAATATTGCCGGCTGAGTTGTCTTTGTCTGCTTAAGATCTTCTAAAGGTCCTTCGAAGGATACTTTTTTTATATCGGAACCTAAAATTCCGTTAGCTTTATCGTATATTTCTTTTGCAATAGAAGAATTATCGTAAAAGTCCTTTCCCATTCCGACAAACTGCGATGCCTGTCCCGGGAATATAAAAGCTGTTTTAGACATAGATTCTCCGGATTATATTTTTAAAACCAGTCCGCCCCATGTAAATCCTCCGCCGAAAGCGGCTGCAAGAACTACATCACCTTTTTTTATCCTTCCCTGCTTAATAGCCTGATCCAGTGCAACAGGGATTGAAGCTGAAGACGTATTGCCTGTATACTGAATGTTCCTCATGACCTTATCATCGTGAAGCTTAACTCTTTCAGCGATCGCATCAATGATCCTCAGGTTCGCCTGATGCGGAATTAAAAATGTAAGATCCTCTTCGGTAATACCCGCATCTTCCATAGCTTTTTCCGCCGATTCGATCATAGCTCTGACCGCGTATTTGTAAACTTTATTACCCTCCATTCTGATAGTAGATCTTTTATCAAAACCGTTCTCATCGAACATTTTTTCCTGATCGGGCACTTTTTTATTAGCTCTTGTACCTCCTCCGTATGACCATAGGAGTTCTGCAAGTTCACCGTTGCTTTTTATATACGAACCGATCATTCCGTGATCGTTATCGGCAGGCTGAACCACTACTGCACCGGCACCATCACCGAAAAGCACGTAAGTAGCTCTGTCATTTATATCGGCTAGCGAAGTAAGGAATTCGGCTCCGATCACCAGAATATTCTTAAATTTCCCACTCATAATATAACCTTCGGCAATGGTCATCGCGTAGATCCAGCCCGTACAGGCGGCTGAAACGTCAAAAGCCGCTGCATTTACTGCGCCTAGATTTTTTTGTACGAAAATAGCTGTGGACGGGAAATTCATGTCAGGAGTTACTGTTGCCAGAATAATAGCATCTATATCTTCAGGTTTTAATCCTGCGTTCTCAATTGCCGCTCTAGCTGCGAAAGTAGCCATATCGGAAGTAGACATTCCGCTGTCACCGACAACTCTTCTTTCTTTTATACCAACGCGCTGAGTTATCCACTCGTCAGTCGTGTCCATAATTTTTTCAAGGTCTTTGTTCGTTAGTATGTTTTCCGGAAGATAATGTCCGGTTCCTGCAATTTTCATTACCGGTTTAGATTTCATCATTCACCTGCGGTTTTTAGATTTTACTGTATTTCAAACATAATTCCAATCCCGAAAAAACTGCCTCCGGCGAAGATTTGCCGTGTCCGATGCATATCCTGCCGTTAACACCGAGCAGGACAGCCGCTCCCACGGACTCATAGGAGAAGTTTTCGGAGTAGAAATTTAATAAATTATTATCGCACTGACAATCTTTAAAATTTCTAAAATCCTTAAAGATGCCGTTAAAAGATTCAAGAAGTTTTAGCACTATATTGCCTGTAAATCCTCCGGTTATTACAATATTTGCATCAGTTTTCAAGAGTCCGTCACCCTCGAGATTGCCTGAGAATCCGTAAGGGCTATCTTCAAGCATTTTATAAAGTTTTTTGTGCTCGGGTGTGCCTTTCCATGATTCCGAGCCTATGTTAAGTAATTTTACTGAAGGTTTTTCTATCCCGAAAAGATTTTTGTAGACTCTATAAGTTTCATCTATATGAAAAAAGTATTCATCCGCCGAAAAATTCCTGTTTCCTAAAGCCCCAACATCAAATAATGCCAGCGGTTCTCTTTCGAACATTGGTATGAACGACAGTAACGCCGGACTGAAATTTCTGTCTTTTAAACCCAAAATGTCCGCTGAGTTTAAAATTCCCGCACCTGAATTCCCGCACGAGTATGCACAGTCAGCTCTATTCTCTCTGACAGCTTTAATACACGAAGAAATTGTATTATCGGGTTTGTCTTTCTTTGATACTGCCGGAGTTTCGTTCATACCTATGGAATGTTCCGAGAACTCAAAAATATTTCTGTAATCTTGAAATTTTGAAGGCAGGTTCGCTTTAGTCTGTTTATCCGCGCAAAGGATCAGACCGCATTCTGGATGAACGGACATGAATTTTACAGCGCCCTCCAATATGGCTTCCGGGGCTTTATCTCCTCCGTTCACATCGACAGCTATCTTCATCAGACCGTTTTCCGGATTTTTTTCTAATAAAAAAAGCCGCAGCGTCCCTTTTCAAGCTGATTAAGTAAGGGAAATTGCGGCTCATTCTAAAGATCAGGCCTTTACGCTTATCACAGCTTTACCTTTGTAATATCCGCATTGCGGACATATTCTGTGAGACAGCTTCGGAGCCGAGCAGTTCGGACATTTGGAAGTATTTTTTGCTTCCAATTTCCAGTGATTCTTCCTCGATTTAGCTCTGACTTTCGAGGTTTTCCTCTTTGGTACCGGCATTGAGTTTCTCCATGTTTGTTAACGGTGACCGGTAAATTTCACGGTCATTTATCTTTATTCAATAATCGCGTCAATGTTTCCCACCTCGGATCAGTACTTTCATCATCCGCGCATCTGCATTTTTTTATATTCAGATTAGCACCGCAATTGGCGCACAAGCCCTTACAGTCCGTGCTGCATAAGGATCTAAGAGGCTGGGCCAGGATAAAAGATTCCTGGAAATAATCGTCGAATATGAGATCTCCGTCGTTCCTTTCAGGAAATATCACTTCAACATCGTCTGCTCCGCTTCCTTTGATCTCGCCGATGTGGAAAAAATAATCTATGTTAACGACCAGTTCAGTCCCGAATTCCTCCGCGCATCTGTCGCATATTCCCCGGTAATTTACAGGACTTGATCCCTGAATGTGAAGGTAAGTGCCGCTTTTCTGGATATTGAGGCTTAATTGACCGGTGCTGATAATATCATAGTCCGGAGAAAGTACGCCTGAAGTTTCATCCGTATCGAAAGAAATCGCATTGTCTCCTTCCTTCAGTTTGTCTATTTTAATACGCATCATTAAGCTGCCGTTCTTTTTCAGAGGGTTAAATATAACCTCTTGGTCAGTAAATGTCAAGATTGAAAGTTCAGTTTTACCAGTTGAGCAGATAAGCGAAAATCAGAGGCGCGACGATGGTCGCGTCCGACTCGATGATGAACTTGGGTGTGTCCGGTGTCAGCTTTCCCCATGTGATCTTTTCATTTGGCACTGCTCCTGAATATGAACCGTAGCTTGTCGTCGAGTCGCTGATCTGGCAGAAGTACGCCCACTCGGGAATGTTCTCAAGTCTGAGATCCTGATACAACAGCGGTACTACGCAGATGGGAAAGTCGCCTGATATTCCTCCGCCGATCTGAAAGAACCCTATACCGTTCGAAGAATTTTTCTGATACCAGTCTGCCAGGAACATCATGTATTCAACACCTGATCTGACCTGCGTCGGTTCAAACATTTTTTCAATGCAGTGCGCAATAAAATAATTTCCGCATGTCGAATCTTCCCATCCGGGAACTATGATCGGAATGTTCTTTTCGCAGGCAGCCAGCATCCATGAATTTTTCGCTGGGACCTCATAATCCTTTTCAAGAACTCCGCTCCTGATGATCTCATAGAAAAACTCGTGCGGAAAAAGCCTTTTGTTTTCATTTTTAAGTTTTGTCCATAGGTCAACAAGGTGCCATTCGATCTTTCTCATCGCCTCTTTTTCCGGTATACAGGTGTCGGTCACCCTGTTGAACTGGTTGTCGAGAAGAGCCTGTTCGTCTTGGGGAGTGAGGTCACGGTAGTGCGGAACCCTCTTATAGCTTTTATGTGCGACAAGGTTGAAAATATCTTCTTCCAGATTTGCGCCTGTACAGGTGATAATATGGACTTTGTCCTGTCTTATCATCTCGGCCAGAGATATCCCAAGTTCAGCAGTGCTCATAGCTCCTGCAAGAGTTATCATCATTTTCTTGCCTTCCGAAAGCATCTTCTCGTAAGATACCGCTGCGTCTACAAGGCTGGCGGCATTAAAATGTCTGTAATGTTTAAGAATGAATTCCGAGACAGGTCCTTTATTGTCCATTTTATTTTTCTCCTCTGAATTTATAGCTGAGCATTTTATAATACAGTTTAGCAGCAAGAAGATCCGGGTGTCTCAGTCCCGGTATCGGGGCAAGTTCCACGATGTCGAATCCCAGTACATTTTTATTTCCGAATACTTTCGATAAAAATATAATCGTTTCATCCCAGAACAATCCTCCGGGTTCAGGCGTGCCTGTGGACGGCATTATAGACGGGTCAAGAGCGTCCAGGTCGAATGTTATATAGACGTTCTCAGTCATTTCACCGAGCGCTTTCTCCATCCAGTCGGGATTGGAGTGAATATCAGCCGCGAAAAAGCACTTTCTTATATTAATTTGCTCTTTTTCTGATACATCCATGCTTCTTATCCCGATCTGAACAAGGTTGGCATTTTTTGAGGCCTGGTAAACTGCGCAGGCGTGGTTGTATTTGGATCCGTTGTATTCCTGTCTCAGGTCCGCATGAGCATCTAAATGTAAGATTGTGATGCCGGGATATTTATCTGTGAAAGCCTTGATAATTCCTATACTCACTGAGTGCTCGCCGCCAAAAAAAGTCGGGAGTTTGCCTGTTCCGATGATCTCGGATGTTTTTTTGTAAACCGTCTTGAACATTTCCTCCGGTGAAGAAAAACCGGTCAGTTCGGGAAGTATATGAATACCTTTTCTCCAGATTTCCGAGTCAGTCTCAATATCGTAAAGTTCCAAATTGTCAGCCGCATCTAGGAATGCACGGAATCCTTTATCTGCGCCTTTACCCCATGTGCTTGTTCCGTCATAAGGGACCGGCTGAAGTAAGATCGAGGAGTTGTCAAGTCTGCCGTAATCTCCGTCTATACCTCCAAAAGTCCTCATTCGTCGTATCCGAGTATATTCAGCATCG
>QKDR01000121.1 GCA_003252515.1 Candidatus Delongbacteria bacterium | reverse complement strand
AAGTGAGGAACGGAGCCTGGAAAGGTTATACAGGGAAAAAGATCACCGATGTCGTTAACATCGGGATCGGCGGTTCGGACCTCGGGCCGAATATGGTCTGCGAAGCGCTTAAATATTATTCCGACGGAGCGCCTGATGTACATTTCGTTTCGAACGTGGACGGAACACATATAACGGAAACCCTCAAGAGACTTGATCCCGAAACGACGCTTTTCCTTATAGCTTCCAAGACCTTCACGACCCAGGAAACAATGACCAACGCGAACACGGCCCGCGAATGGTTTTTGAATAAAGCTAAGAAGAAAGAATATATAAAGAAGCATTTCGCGGCGATGTCGACCAATACGGAGAAAGTGTCCGCGTTCGGTATCGACAAAAAGAATATGTTCGAGTTCTGGGATTTCGTCGGCGGGCGTTATTCGCTGTGGTCCGCGATAGGTCTTCCTATAGCTATAGCCGTCGGATACGACCGTTTTGAGGAGCTGCTCAAAGGCGCGGAAAGCATGGATATACACTTCAGGTCGACACCGATAAAAAAGAACATTCCCGTAATACTCGGACTTCTCGGGGTCTGGTACTCGGACTTCTTCGGTGCTTCCTGCGAAATGATTCTTCCCTACGACCAGTACCTGCACAGGTTCCCCGCTTTTCTGCAGCAGCTTTCCATGGAGAGCAACGGCAAAAGCACGGCGCGCGACGGATCGAAAGTGAATTATCCGACAGGGCAGATTCTTCTCGGCGAGCCGGGCACGAACGGACAGCACTCGTTCTACCAGCTGATCCATCAGGGAACCAGAACGGTTCCGTGCGATTTCCTCTGCGCGAAAGAACCGCTCAACAATGCTGGAGATCATCACGAAAAACTGCTTTCGAACTTTCTGGCACAGACCGAGGCACTGATGAACGGCAAAACGAAGGAGGAAGTGATAGATCAGCTTGAACGGACCGGACTTCAGGCAGCGGAGATCAGAAAACTTTATCCGCATAAAATATTCGAAGGGGATCATCCGACCAATTCGATCGTTTACGATAAACTGACACCGGGCGCGCTGGGGAGGCTGATAGCGATGTACGAGCACAAGACATTCGTTCAGGGTGTGATATGGAATATATTCAGCTTCGATCAATGGGGTGTCGAACTTGGCAAGGAACTTGCTGTTAAGATACTCAAAGAACTGAAGGACAAAAAAGCTTCGAAAGGGCATGACTGTTCGACCGAAGGGCTTCTTAAACATTTAGTGAAATGATAAGGATGGTATGAAGAAAAATCTGCTCATTATAATTTTAATTATAGCTGCGATCCTGATCTCGTCCTGTTCATCCGCGGGAGTCAGGGAGGATGTTTCAGTCTCCGATACGGGTCAATATAAAGGTGATCTTGAGAAATTCTTCGGGAAATACGAGAACGTTCCGCATAAAATGGGCGCTACCGGCCCCAAGGCTTTCGACTGCAGCGGGTTTGTGGGAAGAGCCTACAGAGAGGTTTACGGGATTGAACTTCCCAGGACTTCTCAAACCATGTACGGTATCGGTAAATCCGTAAAAAAGTCCGATCTGAAGTACGGCGACCTTGTTTTCTTCAATATATACGGCAAAGGTATATCTCACGTCGGTATATATACCGGGAAGAATACTTTTATTCACGCTTCTACAAAGCTCGGAGTGACGAAAAGCGACTTAAATCTTGAATATTACAGGACCCGATACGTCGGGGCAAGGAGAATACTCGAATGAAAAAAATAATGACGGTATTACTGCTGCTTGCGGCATTCATGCTGACGGCCAAAGAGTACTTTTATGTTGATTACTCTTGTTTCAGAACGGCAGACGACACTAAGACAAGAACGGATATTTATATATCCATACCTGTCATATATCTGGAATTCGATAACGCGCTGACAAGTCTGTTCTCGATAAACGTTTATATATACGACGGAGATAAGGTTGTCAAAGAGGATAAATGGAAGCAGAAATATGTTATTGCGAATGAGTCTGAAAAGTATTCGGGAGCAGAGATACCCGTGCTTTCTAAGCTGGAGCTGCCTCCCGGCTATTATAAACTGGTAGTCGAGGTGGAAGATCTTAATACAGGTAAGAAAATCGATACTTTGGAGGTACCTCAGGAATCCAAGATGTTCATGGTAGCGGCTTTTGCAGATAAATTCTCCATGTCTTCAATTCAGCTGGCTTCGAGGATAATAACTGACAAATCTGATGAGAAGTCCGAGTTTTACAGGCAGGGAGTGATAATACTTCCGAACCCGAGTAAAATATTCGGTACGACAAGACCTTTTTTATATTATTATCTGGAGCTGTACGGGCTTAATGAGGGTGATGATATCGAATATACATGGACTATATCTTCAGCTGAAACGGATGAAGTTAAGAAAGGCGATATGCAGTTGAAAAAGTCTCCCGGCAGATCACTTGTGCTGGCGGACAGGATATCCGTTCCCGTTCTTAAGACAGGATCGTACGATCTGAGTGTTAAGGTCACCAATAAAACTTCGGGCAAAACGATCGAAGGCCATAATAATTTCTA
>QKDR01000049.1 GCA_003252515.1 Candidatus Delongbacteria bacterium | reverse complement strand
TGCGGGTTCATAGGGGATGCGAAAGAACAGTCTATCCAAGCTATTCTTGAGGCTGTGGAGGATAAGAAAGCAGGAAAATTCAGTAAAATCCTTCTTACGGGATGTCTTATCCAGAGATATTTCAAGGAACTTAAGAATGAATTTCCTGAAGCCGACGGATATTTCAGGCTCGGTGATATAAAAGGTTTGACCGCCGCGCTTAAAGCAGGGAAGCCCGAACCTGATCCTTATGGTTCCAGAGTCGCTTTGGAATATGACCACGTAGCTTATATAAAGATCGCTGACGGATGCGATCACAAATGTTCCTACTGTGCCATACCGGGTATTCGGGGCAAATATATTTCCAGACATCCGGATTCTATCATTAAAGAGACCGAAACTATCCTTTCGGGCGGTAGAGTGAAAGAATTAATTCTGATCGGGCAGGAAATATCGTCGTACGGAAAAGATATCAGGAAAGGATATGACATAAACAGGCTTATCGGCGATATTTCTGTATTATGCGGGAAAGACAGATGGATAAGGCTTCTTTATACGCACCCTCCGATCGTAACTGACAGTTTTATTGAAACCATAGCGGCTCATGACAACATCTGCAAGTACATTGATTTTCCGGTACAGCATACAGAAACTGAAATATTGAAACTGATGAAAAGGGGAGGTTCAACCGGAAAAATATTCACTAAGATCGAAGAAATGCGCAGGATCATTCCAGGCATAGCGGTCAGAACGTCGATTATTACAGGATTTCCGGGCGAGGCCAGACGGGTTTTCAATTCAATGAAGAAGAATCTTGAGAAAATAAGATTTGACCGGCTGGGAGTATTCCCGTACTCGAAAGAGGAGAATACACCCGCATACGATATGGATGGTCAGATCTCTGTCAGGACAGCTGTAAAACGAGCTTCCGAGATAATGGAACTGCAGAGAGAAATTTCATATGAGAACAACCGTAAACTTATAGGGTGCAGGGAACGGGTGCTGATCGACAGATATGACGGCGAATTCTCTTACGGAAGAACTTACAGGGACGCGCCTGATGTCGACAACGAAGTATTGATCAGATCTGAGCTTAAGCCGGGTGAGTTTTATAATATTGAGATAACTGACGCTTCGGAATATGAACTTACGGGGCGAATTTAACAGACAGAACTTTTCCGTCCTGAACGACGATTATCACCCTGTCCCCATTAAAAAAAGGCTCGTGAGAAAGGTATTCGTATGTTTTGCCTTCTTCAGTTCTGAGTAAAAGTTGAAATCCTTCCCATGTCAGTACCTTTTCGGCGATATTCTCCTCAATCACTTTTGATCCGTCCTCAAATTCTCCTACAAGAACGGTTTTCTCCGCAACTACAGCGGCTATCAGAGTTCTTGTGACCGGGTCTGCGGCTTTTGTGATTTCCTTTGATGTACTGCATGATAAAAATACAAAAAATACTGCTGACAGAACAGCATACACGATATTTTTTTTCATTTTGGACTCCTGATAAAGTTCCGAGTCGGGATGGTGAGATTTGAACTCACGACCTTTTGCCCCCCAGACAAACACGCTAACCGGGCTGCGCTACATCCCGAACGGAAATTTTGGAAACGGTTATTTCAAGTTTTATTGTCGGGGTGAGAAGATTCGAACTTCCGACTTTTACGTCCCGAACGTAACGCGCTAACCGGACTGCGCTACACCCCGAATAAAACGGACTGTAAAGTAAAGTAAAAAAAAATATTATTCAAGTAAAAAAATCAAAACTTCGACTTATTTGTTTTGCTATTAAAGCCGCAAATTTTTATATTTGCAAAAAAATCGGGAAGAGAATGTTCGTAGATTATGTAAATATTGCCGTCAAGTCAGGCGACGGAGGCAAGGGGAAAGTTGCCTTCAGGCGCGAGAAATTCATACCGAAGGGTACGCCGAACGGCGGAGACGGAGGCAAAGGCGGAGATATTATCTTTGTCGGGGATGTGAATATGAACACGCTTCTTGATTTTACTCTCAACAGAAAATTCTTCGCCGAGAACGGTCACGACGGAGGGCTTAACGATATGAGCGGAAAAGGCGGGAAAAGCATAGTGATCAAAGTGCCGCTCGGGACGGTGGTCTCGGATCCGGAGACCGGCGAGATATATCTTGACGTATCTGAAGAGAACAGGGAATACCTGTTTCTCGAAGGAGGCAAAGGCGGCTGGGGCAACGCTCATTTCAAGACCGCAACAAGACAGGCTCCAAAGTATGCACAGCCGGGTATAAAAGGTGAGGAAAGGCATCTGGTCCTTGAACTGAAAGTACTCGCAGATGTCGGCCTGGTGGGATTCCCGAATGCCGGGAAATCCACTCTTCTGTCAGTTCTTTCCAACGCCCGTCCGAAGATAGCGGATTACCCTTTTACCACGCTTTTTCCAAATCTCGGTATCGTCAAATATGAAAATTATAAAAGTTTCGTTATGGCCGACATTCCCGGTCTGATCAAAGGCGCCAGCGAAGGTAAAGGACTCGGGCTGAGGTTTTTAAAGCATATAGAAAGGAACAAAGTACTTATATATCTTATTACGGCTGATTCCGAAGATTACGAAAGAGATTTCGAGACGCTTCAGAACGAACTTTTTACGTACAGCGAAATGATGAAAGAGAAACCTTTTATAAAAGTTCTATCAAAAACAGACCTTCTCGAGGAAGATTATACAGGCGGTTTTTTCGATCATAAAATATCGTCGTTCACCAAAGAGGGGCTTGAAGAGCTTAAACTGCTGATCGCAGAAAAAATTAAAGAGATCGATACTCCGCTGCCGGCCTGGGAAAGATAAAAAATAATTAAAATATTTATGGGGTAGCTCATCATTTGACACGGGCTCTTTGTTATTTTTCCAAAAAAAGTGGAGGAAAAATGACCGGGGACCGCTTCAGGGAAATGCTCAGACTGGAATCAGTGAAATTTCTGACTACAGCATCAATAAACAAACTTCTTACAGAGTATCAGTCAGCGGAGGAGTGCAGGGATTTAACCGATGAAACGCTTCAGATTTTCGGACTGTCGGGCAACGCGGTCGTGAACCTGAGAAATTCTATATTCGACGACTCTGAATATTTCAATCAGATGGAACTGCTGAATAAATTCCAGGATTTCGGACTTGTGACCGTATTCGACGAAGGCTATCCCGCGAACCTTAAGAACATCTATGATCCGCCCCTGTACCTTTTCTATGAGGGGATACTTTCTAATAAGGACGACATATCCGTTGCCGTTGTGGGCTCAAGGTCAGTGACGAAGTCCGGCAGGTACACCATAGACAGACTGTCAAGAGAACTTGCCCGGGTAGGATATGTGATCGTGAGCGGGCTCGCGATGGGGGCGGACACCGTCGCGCACACGGGCGCGCTGGTGTCGGGAAAGCGTACGGTCGCGGTTCTGGGATCAGGCATCGACTGCCCCGTGAACGTGGAGAGCAGACCGGTCAGAAAGGCGATCGTGGAGAAAGGAGGAGCCGTGTTCTCTCCTTTTCTCATCGGTACAAAACCGACGACTTACACTTTTCCCGCAAGGAACCGGGTGATAAGCGGTATAAGTCTCGGTGTCGTGATCGGCGAGGCGAAAAAAGATTCGGGATCGCTTATCACCGCAAATTTCGCCCTCGAGCAGGGAAGGGAAGTATTCGCGATACCCAACGAGATCTACAGAACGAAATTCGAGGGCGGCAACAACCTGATAAAGACCGGTCAGGCCAAACTTGTTATGTCAGTTGACGACATAACGGATGAAATGCCTGAGCGCGTGAGGAACCTGACCTCGGATTCGGTCAGAGCGGTTCAGGAGAAGCGGATAACTTTCTCGGACGAAACGGAGGAAGCTGTCTATTCGGCTCTGATCGATAATTCTAAGAACATTGACGAGCTTTCTGACGAACTGGGAATTGATACGGGGATGATCATGAGCAGGCTTTTCATGCTGGAAATGAATAAGCTTGTGATCAGAGAACAGAACAATGTGTTCTCCATTGCGGGAAAATGACATTGTTTCGCACTTGATTTTATATATTTAAATTTATAACTTGTTAAGTAATTATTATGGAGATCAAACATGAAAAGAACGGCCATAATCGTTGTATTTATATTCACATCTTTTTTCTGCAGCCTGAGCGCTTCTGTTGACGAAGTTCTGTCCTTCATGTCAAAAAAGAACGTTGAAGGTTATCTTCAGCCGCTGGTCACATCTCTGGGAGTGGGGCTCAACTCCGGCATGTATCACACCGCTGCTGTTCCTGAAAACTTTTCAAGCGGATTCTCAGTCAGAGCGCTTATGATCCTGGTCCCGGAGGACCAGAAAAGCTTTACTCCGTATCTTCCCGCCGGATATTCATCGGGTTCGACAAGTACGGTCTACGGAGGTGATCCCGGTTACGCGTACGGTGAGGACGGGTTCGTTTCATATCCCGGCGGGTTCAGTATCGATTATCTTCCTATGGGATTTCCGCAGATCATGCTGGGATGGAAAGGAACTGAACTGACAGCTAAGTTCATTCCTGCTCAGGAGATCGGTAAAGACAGGGAGGAGTTTTATTTTTATTCATTCGCCCTGAAGCACGAAGTGACAAGATATTTTAAGAATATTCCTTTCAACGGATCGGTTCAGCTCGGGATCGGGAAGATGAAGTTTTCTGATCAGCTGGATTTCAACAATTTCGTAGTGAATTGTATAGCGAGCAGGAAGTTCGGGATGTTTACGCTGTACGGGGGAATCGGGTTCCAGAATACGAGCGTAGACGCCGAATATTCAATTACCGGCGACCCGGACAACGCTGATCCTGAACTGAGAGAAGCTAAAGATGTGAGCCTGACGATTGAAGGAGAGAACAGTATCGGTATAACGGCGGGAACATCTTTCAGGATCGGTTTCCTTGTCCTTAACGCGGATTACACTTACAATTCGCAGTCTGTAATATCGACGGGAATGAGTTTTGAATTTTATAATTTTAAAAAGGAGAAGTAAATGAAAACTTTAAAATTAATCGTTCTGACGGCAGTATTTGCCGCGCTGTTATTCATGACAGGATGCGATAAATTCGAGGATTTTTCCGTGAACGTTCCTTTCACTGTAGTGATGACGGATTCGTCATACAGCACTACGATAACATCAAGTGAGCTATATGATCTTGACGACAGCTCGGTATATCAGGAGTATAAAGATAAGATCGAGAATTTCGAGTTCATGGAAGCCAAATATACAGTAACGTACGCCGAACCTTCCGATCTTAGCGGAAAAATGCGTCTGACAATGAAAAAGAACGGACCCGACGGTGATGTACTTTTCGTTAAAGATTATGACTATGCGGCCGCTGATTTCGGGCAGTCTTTCACGGTCGTTCTTACAAGCGACGAGATCTCGATGTTCAACAGTTTTCTGATGGCGTCAGGAACTAAGATATTCTACGGGGAGGCATATGTTTACGATCTTCCCGACAATACCGACAAAAAGAAGATGACGGTAAAGATACATCTTCTGCTGAAAGCCGAAGGCGAACTGTAGGAGGTTTTTTGGCTAAGGCTGTTGTACTGCTTTCAGGCGGACTGGACTCGACTACCTGCCTTGCGATCGCAAAAAGCAGAGGATATCAAATATATGCACTGTCATTCGATTACGGACAAAAACATTCGGTTGAGCTGGAACTGGCCCGATTCAACGCGGGAAAATTCGGAGCGGAAGAACACCGGACAGTTAAACTTGACAGGGAATTCTTTTCGTCTTCATCCCTTACCGACAGCTCGAAACAGGTACGGAAGGACAGTTATGACGAAAAAAGCATCCCCGATACTTACGTTCCAGCCAGAAATACGATATTCTTAAGCTACGCACTGGCATATGCGGAGACTATCGGGGCGGATAAGATATATATCGGAGTTAACAGCGTTGATTATTCCGGGTACCCCGACTGCAGACCGGAATACATTGAGGCTTACCGGAAAATGGCGGAACTTGCGCTTAAAGGTTCTGTCGAGGGTAAGTTTAAGATAAGTATAGAAACACCTCTCATTTCCTTAAAGAAAGCGGAAATAATCACAACAGGGAAAAAACTCGGGGTAGATTATTCTAAGACCGTTTCCTGCTATGAGCCGGTTCTCGGAAAAGCCTGCGGTCACTGCGACAGCTGCATTTTAAGAAAAAAAGGATTTGAAGCATCAGGTTATAAAGACGAGACCGTATATGTTTAAATTATGAAAAGCGAAGTATGAAGAAATTAATATTATCTGTCCTGACTGCAGGCATTCTGTTATTCGGGGCGGACGGCATAAAGTACTCTAAAAAGACAGATTTCACTAAACCCTTTAAGAACAGATTCAAAGATTATAAATCCGTAATGCTGGTAGACCTGACGAAAGGCAGAGTTTTGTATGAAAATAATGCCTATCAGGTAAGCGAGATAGCTTCTCTGACAAAGATGATGTCGATCCTCCTCACAGCAGAGGAGATACAGAAAGGGAATCTGTCACTTACGGATACTCTCAAAGCTTCGACCGCCGCTTCAAAGATCGGCGGTTCACAGATATTTCTCCGAGAATATGAAGAAATGCCTGTCGAGGACCTTTTCAAATCGATGGTAATTAAATCAGCCAATGACGCGACAACGGTTCTTGCCGAAAAGATCGGTGGGGAAGGTAAAGTACCTCTTTTTGTCAATATGATGAATTCAAGGGCACAGCAGCTGGGGATGAAAAATACGAACTATTATTTCCCGCACGGACTTCCTCCTTCAAGAAAGAATAAAAAGAACAATAAAAAAGCGAATACTTCCACATGCTACGATCTCGTTCTGCTTGCCGAAGAAATGCTTAAATATCCCCTGATCATGAAGTACAGCTCAACATGGGTCGATCACGTGAGGGAAGGGAAGAACAGGTTCGACCTGAGGAACACGAGCAGGCTGATAAAGGATTATCCGTATTTCGACGGGCTGAAAACGGGATTTTACGATAAAGCGGGATTCTGCATAGTTGCCACTGCAAAAAAGGATGATGACAGACTTGTTGCAGTAGTTCTCGGTACCAGAAGTATGAGAGGCAGGGATAAATTCGTGAATGACCTTGTGACCTGGGGATTTTCAGAACTTGAGGCGGAAAAGATTCCCAAAGCTGTCGAATCTGCCGGACCTGTCACCCCCGCCGCAGGATCAAAGTGACGAACCCTGACAGATCCCTTCACTATTCATATAATCAAATACTTTTTCCTTGAACTCTTCCGCTATGACACCCCATTTCGGGGCGATCAGCTGATCCGCATGCGCTCTCGACAGATTCCTGTGGATCACGATGTCTTTATCAAGAAATGATACAGCTTTTGAAAACAGCTCTATATATTTCTGCATGGTAAGCGGTTCGTATTCTCCGCTGTTGTATATACGTTCAAGTTCAGTTCCCTTTATCACCTGAAGATGATGTATCTTGATATAATCAGGCTTAATTCTATTGATCTCACGAAACGTTTCATAAATCATTTCGTCAGTCTCATCAGGCAGTCCGATTATCAGATGAACACCTGCGAGAAAGTCCGTATTCTCCCGGATCACCCTGTATGCGTCAAGGAAACAGGCGTAGTCATGACCGCGGCCGATGGCTTTCAGGGTTGAGTCGTGAACGGACTGCAATCCAAGTTCAAGCCATACATCCCTGCCTGCGGCAGTTCTCTTCAGCATTTCAAGCAGCTCCTGATAAATACTGTCCGGCCGCGTGGATAACGCCAGTATCCGTATCTCCGGATAGCTCAGAGCTTCTCTGAACGACCTCTCAAGATAATCAATATCGCCGTAAGTGGAAGTGTTGTCCTGAAAATAAGCGATGAATTCATCAGTCGGATACTTTCGTTTCACATAAGGTAGTCCCTGCTCCATCTGTTCTCTTATCGTAACAGCGCCTTTGATCGTTTGAGGAATGAAAGAATTTTTATTGCAGTATATACACGGCGGTTCGTTCGGGCACGGAGTGTGAAGCGTCAGACCGATCTTGCCAAGTTTCTTACCGTACCTTTCTTTCATGAAAGGCAGTATTTCCGAGTAGTAATATTTGTCATTATCGCCCATATCGGTAATTTAGTAAAACAGGGAACAATAATACAGTTAAAAACTTTAAATAATTTTCTTGATATTCTTTATGTAAAAACATAATATTAATAGCTTAAGTAATTACAGGCGGACGCGTATGTTCTACAAACCCGATTACGAAGGCGGAAGCATAGTCAACCTGATGAGCTCTATATCCAAATGCTTCGGATTACGACCGAGGTACAGCGAGCTTATCCTTTTACCCTGCGAAAAGCTTTCGGGTTACAAAAATATTGTCAATATAGTGATCGACGGTCTGGGATTCGATTATCTTATGAAGAGAAGAAAGAATTTCCTGAAAGATAATACAGTCGGAAAGATAACTTCGGTTTTCCCTTCTACAACCTCTGCGTGCATAACCAGTTTCGCGACAGGTCTTGCGCCGAAGGAACACGGGGTGACAGGATGGTTCGTAAGGCTGAAAACCGACAAATATGATATACCTTCGACTATACTGCTTTTCAATGACAGGAGAAATGACGAATCTCTGCTGAACAGGAAGATAGATCCCGAGGATATTTTTATCGATCACAGGCTTTCAAAAAAGATAAAGCATCTTAAGGTGCTTCATCCCGAATCCATAAATGATTCCGTTTATACTAAATATCTTCTTTCGGAATCCGATAAGACCGGTTATAAAGGTCTTGAGGACATGTTCGTAAAACTGACCGGAGCCGTAAAAGCGAATAAGGCTGAAAGAAATTATGTTTATGCCTATCTGCCTGATTTCGATGCAGTGAAGCACAAGACGGGCAGCGGGTCGAAAGATCTGACAAAACTTTTCTATACGATATCGAAACAGACTGAGAAATTCGTATCAGATATCAAAGGTACTAATTCAGTCGTCATTATCACAGCTGACCACGGCCTTATCGACGGGGAAGAATCTAAAAGGCTTAATATGAACGAACTTCCCGAAATTAATAAGATGCTCGAATTCCCGCTGTGCGGAGAACCGAGAGCCGCTTACTGTTACGTAAAGAAGAAATACCTGAAAGATTTCAGGAAGTCAGTTGAGGACAGGATCGGGTATGCGGTTAAAGTATTTTCACGTGACCAGCTTATAAAAGGCGGTTATTACGGGCTTTTCGAAGAGAATACTGAACTCAGAAGCAGAGTCGGAGATTTTGTTTTGATTTGTAAAGAGAATTATGTGATCAGAGACTTTCTGAAGAATGAAAAAGTGAGATGGCATGCGGCCGATCACGGAGGACTCAGTTCCTCGGAAATGTTCGTTCCGCTTATTGTTGCAGAATCGAAATAAAGGGGTTAATCTATGAGAATGATATATATTCCGCTCATTAAAAAAGCGATCAAAGAAGATATGGGAAAGAACGGCGACATTACTACCGATTCCATAATACCTGCCTCAAAAAAGGGCAGGGCGGTACTTAAGGCCAAATCTCCCGGTATTGTTTCCGGACTTCAGGTATTCGAAGATACTTTCTTTTACGTTGACAGTGAGCTTAAGATCGAGACATTCTTCAAAGACGGCGACAGTGTCATGAAGGGAGATATCGTAGCCGTAATTAAAGGAAGCCTGAACTCGATCCTCAAGGCTGAAAGAACGGCATTGAACTTTATTCAGAGAATGTCGGGAATATCAACTTTC
>QKDR01000032.1 GCA_003252515.1 Candidatus Delongbacteria bacterium | reverse complement strand
CTTCGGGTATTCGGCATAATCATCTTTGACTTTTTCCGGAACGGACACCTGAAGCATAGGATCGACGAACATTTGCGCAATGGTGGGGAAGAGGAAAAGCTCTTTGTCTGTCTTTACCGGAAAGAAGAGATCACCTTTGTCCATATAAAGCTGTTCCAGTGCGGTATAAATGACCGAATTCTCCGATATCAGCGATCCGATCGTAAATTCCCTGACCGAATCCGGGACGACCGCCGCTTTGACGCTTTCGGAAATGAGATCTACCTCTTTATTCTCAATATATTTATCCCTAATGAGTTTCAGCAGTTTAGAATCGGATCTTCTGTCCAGAACTTTTATACGCTGTTTCAATGTATCGGCTTTCATATGCGAGTCGAGATAATGAAGTGCGGTATGCGAAACCAGCTGGAGCGAATCTTCAAGCATCGAAACAAGTTCGCGATCACCTTCCTCAGTATTCATTTTTCCGTAACATGCGGCGACCTGCCACCGTATCTTAAAATCAGGGTCATTCTTGTACGGTCTGACTACTTTTGCGGAACGTGGGTCTTTTAAGTCACCTATTCCTCTCATGGCGGCAACTTTCACCCAGGCTGAGTCAATATTCAGAAATTCTTCGAGGAATTCAAGTCCTTTATCATATTTAGATAACCCCAGAAATTCCACGGCAGTCCCGAAGCTTTCTTTATCCATTCGCCTGATCTCGTCTTTCAGATATCTTGCCGAATACTTCGGGTCTATCTTAGAGAACAGGTCTCTCAAAGCGTGATATTCCCTAGGCTGCCTTGAAGAGCAGTTTCCGACCAGAAAAGGTACGATGTCCTCTCCGATCGCGATTATTTCATCCTTTGCGGGCTGGACATATTTCTGATGGTTGTGGAACGATGCCGATGACTTGATGAAAAGAGTATCGTATTTAGAGGTTGTATACTGCGCGCTTAAAGCTGCGATCATGCTCAAAATAATTACTAACTGTGTTCTCATAATAACATTCCTGAATTTTATACCGAAATTAAATAAAAATAAAAGAAATAGCAAAAATATTATACTTGCAAAATTACATTTTGAAGACTATTATACTAATCGTGTTTTTATAATTACCGCAAAGAAAATAACGGAAAAACAGATGAACATTAAATTATTACTCTTTATCTTTTTCGTAACGGCTGTTCAATACGGACAGGACATTCTCCGCGTTCATACCCCTGACGGCAGTTTTCAGGATTATGAAATAAACAATATATCCAAATTGATTTTTACTGATCATAGCGGAGAAGAAAGTGTCAAGATCTATGATCCTGACGGAGAAATTACTGGCATCAAAACCGGAAATATTGACCGTCTTATATTCTCGGACTGGTACGGTTATCTTGCCGCACCTTTGAACCTGACTGTTCTGGCGGATTCTACTGCTGTCACACTTGACTGGGATGTCGTAGAGTCAGCAGATGATTATCTGATATTCCGCTCGGAGACCGATCCGTATTCAGGATTCGTCAAAATAGACAGTACTGCCGCCGACAGCTATATTGACAATGATCTGCTTCCCGGAAATAAATATTTCTATCACATCGTGGCCCGTAACGGACTTTTAATAAAACACTGAGGAAAAAATGAAAAAAATTCTGATGTTAATAGCAGTTCTCCCTTTTATATGTATGGCCGGGAATCTTATAATCGAATTCAATGACGCGACCCCGAATTCAGAATTCAACTTTGATCAGATCGACTATATTGAGATAATGCCTTCGGGATTTATTGCCGTGACTCCGGGAAATTTTGAAATGGGGCAGACAGGAGTTGCAGAACCTGTCCATACGGTGAATATCACGCGTAAGTTTCTGTTGGGTATAAATGAGGTTACTCAGAAAGAATGGTCTGATATAATGGTTGATAATCCTTCCGGCGGTTACGGGATCGGGGACAACTATCCGGTTTATAGAGTAAACTGGTACCTTATTTTAAAGTACTGCAATCTCAGAAGTATGACCGAGGGACTGACTCCCTGTTATACCATTAATGGAACGACTGATCCTGCGCATTGGGGATCTCTGATGCCGAATGACTTTAATCCTGCATGGGATGAGGCAGTATGCGATTTCTCCGCAAAAGGTTACAGACTGCCGACGGAAGCGGAATGGGAGTATGGCGCAAGGTATAACGATGAAAGAACATATCCCTGGGGCGAAACGGCTCCGGCCGACACTTTATGTAATTATGGGAATATCATAGGTTCGACCACTGTAGTCGGGAGTTATCCTACCGGAAAAAGTAGGCTCGGTAACTACGATATGTCCGGCAATGTCTTTGAATGGGTATGGGATTTTTATGAGGAGTATTCCGGCGCAGAAGAAACGGATCCGAGCGGACCGGTTTCTTTAATAGGCAGCCGACGCATTATACGAGGCGGAGGATTTAACACTTCTTTATTAGATAATTTTTTAAAATCAGCTTGCCGCCAAGGAGTCTATCCTTATAAGACTTATAACTTCACGGACCAGTTCGGTTTTAGATTAGCAAGAACGAAGTGACAGAGTAAAGATGTTTTGGAGATATCTTTATAGAAAGTGAAGTCTTGACATTTTGATGTGATTTAGTTATATTTGTTGAAAAATATACACATTCGACAATAATATAAGGCTTAATGTTGAAAAATACAAACATGAAATACGCGAACTTATCTGACAGAGCGATCCTTAATGAGATCGGTTCTTTTATAAAGCATACGAGACTGGAAATGAATAGAACTCAGGAGCAACTCGCTAAAGATGCCGGTATAAGTCGTTTTACACTCGGTAATCTGGAGAACGGGAACGGATCGAACCTGATATCTCTTATACAGGTTCTCAGAATGCTGAATAAACTGGAACTTTTAGAAAACTTCAGAACAGAACTGAAAATAAGTCCCCTTAAACTCGCTGAAATGGAAATGAACCAAAAAATGAGAGCTTCAGGATCGAAAAAAAATCAAAATAAAAAATCAGACTGGTAATGATAACAGCGGCATTCGTAAATATATGGGGGAAAAGAGCGGGAGCTGTTTCCTGGGATGATGATAATAAAACCGCATCGTTTGAATTCGATCCTTCGTTTTTACGGAGCCGACTTAATCTCTCTCCGGTCGAAATGCCGTTAAACGGATCCGAAGGCAGAATATACTCTTTTCCGGAATTAAGTGAAAATCACACCTTTAAAGGACTGCCAGGACTTCTTGCGGACATTCTTCCGGATAAATACGGGAATGCGCTTATAGATGCTTGGCTTTCTAGGCAGGGAAGGCCGTCCGGAAGTATGAATCCAGTTGAAATGCTATGTTTTATCGGGAGAAGAGGAATGGGGGCGGTCGAAATCGAACCGGCATTTCCTAAATCGGACAAAAGAACATCTCCGGTAGAAATAGCGGGGCTCGTCAGCATAGCTGAGAAAATACTTTCGGGCAGAAAAGATTTTGTCACTAATGTAAAAGACAACGAAGAAAAAGCTCTCATAGATATTTTCAAAATAGGAACATCTGCAGGCGGAGCGAGAGCCAAAGCCCTGATAGCGTATAATCCGAAAACGGGAGAAGTGAGAAGCGGTCAGACTGATGCGCCTAAAGGATTTTCCCATTGGCTGATCAAATTTGACGGAGTGAACGATAAGCAGTTCGGAGCATCTGACGGATACGGGCGCGTAGAAATGGCGTATTACAATATGGCGGTCGATTCCGGTATTGAAATGGAAGAGAGCCGGTTGCTTGAAGAGAATGGCAGAACGCATTTTATGACAAGAAGGTTCGACAGACCGGGCAATACTGAGAAGATACATGTTCAGACTTTCTGCGCGATGAGGCATTTTGATTACAACGATGTGGGATTATACAGCTACGAACAGCTGTTTGAAACAATGAGAATGCTCGGGTTGCCATATACACAGGCGGAACAATTATTCAGAAGAATGGTTTTCAATGTATTAGCGCGCAACTGTGACGATCACACAAAGAATTTCGCCTTCATAATGGATAAGTACGGTAACTGGAGACTTTCGCCAGCTTACGACATCTGTCACGCTTACAGACCCGGCAGCGAATGGGTAAGCAGGCAGTCGCTGACAGTTAACGGTAAAACAGATAATATCTCTGAATCCGATCTGCTGGAAGTGGCAAGGCAGATGAATATCAAAAAAGCCGGCGGTATTATAATACATATTGCAGAAGTTTTAAACAATTGGGATCAGTATGCCGATAAAGTAAAAGTTGATAAAGTTCTGAAAGACGAGATAAGAAAAACATTAATGGTATGAAATTTATGAATAAATCGAGATTAATATTTTTATGTTCACTAATAATGTTCTTATGCTCATGCGGAGTTCGAAATGTTTCTCAAACAATCAACATTTCTTCTTTCGGCAATATCAACATGATAAAGGAGATCGACGGGCAGGTTTATGTGCTCAACGCGACTACATCGTCGGTGCATATTCTCAAAGACGGGAAGCTTGAGCTTTTCATAGATCTGAGAGTAAAGGGAAGGGATTTTCTACAGGATTTCGATATGGAGGACGATACTCTTTATTATTCGAATACTTACGATGAGATATTCATTTCAAAGGGAAGCGTAATTGAAGATACCCTCAAGGTAAAAAATCCGGACAGGATAGCCGTTCTGGAAAATGATGTTTTCGTCACATCCCGGAAAGCAGAGAACGGATTTTATTATTTGAAAAAGATCGATCCCGAAACGAATATGATACTTAAAACGATAAGGCTGAACGATGAACCGCTTCACGGACTTATGCAGGAAGATTACGGATTGTTCAGGTTCAAAGACAGTCTAGCTGTCTATAATCCGGTCAGGAACAGGATAGAAAAGTATGATCGGGATCTTGAACTGAGATATACTGTCGGTTTTAAGGATGACTTAGAGTACGGTAATTTTTATATTTCAGATGATCTTATAAGAGTCTTGTGCGTGAAAGATGATAATATCTCGGTACTTAAAATTCAGAGTGACGGCAGAAGATCAATGTCCGATACCGGCATACAGTCCGAAAATATCGATATCGGCAGTTCATGCGTAACGGACAGTTCGGCATATCTTTACGATTTTATCGACGGTAAGATCATCGTTTGCGATTTGAAGTAAAAATCCCAATATAAATATTAATTTGACTTTGATATTTAAAATCTTATCTTTAGATGGCTTTTTGAGATAACTGTAAGAAACAATTATTAAATAAAATAGGAGACGGATATGCTAACCACGAAACAGATAATCGAACTTGACGAGAAGTACGGAGCCCACAACTACCACCCGCTGCCTGTAGTAATTGCTGAGGCCAAAGGTGTAAAAGTTAAAGACCCCGAAGGTAAGGAATACTTCGATTTTCTTTCGGCATATTCAGCTGTTAACCAGGGTCACAGACACCCCAAGATCATAAAAGCCCTTATCGACCAGGCAGGAAAATGTACTCTTACATCCAGAGCTTTCCACAACGACGTTATGGGAAAATTCCTTAAAAAATTATGCGAATTCACAGGATACGAGATGGCCCTTCCGATGAACACGGGAGCTGAAGCAGTCGAGACCGCGATTAAATGCGCCAGAAGATGGGGCGTTGAGGTAAAAGGGATAAAGAACGAAAAGCAGGAAATAATTGTCTGTGAGGACAATTTCCACGGTAGAACCTCAACTATAATCTCTTTCTCGACAGATCCCGACGCGAAAGTGAACTACGGACCTTACGCTAAAGGTTTCAAGATCGTTAAATATAATGACGCCAAAGCTATCGAAAAAGCGATCACTCCGAACACGTGCGCCGTACTTATAGAGCCGATCCAGGGCGAGGCAGGTGTCTATGTTCCGGACGCAGGCTACCTGAAAGCGGTAAGAAAGATATGTACAAAGAACAACGTTCTTTTCATAGCCGACGAAGTCCAGACAGGATTCCTGAGGACCGGAGAAAAATTCGCCTGCGACCACGAGAAAGTAAGACCCGATATCATGACACTTGGCAAAGCGCTCGGCGGAGGCGTGATACCTGTTTCAGCTATAGTTGCCGACAAGAAGATCATGAAAGTTTTCACGCCCGGAACTCACGGCTCTACATTCGGCGGATACCCTATCGCGTCCGCAGTCGCTATAGCCGCTCTGGAAGTTCTTGAGGACAAAAAACTTCAGAAAAGCGTTCAGGAACTCGGCGAGTATTTCAGGACAGAAGTAGCCAAGATCAAGTGCAAAAAGATCGTTCAGGTCAGAGGTAAAGGACTTCTGAACGCAGTCGTGTTCACCAAGAACTTCCAGGCCTGGGATGTTTGTCTGGCATTAAGAGACGCAGGGCTTCTGGCAAAGCAGACGCACGGCAACATCATCAGATTCGCTCCGCCGCTGGTAATAACAAAAACTGAAATGAAGAAAGCGATCTCTATAATAAAATCAGTGTTCGAGAAAATAAAGTAGTGAAACAATGTTGTATATGAAAAAGGGTGAAAATTTATTCACCCTTCAGATTGTCGAAAAAATCCTTGAGAAATCAGGGATTTTTTTTTGCATTCGAAACATTAATTTTGTGTAGAATCAATCCACACTAAAAATCTCTCACAATAATCCTGATCAGATATAAATACACATTGATTTAACTGTTTAAAATCTACGGCATGTATAATATTCAGCCTCAAATAATTAAAATGCAGCTAACGTATGAGGAGTTGAAAATGATACGCGAGTTCAGAAGAACTATACCAGAAAAAACCTATAAAAAACTTGACATGGACTTAAAATAGAATGATATTTATGACCGTAATAAAAATACAGGAACAATTAAAAGGAAAAGCGACATTATTTTAAATTGACATATTGATAATTTGCTGAAATTATCTTGTCTTGATCTGCTAAATTACCACATTTAACAAAACCACGAGACAAGAGAAGGAGCGAGTGTTCCGTATAACAATGTATGGGGCACCGCCTCTTTATACTTGTGGTTGGGTTGTGGTAAACCTGCAGATCAGGTATAACAGAGTGTCGGTGCCTGTATTTTTTAAGAGATAAAAGGCATCAGACCTCAATCAAAGGAGGCGATGTTTTTAATGAGTGTGTGACAAAAGTTTGAAAAAATATAAAACAACCAAAGGGGATGAAAATGAAGAAAAATAAAATGATCGCAGCTGCTATATTTACATTTGCTTTATTAACCACAACATTTGCAATGTCTGGTGGCGGCAACAATGAACCTGCAAAACAAGCGCAAGAAGTGAAGCAGGATGTGCAAAATATTCAGCCTGAACAATTGGATCAACCTGATCAAGTCAAGTCAAATGATAGTTTCAAAGATCAGTACGGTATTAACACAGGTATGACAAAAGAAGAATTTGATGACTTCAAGGAAACATACCTGAAAAGATTCAAAACGAATGCTCTTTTTAACTCAAAGATTGATTGTGATAAATATATTGAATTGAAACAGCTTGGAGTTGATTTCTCTAAGTTTGGAGTAATAACAAATACACTGTACCAAAACAATACCTTATTCAGTGATATTATAATAATCGGTAAAACCGTTAAAAGAGATAAGGGATTGGGACTACTTGAAATTGAGGAAATATTGAAAGGAGATGATATAATGATGAATAAGTTGGGAGAAATCCCGACAAGTATCTATTACGGTTATGGTGACGGCGGAGTCGGATTTACAGACCCAGTTGTTGGCGAAAGAGGGCTATATTTTTTTGCCGCAGCTTATGCTCTGAGTAAAGAAAGACCGTATTTGCAAAGAAAAGCTGAATCAACAACGATATTAAACGTATATGATACTATGGCACTACATGAAGATCTGTACGGAACCTCAAAGGATAGACTTGAATCTTTAAAAAAACAGGCTGAAGCGGGTAACAAAAACAATTCGTATATATTTAAGACATTTGACGAGGTTGTTGAGAATGTCAAAAAAATAATTGAAGTTAACGATCATAAGAATTTTTATAAGAAATCGTTTAAACCGGGAGGCAAAAAATGAAAGCCCTCTGGAATATTCTGTTAATTATACTGCTCTTTTATGTTAAGACGGCGCATTGTTATATTATTTTAAACGAATGGCTTGACTACAGAAGCAGCGAGAACAGCTATAAGGTATATATTGATCCGGCTTTTAACGATTCAATCAATAACAGGCTCGGGCAGGCGCCGGTATCTCTTAATGTCGCAAACTGTATCAGCGCGTGGCAGAATACTGCCGTGGATAACCTTCCGGCAATGGAGTATGACGGCGTTAGCGGTTCATTATCGCCTGTCATAAAATATTCAAATACATATATTACAAGAAGTGGTGTAGAGTTGTCGTTTCAACAAGATATGTATGGCTATACAAGGCTTCCGTTATTGTCTGAAGGTCGCATTTACGATGATTTTACAATCTATATTAATGGAAATAATGTTGTACGATACTATCCTTGGAATTCGGAAGGCGGGGCTTGTGAGGAGTGGATATTCAATTACGATACACAAGAGCTTGAGTTTGTTAAAACAGGTGGAGTTGATTTAAATACAATTTTGAAACACGAATTGGGACATATTTATTCTTTCTCTCACTATGATAATGAATTAACGCTCATGAGTAGCGGTACTAAAATGGCAGAGCCTGACGATGAAGGAAACTGCTGGCAGCCGCTTACTGTAGATACTTTGGAAATTAATGGTCTGAAAGCACAGTATACTCCGCCATCATTACATATTTTAAACAGCCAAGATAATGTCATTAAAATAGGTGATTCCATTACGTTTGAGATTGAATGTCCGGTAGATACGAAAATAGACAGCGTATTTTCAGGTAATTTCAATGCTGACAGTCTTTTTCACTGTTATTTAAAATACCCTTACGATTTATATCCCGATTCTGTCGGATATCATATTGCGCAAATCAGCGGATATGAAATGCAAGTTGAGGTGCCGGATACGACGGTATGGGTAAGTACTGAAACCTATATTGCGAGATCAAGATTTACATTTATACCGGATTCAATAGGTACATACAAATTCAAAGTATATACAGCTATGGACTGGAATGAGTCAGGAAATTTGGATATTTATGAGTATTATCCTGATCGTATCAGGCCTTACAGCGAAGTTGAATTCCGCGTTACGCCTATTGTTGATCTAACGAAGGTTGATATTTTCAAATCTGACTACTACTCAATGGACAGTATTCACGTATTTGAAGCTACCTGTACAGATGCGAACTGGAATGACTATCCGTATATGGAATCAATGAAATTTTATTTCAAGAGAGAAGGTGAAACGAGTTACACTGAGATCCCTGCGCCTCCAGTAAAAACAACATATTACACACGCACCTGGGACAGTAAAGCTTATACGGGAGAAGTGCTGATAAAAGCCACAGCATCTTATTATTCAGACGCGAGTTACTCAGAGTTATATGAAACCAGTGATTCGATAACCGTTCAGATTTTTGACAGAGAGACGTGTGTGATCACTTCACCTAAACCTGCTGAAGAGGAATCATGGGATTTTGAGTTCGCGCCTTATATTTACCGCGGATATTATTCAGATCATTCACTGGAATCTGAAGCAGTGTTTAAAACCACTCTGAAGGATGTTAAGAATGACGACATGATATTCAACGGAGACTATTGGAGCGGCTTTTATTTTGATTTAATGACCTGTCCTGAAACAAAATACCACTGGAGCTATCTTGGTTATGAATGGCAGTGGGCATATTATGT
>QKDR01000177.1 GCA_003252515.1 Candidatus Delongbacteria bacterium | reverse complement strand
AGAGAATGATTATTCTCATTTAGAAGGGATTGACACAATTTACTTTCATCTTTGGGAATATTCGCAATATTTCAAACATCTTGATATTGAGACTACTTAAGTACTTTTAGAAGTAATGATCAATCTAAGCTCGGTTCAAGAAACAAAGTTAAGTTGGATATATTTGTTGATTTCTGATGAAAATAATTTATTGTCAAACAATGGATTAAGTGTTAGTATGACTTATCTCGAAAAATTAAAAATTGCTTTAGAGAAAGACGATAATTCATTTTTGAAAGACACCTCTACACCTTTACCTTTTAATGTCTCTGATAAAATGCTAGACTGTTTCAACAATAAATTTTACTTAGAAATAGAGAATGATTATTCTCATTTAGAAGGGATTGACACAATTTACTTTCATCTTTGGGAATATTCGCAATATTTCAAACATCTTGATATTGATGACATGGAGGAAAAAAAGTACTTATATTCTTTGCAAAGAGGTAAAAACAATCAAATTATAGAACTATACAAAAAAGTAAAAAAAACAGCTCCTTCTTATTTTGTTGAAAAAATAAACAATTTGAAAGAAAAAGTAATTACCGAAAATCACTCTTACGATGATGACGAATTAAATGATTGTATAAATGAAATGCTAGCTTTATTTACAAATAAACAATAATGATTTATTAAAAATATGATTTAATTAAACACACCATTAGGTATCCAAGTAAGAGTCGAACTCATATCCGTTCTATGTTTGGGGAAATTTTATAGAATTTTATTTCCCGAAAAGCACTAATACTCAAGGAGATAAAACGTTCTGCATAATGTTAAATATGTTTGTGTTATAGGTGTTTTAAAATATGGAGAACGAATTGGCTTAAGTCTCTGTATCCTCCACAAAGACTAAAACCGCCTGAATTTCAGGCGGTTTTTTATATTTCGTACGAATATCATGACAGCAGACTAGTATCTGCCGCCCTTATTTTTGGAATTGATGTTCCGGGCGGTGTGGATGTCGCATTTTTCCGTAGGTATATAATTTTTATTGTATTTTTCGATATACGTCTTGGGACAATATGGTCCTGCCGGTTTCATGCTTTCCCTGCAGGTCTCGATCTCGACAATTCCTTCAGGTACTACAAAGTCTTCGCTTCCCAATTTCAGCTTTTTATAGACTTCGGTTATGAAATCCCCCCACAATGGAAGCGCAGTATTTGATCCGGTAGCGCCGTTGCCAAGTTTAAATGCCGGATCTTTCAGACCGACCCATACTACGATCGCGATCTTAGGAGTGAATCCGCAGAACCAGGCGTCAGTGAAATCATTTGTAGTACCTGTTTTCCCGGCTACCGGATATCTGAAGTCATTGTGCCATCTCAGTCTCTTTCCTGTACCGTTGTCTACAACATCCTCCATCATGTTCGTGATCAGGTAAGCTGTCTCTTCGGATATGGCCACCGATCTTTCCGGGAAGTACTGCGCAACATTGTTACCGTTCTTGTCAGTCACTTTCAGTATGTCGAGAGGTTTGATATGTGTTCCTCTGTTCGCTAAGGTCGAATATGCGGTAACAATATCTATCGGTCTGATCGCGCCCGATCCCAGCGCTATAGAGTTTACAGGCAGAATATTTCTGGTGTTTATTCCAAGTTTTTTAGCGTAAGTAATGACCTCTTTCGGAGTGATAAGCTCCATTATAAGTCTGACGGAGATCAAATTCAGTGAATGCCTCAGGGCTTCTCTCAGAGAAATATACCCGCCGAGATTTTCGGTATCATAGTTCCCGGGCTGCCACCTTGATCCGTCGGGCATTACGACGACTACAGGCTGATTAATAAGCGTTGTCGCGGGAGAGTAACCGTTGTCCAGCGCGGTAAGATAAACTATCGGCTTGAAAATCGAACCCGGCTGTCTCCAGGCCTGAAGAGCGTTGTTGTATTTGTGCTGTTTAAAATCCGTTCCGCCGACCATGGCGAGAATATTCCCGTTCGAAGGATCAACGGCTATAAGGGCTACCTGAGGCTCAAGTTTTGCGTGAACGAGAGAATCAATCATCAGACTGTCGTTCATTTTCTCATTCCAGCGCGTCGAATCGTAATTGGCTCTCACGTATTTACGCAGACCTTTCCATTTATCCCTGATGAATCTGTCTTTAGTCTCTTTATTTAAAATAGGAACATGCTTTCTGACCATAGAATCGGCTATAGTCTGGATCCTTGAATCGAGAGTAGTCTGTACGGTGAGTCCGTCTTTCAGGTAATCAAGCTTCCATTCATTCCTGCTGTCCCGCAGCTGCTGTCTGATACTTTCGGTGAAGTAGGGGGCTATACCGTCAAATGTCTCCTTTTCAGCTTTTACTTCCAGAGGCAACTGCTTTAATGAATCATAATCATCCCGGCTTATGAAATCCATTTCCAGCATATTATGCATGACCAGATTCCGTCTTTCGAGAGCACGTTCGGGATGTTTGAAAGGATTGTAATGAGCAGGAGCTTTAAGCTGAGCTATGAGCAGAGCGGATTCTTCAACCTTGAGCTCTGCCGCGTTTTTTCCGAACATTGCCTTCGCGCTTGACTGGATGCCGTATGTTCCTTCCCCGAAAAGGCACTGCATCAGATACATTTCGAGTATTTCTTTCTTAGAATACATCCTTTCCAGCTGGATGGAGGTAAGGAGCTCTTTAATTTTTCTTTCAAGATTCTTTTCGAAACCGATCTCGTTATACAGGTTCCTTGCCAGCTGCTGTGTTATTGTGCTGGCTCCGTGAACATTTTTTCCGGTCAGCATTCTGGGAATAGCCATAACGACAGCGGATGTAGTTCTTTTTGAATTGAATCCCCAGTGATTGAAGAAATCTCTGTCTTCTGTCGATATAAGTGCCTGAATAACATGAGAGGGTATCGAGTCAAGGTCGACCTGGCTTCTGTTCTCCGAGAAAAATTCTTTGATCAGTACGCCGTCAGCCGAATAGACTTTAGTGATAAGATTAGGTTCATATTTCTCCAGCTTCTCGAACTGGGGAAGTTCGTCGAACAGTGAAGCGACATAAACGAATATTCCCGCAGAAACGATTGCTGTCAGACCGAGGGCCGACAGAGTTATATAAACGGTAAGCTTTAAAAAACCGGTATTCTTATTTTTCTTCTTTCTCATCGAATCTCTCAAGTGTTAATTTTCCGTTATTGTATAAACCGTAAGAAAAGTAATTGATCCAGTCCCCGGCGTTCAGGTACGTACCTTTTTTATCCGATCTTATTTCAGGCAGATGAAGGTGACCGAGTACTACGAAATCGTATCCTTCGCCGAATTTCTTTACAGCGAAATCAAAATACTCGTCTTTCCATTTTGATCTGTCAACATGCCTGTACTTACGGCTGCTTTTTGAAGTCAGTCCTGCTACGAGTATACCAAGATCAGGGGGTATAAGTGTTCTGAAAAGTAAATTGCTTACCGGGGACCGGAGGATCGATCGTAATATCCTGTATCCGCCGTCGGAAGCGGCCAGCCCGTCACCGTGCGAAATAAAGAATTTTTTTCCTTCGAATTCAAAAGTATAATCATTATCGACGCAGTTTATCCCGACCTCTTTTCTCAGATAGTTTCCGGGCCTGAAGTCGTGATTTCCGGCGATATATGTGATCTTAACGCCGTTATCTATAAGATTACGCATTTTATGGAAGATATCGAAATGGAACGAAGGTATTACAAAAGCCCATTCGTACCAAAAATCGAAAATGTCGCCGGCCATGATGATCTCTTTTGCGTCCTTCCCGGCTGTTTCAAGAAAATCCAGAAACTTTTTCTTGGAGATTTCCGTCTCAGGTTTTCTGTCCAGCTTAAGATGAAGGTCCGACAGAAAATATATTCTGTTCCTTTCAGTCAAATCAGTTACTCCCGATCTGTTTTATTATCTCTACAGCCAGCTTATCAGCCGATTTCTTTTTAACGGTCAGCCTGTCGCCGGAGAAATTATATCTGCGGATGAACTTTTCACCGCTTTTTCTTAAACAAAATCCTGAGAACACTGTTCCGACAGGCTTCTTATCAGTGCCTCCGTCAGGGCCGGCAATGCCGGACACCGCGCAGACCACGCCGGAATCAGTGACAGCGAGCAGACCGTCGAGCATTTCGGAGACGGTTTCTTCCGAAACGGCTCCGTGTAAAGCGAGTGTCTGCGGGTTCACGGATAATATCCTGAACTTGCTGTCGTCAGAATATGTGACGAAACCCTCACTGAAGACGGCGCTCGATCCCGGGATGTCGGTAAGCATGCTTGAGAACAGACCGCCTGTGCAGCTTTCAGCCGAGGAGACCGTAAGTTTATTTTCTTTGAGCAGTCTGACCAGTTCATGATGCGGATTTATAATATCGTATGCAAAAACATGCTTTCCGGTCAGTCCGTTTATGCGGCTGAAGGCTGAATCGACGATCTCTCTGCCGTTCTCTCCGCCCGGGCTCTTTACCCTGACCGTGACCCCGTATCCCTGCGGCAGGAACGCTATCGCGCAGCCGAAAGGGAAATCAGCTTCGGATATAAGTATGGAATACAGCCTGCTCTCGGGGATATCAGTCGTATTTATGTCTCTGTAGTACAAATCATCTGATATGTTTTCTTTAAGAAAAGGCACAATATATTCTGACATAATAAATTTCATCTCATTCGGAACTCCGGGCGTGACAAAGATATGTTTTCCTTTAGCTTTGATGTGCATACCGGGTGCTGTTCCCGCATAGTTCGTGATATATTCTACTTCTTCCGAATCGGGAAATTCAGCCTGCTCCTTATTGATCTCATCCGGGATTATACCTCTTTTTGCGAAAATGGTTTTAATATGTTCCCAAATGTCAGGTCTGAACTGAAGCCCGTACCCAAAGTACGAACAGATCGTTTTTTTGGTTATATCGTCGTTGGTAGGCCCGAGTCCCCCGGTTATAAAAATAAGGTCTGCATCCTTTATTCCCTGATCAAGAGCTTTGCGGATCTCTTCCGCATCGTCGGATATCACGGTTATCCTGCTCGTGAGTATTCCTATGTCGTAAAGTTGTGATGACATGTAGGACGCGTTCGTGTTGACCGTATGTCCCGAAAGTATCTCGTCACCGATGTTTATTATATGACATCGGTTAATGTCAGTTCTCATTAATAAGATCCTTTTCTGTATTCATCTATCCCGTTAAGGACTCCCTTAAAGAAATCCTTCTGACCGTTTTCGGAAAGAAGGTATTTAAGCGTTTTATTGTTTATGATGAACCCGGCTTCGATTAGCGCGTGGGGTATGGTCATACCTGAAAAAATTACCAGATTCTTCGGCTTGATCTTTCTTTTTGCGTTAAACGGTTTGTCAAGTGAGGCAGGTATCGTTCGGGCGAGTATACCGGAAAGTTTTTTATGCTGTCCGAGAGCTTTTTCTCTCAGTTTCATCCATTCATTTCTGTTCCCGGCCTGAAAATTAATGAACTCCGGCATTTTACCAAGAGAGTTCCTGACGATCAGCTCGGCACCGTAATACCTGTCGGTCTGCCAGTATTTTTTATTTTTCTTCGAAGCTGAGTTAAGATGAATGGAAATGAACATGTCGGCGTTCCTGTTCTGCGCGATCCTGTTCCTCTCGTGAAGGCTGGGGTAATAATCTCCGTCCCTTGTAAGGAAAACCCTGTAATTTTTTTCTTCAAGATATTTCTTGAGTTCTTTACAGAGCAGCAGATTGACATCCTTTTCAGTATAGAGTTTGCCGTCACTGTCCTTCATAACCCCCAGAGCTCCGGGATCATCCCCGCCGTGTCCTGGATCTAGTACGATCGTGAATTTTGTTTCGTCATAATCCGCTGCCGCAGGTTGTGCGTAGGTCTGTTCGGGCAGATAAATGTTTATTTTAAGCGAGAATTTATCTTTCAGGCCGTCATTTTTCTCGAATTCCTCGCCGTTGGATCTTTCAAGCGTTATATTCAGATTTGACGAAAGGTTCACTTTAAAATCGAGAGTATCATCCTTAAATGACCATTCGATATTCTCCACTCCAGAACCCGGAGGAGCTTTTGATGAAGTCACTGATGAAAGTATCTGTTTTCCGGGTATTCTGAGGGTCAGTGTCTTTCCGTCGAACAGAGGAGGGTTCTCATATGTTATGGAATCTTTCGAACTTACATATATTGTGGTAACATCCTTATCCGGAAATATCTTGATATAATTTATATACGATCCGTTATTCCCGTTCTCTTTCATCTCTATAGTCACTTCGGTATTCTCAAGGGTGTTCACAGCTCTTAAGATCTTATCTTTAAGATTGATGTTATCAGCGGATCTGGCTGCGAGCTCCCTGTACCCGTCAGTGATCTTCGGTTTCAGCTTTTCAAGAAGGTCTTCAGTAGAATTATTAACGATGCCGTCAAGAAGCCTTTTGATCTTCCTGCTGTATTTGAACTCGTAGTCGTTCAGAACGAGGAATATAGCGTTTTCCAGAGAAGAGTCGAGCTTATTCATCCTTATTTCTGACGATGAAAGCAGATAATACAGGTTCAGTTTCTGGTCCTGAGTCAGGTCATGATTAGAAAGCGCGCCTCTTATCCTGTTCTCTACGCTTTCAAGAAGATCGCTTCTGTAATCGAATTCTATGAGCATCAGGTCGTATTTTATCCTGTTCTCTTTTGACAGCCCGGCAACATCGGAAACGAGATAAAAGTATTCGGCTGAACTGTTAAGTTTGTTCTGCCTGATCAGTGATGTGACGAACATGTAATAGAGGTCGAACCCGATATTTTCAGTTACATGCGAGAATATCTGCCGGTCCGATGCTGTCAGCGACCTTATTAATTTTTCAGCCGCTTCGTAATTGCCTGTCCTGAAATATACGAGGGTCAGGAGCTTCTTCGGCTCGGGATCGGACGGATCGGCGGTGACCGCAGGTACCAGAAGTTTCTCCGCTTCATTGAACCTGTCCTGTCCGATCAGATAAAGAGCATCCGCCTGTCTGTAACCTGTTCCCGGTCTGCCGGAGATCCCCGCCGTTCCTGCAGGTGCGCAGGAGTTGAGAATAAATAAGAGGGTCGGTAATATCAGTAAATATTTGAAAAATCTCCGGTCCAACGGTGTTCCTGTTTTAATAAACGATGATGTAGTAAATTACGTATATCCAGGAAAGAAGACCGTGAATGATCGCCCATATTATCGAAGTGTTCGCGTGCCATGAAATGGCTATAGCAAGCGCGGTACCGAAAGTTATGCCCGACCTTATCGTTTCTCTTGTGTATGACGCCATATTGCGCTCCGAAGAATTGATGTTTGTGGAATATATGTATATTTATAGTTAAATTCAAAAAGAAATATGACTTTTTTTAAACTATTATTTATAAAAATATTGCTTGCTATTCGGCAATACTGCAATTAAAATAAAACCCTGTTTAATCAAAAGTTAAAAGGTGCGAAAATGAAGAAACTCGCAAAAAGAACGCAGAAAGTTACAAGATCAAAGACACTTGCTGTCACAGCTAAGGCGAACGAGCTTAAGACTAAAGGTGAAGACATAGTAGTTCTAACAGTGGGCGAACCGGATTTTCCGACCCCGCAAAACATCAAGGACGCGGGAATTAAAGCTATAAACGACAATTTTACCAAATATACCGCAGCCGGAGGGATCGTCGAACTGAAACAGGCTGTCGTTAAAAAATATAAGAATGATTTCGGTGTCGGGATCACGCCTAAAAATATAGTTTGCTCGAACGGGGCTAAGCATGCTCTTGCCAATATCATTATGACAGTATGCGAAAAAGGCGACGAGGTCATAATCCCTCAGCCGGCATGGGTGTCTTATCCTGAACTCGTAAGGCTCGCTGACGCAAAAGTTGTCGAAATAGGTACCGACGAGAGAACCGGATTTAAAGTAACGCCGGATATGCTTGAGAAAGCGATTACTCCGAAGACGAAAATGCTGATCCTCTGCTCGCCGTCTAATCCTACCGGATCGATCTATACGGAAAAAGAACTGAAAGATATCGGCAAGCTGATTAAAAAGCACGACCTTTATGTGATATTCGATGAAATATACGAGAAACTGATATTCGACGGAAAAAAACATTTCTGCATGCTGAAGATCAAAGATATCAGGGATAACGTTATAGCCATAAACGGTGTCAGCAAGACCTACGCAATGACAGGCTGGAGGATAGGTTACGCTGTTGCTAACGAGGAGATAATAGACGCGTCGCACAACATTCAGAGCCACATGACATCGAACCCGAACTCCATTGCTCAGAAAGCGGCGATCGAGGCTGTTCTGGGAGACCAGGCCGAGATCGAAAGAATGAGAAAGATTTTCGAGGAAAGAAGGGACGCGGGATACAAACTGATAAAGAAGATACCTGATGTTATCTGCTACAAGCCTGACGGAGCTTTCTATTTCTTCGTAGATTTCTCCGCATATTACGGAAAGAAATTCAAAGGGAAGGTTATTAAGAACAATGACGACCTTTGCGACTTCTTCATCGCGGAACTGAAAGTAGCGGCGATCACTGGTTCGGCTTTCGGCAGCGACAAGCACATCAGGTTCTCTTTCGCGACATCGAACGAAAGGTTCGCCGAAGGGGTAAAAAATAATGACAGAAAAGATCACATCAAAGAACGCGGTCATCGAACTGCTTGAGAACGATCCGTCGAGGATAGAGAAAATAGTGATCGGCAAAGGGCTGAAAGGTCCCAAATCCGAAGCTGTGATAAAACTCTGCCGCGAGAAGAAAGTCAGATATGATTTCGCTCCTGAGACCGGAAGGGGAGAGGGAAGCGGGATCACGGCGTTCGTGTCGGAGTTCAGATATCTCAAGCTGGAAGAGATCGACTTCGATCCGCTCGAATGCGTGGTCGTCCTTGACGGGATCGAAGATCCGCACAATCTGGGAGCGATCGCAAGGTCCGCGGCTGCGTCAGGATGTGGAGCCCTCGTAATCCCCGAGCGGAACTCTGCCTCCGTGACCGATGTCGCTGTAAGCGCGTCCGCTGGAAATATATTCAAGCTAAAGGTGTGCCGTGTGAAGAATGTGGTGCAGGCGCTGGAATACCTTCAGGAGAAGGGGTTCTGGGTCACGGGCACGGACATGGACGGCAGGCCGCTTTTCGAAGGCTACGACTTCACGGCAAAAGCAGCAATCGTGATCGGTAGCGAGGGAAAAGGTTTAAGGCACCTCGTGAAGGAGAAATGCGACGACATCGTAAGCATACCACTTGACAACGGCGTTGAATCGTTAAACGCGTCAGTTGCCGCCGCGCTTGTTTTGTTCGAGAGGAAGAGGAACGCTAATCGTTGCTCATAAGGGAAATTATGCTTCCCGTTTTTAAGAAATTCCTGATCTTATAATAAATGTAGAAAATACCGCCGGTAACAAGGAATGCTGATGTCAGTGTGAAAGTCCCGAAGCTGAATTCGGTCTGGATCATTCTGGAGATCACGGTGTTGTCATTAGCAAGCATGAACAACTTTATCAGCACGAAAGCCGCTCCTGCTCCGGCTATCATTCCGTAGAAAATATATTTAGCGTACTGGAACAGCCAGATGATTATAATGTCCCTGTCGTATGCGCCTATCGCCATCTGAATTCCGATCTCTTTTCTGAGATAAAGAAGCATATATCTGATCTGGTTCTGAACGAAAAGCACGATCACCAGAAGTATGAAAGCGACGGGCAGGAAGAGGAAATAATCCATCCTCGAAATATAGCGGTTGATCGTCCTGAATATGTCGTTCTCGTTCTCGAGTATCCTGTAGCCTTTCCTTTCGATCCTGTCGGAACCTTTTATCAGATCGGCGGAAGTCGTAAAATATATCTTGACGTTTGCAAGAGTGACCGGTGCCCCGATCTTTTCCGCTACCTGTCTGAGAGTAACTTCGGGGACAGTCAGTCCGAGGAATGGAACATCTTTATCTGTGCCGATTATCGTTACTTTCATCTTATGCGTCTTCCCGGTACCTTCGCTTATGGTACTCTCACCCGTTGTCAGGTCGAACTTTCTTCCAACGAGGATCTTTTCCGTCATCTTAGGCAGGTCGTTAGCAGGAGCGAAGCTCGAATTATATATATCCAGCAGCTTAGAAGATGCGATCGCTCTTACTGCGTCGGTATTCTTTTTACTGTACCACAGACCCTTGAACGGTCTGTCCTCCCCGAAAATTGAAAGGTCGGTACCGTAGCCGAAGTCGAAGAGCTGTCCGCTCATGTGCGCAGGCGCGTCAAGGTTGTATGTCGGGCTCGCTTCGGTGACACCCTCTATCGATCTGAAAAATTCAAGGTCTTTATCGTCAAGCTCGCCTTTCCCGAACAGCGAAGGAGTATTGAACTTGAATACACCCACTTCCGTTTCTTTGGGCGCGATCGTAATGAAAGTATTGTTCTCGGAGCTGAATATTTTTTTGATCGTAGAGTGAAAAGTCGATGAGAACGATATAATGAAAAATAACAGGAAGAACATCAGTGAGAATACGATGAACACCTGCAGTCTGAATCGGTTTTTGTGCCTGAAATAAGTCTCAGAGATATTTATAAGGCTCTTCAGTTTCATTTTTCTTCCTTATACCGAATGGAAAGTAAGAAGTTTTAGGATGAAATGCCACAGAAAATTAAAAGGCAGGTGCTGAAACCTGCCTTTTACGGGTATACTATTTTATAATTGCCATTTTCTTTGTCGCTATGCATTTTCCGTTCAACAGAAGCGAATAATAATAAACTCCATTAGAGTATTTGGACGCATCAAATATTACCTGATGGAAACCAGCTTCAATTTGACTGTCAATCAATTTAGTTACCATTTCGCCTTTAGTATTATAGATCAGCATTTTTACATAACTTTCTTCAGGAAGATCATATTTTATCGTGGTCACGGGATTAAAAGGATTCGGATAATTCTGATGTAAAGCATATTTAGAAGGTAGAAGAAGCTCTTCAACACCGCTTTCTTTTCTGTTTGAAAGAATATCAAGGATCTGGTTGATTTTATCAAGGTTTTTAGCTACGGCATCTTTCTCTTTTTTCGTGCTTTCTGCGTTTTTCATCATTAGAGCGACTTCAATATCAATATCTGCGAGAAGGGAATCCTTTAATGTTACAGACTGTTCTTTCATCTCCTGTGCTAATGAAATTGCCTGTTCATATTGTCTTGATTTTAAGTTTGTTATGATTTTCATCTCTTTAAAAAATTTCGGATGAATCTTGGTTCCGTTTTCATTTAGCATTTCATCGTAATCTTCTATCAGAGCAATCGGATCCTCATCAAGAGCCAGATAATTGTCTGGTAATTCGCTGTAAGATACATATGATTCTTCTTCAAAAGGATTTTCTTCAATTATATTTTTGAAGAGTGTTTGTGCATCATTGTAATTACCGAGAATTTCAGCTTCCATTGCTTCTAATACTGCGGAAGCGACCGGAGCAAGTCCATAAGGCTTTACAGTTCCGGGTGAAGCCAGAGGTGCTTCAAGAAATGGCATATAAGTGATCTTATAATTTGAAGATAAATCGAAAAAGGATGACGTAACTTGTTCCGCTCCCCAATAATTCAGAATTGCTTTGATCTCAATTTTAGGTTCTGGTGTGACATCGTCATTTGCTTTCGTTTTCAGCACCGGGCTGGTTTTTATACAAGGATTTGTATTCCCGTCTGAAAAGATATTGTTTAATCCTTGAGTTAAATAAATATTTGAAGGTTCTTCTAGGTAGATCTGTGATCCGCCTGTATAATTAATTCCATTGTTTTTAATGACATTATTTAAAGTGTTTGATGCATAAATATCAGATACAAAAGGATCTGCAAGCCATGCATATGAATTATTGCCGAGTAACCACATACCATATCTATTGTTATTCATTATTGTATTTTTCATGAAAACAGGCGAGCAGGATGTAATTGTAACGCCGCTGTTAAAATCCGATATAGTATTTTGTAGTATGTTTCCTTCAGAGAGAGAAAAGAATAATCCTGCGTTTCTGTTACTTCCTTCTAAATTGTAACCGCTTATTGAATTATTATAAATCGAATAATTATTGCAATAAATTAGATTTACACCGTGTCTGCAGTTAGTAAATACGGAATTGTTTATTATACAGGAGCCCGGGCTTCCGTTTATAATATAGTTTGCGTTATCCATTTCGGAATAATTAATTTTTATCTCGCTGCCTACACCTGCATAAATTCCATACCAATATATTCCATACGATGGTATTTCGTCGTTTACATAAATATATCTGGCAGGTCCTCCTACTAATCTGGTACCGAGAGAATGAAATTTACCATAATCTTCTACTGTTAGTTTCGAATTTTCATATACATAGTTATCAGTAGTATGCCAAATATAAAAAAATGCGTCTTTCTCGATAATCAGTTCGGAATTTTTGTGTAATTCAAGACTTGATAATGAATACATATTCAAAAAACATCCTTCCAAAATCCTCAATTTGGAATCATCATTTAAAACGAGTTTGCAATTTTCCTCAAGACCCGTGTCGTATGTCTTTATGCTTGCATTACCTTCAATTATTAATTGAGAACCTGGTTCGAAAACAATGTTTCCGCCTTCTTCAACGATTAATGATGAATTATCTGTTAATTTTAATATGGAATTGGCGGATATTGTCATAACAGAACCGCTTAATACTGTAAATATGGTATTTCCCGCCGGAACAGCGTCTGATCCGATAGTGAGTTCAGCATCGTTCTCAACTGTGAAATTTTCGCCGAAATAACCTATTCCGGCAACTCTTGTATCTTCCTCAACAGGTTTCGACCAGTAATTTCTGTATATTCTGATATCGGCATAATTCTGTGAATAATCAATGTTGTCAATAAAAACGCCTACATGTGTATCATTATTTTTCCACGAATCCGAAGACGGTCTTGTAACTGGTGTGAATTTATTTCTATCCATATTGAAAAAATCGGACGGCAGACTGCAGGTGCCTTCTGTTTGATCAGGTGATGATATTCCTCCTTCAAGAGCATAATCATTATCATTGAAATCATCCAGCCAGTCATTTATTTCTCTTCCGTTGTAGAATGACCCGTTATAATCCTGATCGTTAATATTTGTCTGGGATGGATCTCTGTAATTTACCGGAAAAGGTGTAGCCGCTTCAATATCAACGACAGATGATGCTCTATCATTTTCAATATAGCCATCGGCATTTATAACGTGAGAAATTAAAATTCCTCTGCTATCATTTTCCTGTTCGAAAGGAGACAGTTCGTCATATCCTGTCGAATTTTTGAATTCTATCAGGAAATACTGTTTGTCGGTCATGGTACCATCAGGGAAAGCATTATCACGGCTTTCTGATTCACTTATATTCAGCGGAACCTTAACAAGTTTTGCCTGTACAGATTCTTTATCGTCTGTTTTAGACTTTGTTTGCGTCTTGACCGACTGATCTCTCAAAGAAGTGAGCCGTACTTCATAAGAGTTTTCTCCGCTTACGAGGATATTTGATTCATCGGCAGTTAACACGTCAGTGTCAATATAGCCTTGTCTAAACAGGTCCTGAGAATGTATCTGGTTCAATCCGTATAGAGAATACGGACTGATGTCGTACAATCTGTCGCTTTTGAACATTATATCATAAGGACCTGTCTGTGAACCTGCTCTTCCCATAAATTGTGTGCCAATGTAACCGTCGAAATAGGATTCATTCACGTCATAACCTTTGTATCCGATATCCAAAGTAGTTACGCACAGCTGCTGAACCATTTTCCTGAGTATCTTATCAAAACTCACGCCGGTCTCCAATTGTGTTTCAGTGTTATTACCTCTTATATAACCGATATCATTGTCATAATCAGGCAGAATATAGTTTAAGAATACTTTTTCATTGCTTTGTTTGTCCTGATTTATTAAATCAGAGATTAATGTATTACCGGAATTTATCATAGCCTGTTCAAGATCATTGATCAAAGCAGATCTTCTTTGGTATTCAGGCATATCTTCATAGTGGTTTCTTTCCTGCAATGACCATACTTCATTTGAAGCTTGATTAGGACTCAATATTTTTACAGTTATATTCAGTTTTCCGCCGGTCATTGTGGAAAAATAATGCTGGACAGCCTGTTCGATATAATCAAAATATGAATATGTTACTATTTCGCTTACAGATATTTCCTCCTCACCTTGAAGAACTTTAAAAAGTAATCCGTCTCCAGATTCGAAGCTCAGTTTCATGTTTCCGATCTCATCGGAATAATTTGCAATTGCGACATAAATTGTATTTTGTCCAGTTAACGGTTCGGGCGAAGCGCTGTTGATAGTCTGTATACTTATTATAAAATCATCGGTGAGACTCATTTGAAAAGCTTCGTCAGTGGCCGTTACCGTGATTTCAGTCTCACCGGTTGCATCCGGTATGCTAGTGACTGATAAAATATTATCTGAGATCTTACATGCAATTGTTTCTGTGTCGTAATTTACTGAATATACTAATGTATTACCTTCAACTGTTTTAAAATGATCATTAAGATCAATTTCAAAAGGACTGAAATCAATGTCCCGATTTAAGTCGGGAATATTTTCTGAAACATAGAAAACGTCTGACGGCAGATCGACCTTCAGTTCGAATTGTAGAGTCGGATTTTCTTTTGTGTTTTTTATTGACGAATCGGTACTTGTGCTTCTGTTAAGTATTTTGTTTTTACTTTTAGTTTTAGTAGTAGTCAGATCATCGCCTGACGGAGGATCGTCAGATGCTGACACGGTGATTGTTACCGATCCGATAGTGTGCAATAAACTGGATATGTTCAGCTTACTGTCAACCAAATTATAGCTTGCAACAGGATTTGATTCATCATTAGTCGTAAATGAAAAGAAAATCGGATCACCGTCAGGTTCATAAAAATATTCTAACAGATCAATCTCAAACGGTTTAAAGTCCATTTGTTCTGTGAAATTAATTTCTTTGTCAATATACTCTTTATAAATTTTCGGATCATCCTGCACGGGATTTAATATCACATTGTAATGATGAGAAGCTGAATAATCTTTATAAGAAGCTATAATTGTCATCTCATCAGTCCCGTTCCAGTCAAGCATAGGTGAAAATTTAATCTTTGTAACGGACTCATTCTCAAAGAAAGCATAATTCAAGAAATCATTATCCGCTATTTTCCAATTTAAATTACTTATGGGAATATCAACGGGATAGTCAGGATCAGTGATATTTTTGAATGATATTACATCAGAGAAATTTGAAAGATTATAATTAAATTCCGCATCCTCATTTTCTGTGATTTCTATAGGACTTTCCGAAATGAACTTCAGTTCTATCTGAGTTCCTACTTTTATCTCAAACTCAGTAGTATTTTTCTCATCCTCAATTATATTGACATTACTTCTTGCTATGGAATAAAATTTATAACACCCGTCCTCCGCAGGTGTGAATACAGCATTGTTGTCTGTGGTGTTTTCGATCCATACTTCAAAAGGTTTATCATCCTTGGAGTAATAAATTTTATAATCTTTAACTTCTGATCCCAGTGCGGTATAATCCGGTTCCCATTCGACTATATAGGATGTTCCGGAAAGACTTATGTTTGTAATATGGCTAACAGGTTTTTCAAAATCCAAAGTATGTTTTATTTCAGGAGTTTTGATAGGGGCATTGACGTCGAACACAATTTCCGCCTGAGCAATTATTTCGGTTCCAGTGGTAATAGCTTGTTCTTCGGCACCTTCTTCAGGAATGTACTCATCTTTAGGGTATATTGTATATGAGACGAATCCTTCTCCTCTTCCTGTATCGTCGTTCACCTGAAGAAACCCTTTCATGGGATCTTCCGGCGTCATACCGGTTTCAGGATCAATTGATCTGAGAATCCAGAATAATTTGTTTTCTTCCAGATTAGTACCTGCAAGAAAATCCAAATATATCCCTAAAGAGTCTACAAGGTCAATTCGTGTCTGATAAAAAGGTTTAGTTGTAGATACTTCAAAAATGTAATTGCCAAAACCGAAATTACTTACTCTGTACGATTTGAAGTTTAAATCATTATCAATAATTTGTTCAATAAAAACCTCCTGTGCAGGGGCGGTTGCGAATTCGGGATCATTTTCGAATTGAATCGTATATTGAATTTTAGAAGAGCCGTTTATAAATTTCTCATCTCCATATCCCGCAGGACCCAAGATATCATTGGGGTCATGAGAAGTGGCTACTCTTACACCGCCTCCTCCGTCCGGTCCGCCGCAATCCCCGCATGGGCACTCATCGTCATCATCAGTTTTACTACCGCCTTTTGAAGAATTGCCTCCATTATGAGAATAATTATCCAAATCATATTGCAGATCAGATTCCTCAGTCTTTATTATAACTTTGCCACTCAAAACATCCTGTTCTGAGTAATCGTCAAATTCAGTAACAGTGCAAACGTTATGAGTTGTTGTATTTTCTACTTTTTTATCAGTTATTTTCGTGGTAATATTATCACCAAAAGAATTAGAAATAAATAATAAGAATACAACAAAGAATACTCTATTGCGTATTTCAATTACTATCTTCATAAAAAAACTCCTAAAAAATTAACTTATTATTAGTTCTACCAATTATTATAATCTTTGAGTTTTATTATCATATCTTCTGTTAGTACTAATTGATTTTCGTTTTTTGTTTGTGAATGAAACCATAATTGTATTTCAGCGTTGATATCTATATTTTTTTCTCCGCTTAAATGAATTCTACCTAAATTAAAATAAAAGAGGTAATCTGCATCATTAGACCATCCTATGTATTCTCTTGTTTGGTAAGAATCCGTTACTAAATCCTCATTAAAGAACTTATCTTTATTTAATACTTTTACAAAGATGAATCCTTTCTCAAGCATATTTAAATATCCTTCTACATATAAATGATTTGAATTGAAAGTAAGCTTTATGTTGTCTCTTTTCTCTTCATTTGAGTTTGCTAAAGTATACGAATTATCAGGTAATTTTTTAATAAATTCATTTTCGGTATAATTATCATCTAAAAAACTTTTAAATGAATTTAAAAATTCATATAAATTATTTATTTTGGTAATGCAATCAATTCTAGTTGTGTCTGCTGAATATTCTTCATTATAAAATGCTATTTCTTTTCCTCTAATTAGTAATTTGGATTTATACTTAGTGGTGTCAATAGAAATATTGTTTTCTTTTAATACGTCGTATGGCTTATTACTAGCTACTGACAGATTTCTCATTTTGATTAATATATTTTCACCATTTACTATGTTAGTAAATTGTTCATTGTCAACTGTTAATTTACTTGAAGAATCAAAAATAATAGATAAGTTTTCAATACTACCTGATTCATTGATTTGTTCATCATGTATTTCATTACAAACAATTACTTTAGGATAATATTTCTGGATTGAGTTCATATAAATTAATCTATGGTTGGCGGAACAAGCATAATATCTAAATAAGATGTTTTTTTTATTTCCAGTGAAGTAATTCATTATCGTGTCTGTGATATCAGTTTTATAAAATGAATCTTTATATTTAGTAAGTATTTTTTTATTGCTATCACCACAGGAATATAAAATTATTAGAAATATTGTTGCTGGTATGAAAATATATTTAGTCATACTTAATTACTCCTAAAATGTGATATCGAATTTTATTGCATAATCATAAATTTGAAGATAAGTAGTAAAAGGTGTAGCCATATGGTCTTCATATTCCCATTCATAAGCTGCATCTAAAGCCCATGAGCCTTTACTAAAAAGATCATCCCAACCATCTTTATCATCATCATCATCAAAATTATAACCATCTGAAAATATAAAGTTTAACTTAGCATCAAAACTGTAAATAGTTTCACCTGTAGGGTTACCATTACAATCCTTTTTTTCTTTTTTTACCATTTTTATGCTATGTATGAATGCTGTTTCAGCTCCTTGCATTCCTGCGAATCCCGAAGTTAATCGAGATTCAAACAAAGCTTTGCCTACACCACCTGATACTCTAAAATTGGGGTAATATTTTGAATCTTTTGAAGAAGATGTCATATTGTTATATAGTCCGATATTCTCAAAATCATATTCTGGTAAAGGAGTCCAAGTTTTATCTTTAATAAGAAGTAACATACATGCTTGTTTGAAGTAAGTTTTATAATTTTCGCAAACTTGTGATAATGAGTTTTCGTAATTAAAACGTGTTTCATATTGACCTATTAATGCTAAAGTCTCTTCGTTTGTTAAGTGTGTAATCTGATCAAAATAAATACTTACTGTGTTAATAGGTTTAATTATTTCAATAATTTCGCCATTTTCTTCTTTTTCAATAATCCTTTCACCTATTTTCTTATATGTATAATATTCTAACCAAGTAGCCCCTTCATATTGTTTGTTTTTTTCAAATTCTCTAATAACTAGTTCAAGTATATCTTTATTAAATCCCCAATATTTCGAAGAGTTAGGTATAAAATTAAGTGGAGGAATATAATTTTCTAAAAATGACAATTCATGGTTAAAATCTTTAAAATTGTTGTTACAGCATATTTTATTAATTAGGATTTCTTTGGCTTGAACATTATGATATTTTCTATTCAATGTATGTAAACTTAGTACCTTGTTATATCCTTCCCAACTATTACCTATTTCCTGCTCTAAAGCATAAATTGATTCTGTCCAGTTAGGGTCTTCTTTGTCAAAACCGCTTTCTGCTAATTCGTTGCTGAAATCGAACTCGAATCCTGAATCTTGAATTTTTACCATATCGAAGCGCATGAATTCATTCGCAGGCGGAGCGGTTGCGTAAATTGGTACATTACCTCTGCAGCCTGGTCGTATTATTCCTGCAGGGCCTTCGTTTGCAAGTACTAAGAATTTCTTATATCCCGCAGTATAATCAGATTCTCCGGGTAGCTTTGTTTTAATTGTACCTTGTGAACTTGTTCCTACTTTGAGTAAGTATAAGGGCGCAATAATGTCGTTGTTTGATATATTGGATATCTCAATGGATCCTTGAAAGCCTCTGCCGCCTCTTACAGTTTCGGGTATGTCTTTATTTTCAAGATATCCGCGACGGTTTGAAGCTTCAACGGCAAGCGCTCCTGTTAATGTTGTCTCTATTGAATCAGGTATTACAAACATGTTGATAGGAATTTGTACTTCTTCATCTTCGATCATCTGTGTCTCGTATTCAAACTCATATCTGCTCATATCTTTGACAAGCGTAATGTCATATGATCCTATATCTGCGCCTTTGAGGTCGAATGTGGCATACATCTCGGTAGGATCAACATAATAAGTTTCTTTAGCAACTATTTGTTTTATATTCTTGACAAGTTTTGCTTTAACGCCATAATCAAACCCGCTGCCGTTCAATTTTATTGTCAGTTCGCCGCCATTACCTCCTTTCTCCTGATCTGTTCGAAGAAGTTCAAAACCGATCAGGTAAGCGTCAAGTGTTATGTTCTGAATCTCGCCGTCAAATGATCTGTTCTTAACCATAAGGTAATATGTGCCGGGTTGAGTGTTCGGAACCAATATTTCCTGTTTTAAAGAGTATGTTTGATCATAAGCGTAATCATGATTGCTCAGAGTAGGCATTGATCCGTATTTAATATACATTTCATTGAAATCAGTATCATCGTTCTTTTCCCAGGGAATGATACCCCAGTTAAGGTTCACCCTGAGTGAGACATCTGATGTATCAGGGACAGTTATCTGATAATATTTTGTACCCTCTTTAGGTAAAACATCGGTCAATCTCTCACGTAGACTTATTTCAGGCACTTTAACTTCAAACGGCAGATCCATAGCGCAAGTATTGTTGTCAATTTCGCCGAGTTCATTATTAATATCTTCACGGATACTGAATGTAATGTTTGTTTTAACTATAATATAATAGCTGCCCGGCTCAAGACCCGGTAGATAGCCGTCTATCTGTCCCTTTGCATTTATAACGGGATTACCTTTGGAATCTGTCGGAAGAGTTCTTGAGAAATCAGTTTTAACTGCAACTTCGTCCGTTCCTCCATCACTGGCAATATTTACATCACGGTCTATATACTCTATCAGAATAGCGTCGCTGTTCCATTCTCTGTCTGTAGAAACATAAACAGCATCCCTGATCAGTCCGTCAGCGGCAAATGCTCCATGATTTGTTACAGTATAAGATACAGTCACAGACGGATCATCCAAGTTTACAGGGTCAGGATCAATTTCCACATTCGAAACCGCAAGATCAACTACATTCGTATAATTCACGTCAACATATTTATAATTGCAGTTATTATTTTCAGTCATATATTCATATACTTTATTCTGCATATCGGCTTTTACTATGAGATAATAACTTCCGTATACCTGAGTATTAAGTGTGTCGGTTACTGTCTGAGTATATGTTTTGCCCGCAGTGAAAGGTATTCTATTACCGAAATCATCAATTTCTATAACTCTCGTCCTGCTGCCGATCAGCATATCAGAAGCATCCCAGGTGCGGTCACGGGATAAGTAATATCCGTCATTCCAGTAATCTTCATAAACCATACCAGGTCCCAGATTTTCTACAGTATAAGTGAACGTAAAGGGTTGGCCTGCAAAAATCTGATGGTCGTCATTTTGAAAATCAATAGAAACTTCTGTGACAATAAGATCGCACGGATCACGCTGATTGATGTAGACGTAGTCCGTCGAATAAATATAGTTATTGCCTGTATTCCCATTTTCATAAACTGCATTATCCGCATCAGCCATTAAATATAATTGGTAAGAACCTTCAGGAACGTATATCGGTATATCGAAATATTGTGACACATTATATGTTTCACCGGGTTGTAATGGTTCATACCTCGCGTAAGTTCCTATAGGTGTGAATTTACCGTCTTTAAATAAACTGATCCGGTCATTCCAGTTTTTGGCGTAAGTTTTCTCAGCATCATTACTGTTTATTACAGAATAATTCACTTTTATCTTACCGCCGGCATATAACTCATGGTCTGGATCTAATACTGCGTTTAATGAATTAACAACAGGTAAAAGATCGCTGACAGGCAATCTCAGATTCACTTCTGATGAAAGATTAATATTGCTGGAGGTGTCATCTCCGTCGCGTTCATATATGTTATTCGCCGCGTCTGTTACAATGTGTATATAACTTTGAGCGAATGACGCAGGATTGACATAATATAACATATCTTCGGGTATTTTAATAAGCGCAGTTTTTGTATATGTATCGCCTGATACCAGAACTTCAGTGATAGTAGTTTGTTTTAATAATTTGGATGAGTCTTTATTCCAAGTAGCCTCAGGTGATATATATATTCTGTCCACCCAGTCAGGAATGGCATCTGCTAGCCCATTGTTATGAATCGTCCATGTCACTTCAATATAATCACCGGGAATAAATTCAGATTTATCGACAGTAACTGGATCCGCAACCAGATCAGCGTAATCCGATATTGTTACAACAATAGGTATTATTTCTGAAATATTGTCAGATTCCTCAACTGAAGTAAGCGGACCTTCATAAACTTTATTATCGTAATCAGCGACAACATACAGATTACAATTGTATTGTTCTGAAGTTTTAGAATGATTTATTTTATCAGGCGCTTTTGATCTTAATTCATTAACTATTACCGGAATTTCGTTTTCATCAATATTTCCATACCCGTAAAATTTTAAAGTATTCTTTGCGCTTTCTGTTGAAGAAAATAAATATGAATCAAAATATGCTTTTGTACTTTGAAAACCAGTATTCAATGGTATGATTATATCGTTTTTTGTGAACGAGTAGCTAGCAGCTGTCGTTTCGTCAGGTATAAGTGTTTGATCAATATTGTAAGTAGTATTAGTATAAAGAACATAGTCTGTAGGTACCGGTTCAATAATTGTCTGTAAATAAACCCTGTCTTTACTTACAGTTTCAACCGGTGGCTGTGCTGAAGGCTGATTCAGTACGGTACAAGTAATATTAATCGGTTGACCGGTGAATACTTCAGTAGCCGATGGTGAATTCAGGACTATTTCCGACGTCAGATTAGGTAACCCTGTTTGTGTAAGGTTTACTACAAACGGATGTTCAGAGACATTGTTGCTGTTACCGGCTGTATATTCATATATGTCGTCGTTAACATCGCAGATCACGAAAATATAGCCTGTACCCTCATTTGCAATATGCGGTATGGTTATTTCCGAATTATGTGTATACGGGAAACCGGTTTCAGGAAGATTTATTTCAAACTTACCCAGCAAATGAGAAGTCTCTAAAGAGAATTCAGGATCAGGAGATAAATATACAGCATCATACCAATTTGCTGTTTCTGGATTTGTAGTAGTATTATTTTCGACTTGCCAATTTATGGAATATGTTTTACCGGTACCGAGTTCTGTGTAACCCATAGTTATGTTATTAACAATAAGATCTGCTTGGGGCGATTCGGATAAATGCAGAGGAATCCTTTCGCTGAAAGAATTATTCGAGTAATCCTTTTCGATCAAATCTTTTCCTCCAAACGCATTTGTTACAACTTGAATTTCATAATCACCAGGTATCCATTCATTTGGTATATCAAATGAACAATCATCCTGTAAATAGTACTGGCCGACTTTGAGATAAGATATATTCGGGTATGATTTAGTCGCTATAAGTCTTGGAGGGTCAACTTCCTTTGTATAAATTGATACTCTGTCTGTCCAGGAAGAAGTATTAGTGGGTGACTCTCCTGAGTTAGTCACTTTCCATTCAATATAAAGACTTTGTCCGGTGTAGCCACTATATTCCGGAACATCACTTGAGATAACAAGATCAGGCAGATTTATTTCTTCTCCGACTAGGTCAATTTGTCCGTTTCTATAATTAACATCATTTGAAATGAAGTTAAGAAATTCATATGTGTTTGTAGAAGAACTACCTGAAGCATAAGCTATATTTATTGTTGCGGTAGCATATTTTGGAATTTCTAAATTAATTGCCGTTCCATCCTGAAAAGACACATATTCGGTATTTATACATTCTATTGAAAACAAATTGCTTAGACCTTCTAAAGTAAAATCTATTAACAAGTCTTTATTACCATAATTAGTAACATAGAGAGGCAATAAGGTGGCTCCATCTGTAAAATCAAAAATACTGGAAGACAGAATTAATGCAGAATTTAAAAAAGGTTCTGTCTGAAGTTCATAGGCACCAATATCGATTTCGTCGTCGTTGAATATTCTGCTTCCTCCGGACAGATCATATTGAAATGTCGGGAGATCAGATGCAATTAAATTTTTATTACCCATTTCGACACAAGGAGAACTCGCGAGTAATGAATATGGATTTTGTTCGTCTAATGTAAAGCTTGGGTTAACATCAATAATATTCAAGTCTACCAGTTGCCCGGGATTAAAAGAAGAGTCCACAATTGAAATTGAATTTTTTCCGTTCTGTATCAGGCAGTTAGAAACATTAACTATTGAATTGTATCCGATATATATATTCGCTAAAGGTGATGTGCTGGTATTATCATACAAGATAGTATTTTGAATGTAAGTTTGCGTATTGGCTACAATAGATATAGCACCGCTGTAATTTGAAGTGGCAATTTGCGAGTTGTTTACTACTGTACAATTATTAATATAGGCTTCACCTGAATTTTCAATTGATATAGCAGCGTCACTTTCTGCATAATTATGATCAATTAAGCATCCATTTATCTTTAAGTCTGAACCTTGGGAGAATATAGCACCGCTGTTTTTAGCCTTTCCAAATCGAAAAATACAATTTTGAGTTTTTAATTTTGAATTTAAATTGTATATAAATCCGCCGTTTTCAAATTCTTCTTTCGAATCTGTGATCAATTTTTTCCCGTATTCAAATTTACAGTATTCGAATGTGTTTTCAGTAGTGTTGGAATCAAAAATGTTTATTCCTTTCCAACCGCCTTGATTTGTAGAATTTTTTCCGAATCCTGTTGAGTCATTGATGGTAAAATGTATCATTTCGTCTGCCGTACCAATGGCATTTATTGTTCCATTGACCCTTAATTCATAGTTGTCAGTAAAAATAACTTCAACTCCGGGTTGTATGGTAAGTTGTTCACCAAGCGGGATTTCAAAATTAGTATTTATAAATACAGGTGACTCATTTGAGGTCCAATTCCCGTAAACATCAATAATTATTTTTAGCTGAATATTATTTGTTAAACTTTCAGTCAATCCAGATTTGTATGCTTTCGCTTTTATTATTGTATCAACAGATACCGGTATAGGTGACCCGGAATACAATATAGAGCTTCCATTCGGTTCACTTCCGTCGATTGTATATCTTATCTCGGCATTCTCAGTATTACAGCTAATATTAATATATTGAGTATTATGATATGTTCCTGTGATATGTGAAAACTCCGGAATTGTTACTATTGTAGGCATACCTTGATATTCGTAAGCGCCAATATCAATCCAGTCATCTTCAGTATTCCCATTACCATTGGCGTCAAATATCCTTGAATTTCCTTCAATGTCAGTATCAGGAAAATCTGAAGATAATACGCTCATACTGCCTGAATTGATACAATACGAACTTGTCAACAATGAATAATTAGTTATGGGATCTATTTCGGGGTCCACATCAAAACAGTTCTCATAAATTCCTGTAAAATTATTCCCTAGGTTACTTTCACCATTTTGAATAATACAATTGTAAAATTCAGAGTTTTTAGGATTTCCACTAAATTGATTTGCACCGTCATTGTTGTTATAAATGATATTGTTCTTAATAAATGCTTTGTTAAAAGTGCTGGTAAGAACAATTACGCCTTCATTACTAATGAGTGTGTTATTGAATATTTCAGCACCATTTGTATCATCAAGAACAAAGAAACCAGAAGAAGAACTTGGATCGGATATATTATTATATACTAAGTTATTATAAAATTTAAATGGTGTGGAGTATGATGAATATAAAGCATTTCCTGATTTACTAGCTTGGTTCCCATAAATAAAATTATTTTTTATGGTTGCGTTTGAATTGTTGATGCTGATACCGCCACCATATTCTGCGAAATTATTTTCAATCTTATTAGCTTCGATACATAAATTTATGTAATTACCCCAAATTCCTATTCCTCCACCATCCCATCCGGCCCGATTCTCACTTACATTATTATTTATTATTTTAACTTCAGAATCATTTTCAGTAGAGTTATAAGATCCGGTAATATATATTGCACCTCCATTAGTTTCGCTTTTATTTTTTACAAAATCGGAATTCATAATTGTAACTCTAGATGGGTATGAAGTCGTTCCATATATGTAAATAGCTCCACCTAGATCCTCTTGCCAACCACCAAAAGCTTTACCGTAGCTGAACTCACAATAATTGATTAAAGAAGGAAGATTAGAAACTGCGATATTGTTAAATCTTATTCCGCCCCAGCCACCTTCCTCTGTTTCATTACTATCATATAATTCTTCATTTATTTCCGCTACACTGAATTTTATTTTTTCAGATGGTTGACCTTCAGCTCTTAGACAGCCCTTGACATTAAATACATAATTATCTGTGAATAAAATTTCTACACCAGGTTCAATATTCAGTGTCTGATCATCCGGAATAGAAATGTCACCTATAACATAATAAGGGGAGGAAGATTTATAAAGCGATCCAAAAACATCTCCAATTAAATGATTTCCTTCAAGAATTAAGTAATCTTGTTGTAATGTAATAGAAGATATTTGTGTACCTATATAAGCAACTGCTTTGAAGGTAACAGGACCTGTATATTTTGAAAAGGAGATGCCGTCATTATTATTATAAACTTGGGAGTTATTTAAATCAGGATCAGTATTATTGTCAGTGTAATATATGGTAGATTCCGGTATTCCATATGTAATATATAGAGTTTCTGATTGCGGATAATATCCAGACTGTAAAGAAAATTCAAAGACGGGTTCAATTACGATATCATCAATCCAAACACAATCATCATAGTAAGATAACGAAGCATCTTTAGAATATTGAAAAGTGAATGTTACTTCTCCTGTTACATCGAAATCATATTCTGAAACTGTCCAGTCAGAATTTCCCGAGAATTTGTCAATTAACTCGCCATTGATATAAAACATAAGGTAATCGAAATTAGATTCAGAAGAAGTCTTTTTATAAAAACGGATATTTGATTTGTAAAGAGCTGGAATATTCTTTACAACAGAGATTTCGGAAGTTTCAGAATCTGTGATTTCCCCGGATCTTGCAGAATAATTACTACCATTGCTTTCTTCATTAATAACCACCCAACCAGTAGTTCCACCATGAATCCAATATGATTCCAAAATTCCAGATTCAAAATCATCACTAAAAATTACTTCAGAAAAAATTTGGTTGTATAATAACAGGAAAAGCAATACTAAAATACTTCTCATAAACTACCTCCAAAACCTGCTGAGATAAAAATATCCGGCAGACATTCAAATTTTAATTTTTTACATCAACTACATAACATACTATGACAATAGTATAATCTTCATAAAATGCAAAGTCAATAGTAAAAATACAGAAAATAATTACAGTGAATTTATGAAGGAAACAGCTCATTGTAGTCTTGGTATTATATATTATAGGATCAGTTGTTAATGCATTTCTTAAAGAAGTCGAAGTAATTGAAAACTGTCTAAAAGTTTTTGAGGTATTCATTTTTATAATTTCGGATATAACGAAATTGTAAAAGAGAGAACCTGTGACTGGTAGAAAAAGTCGGACAAATCTAAAATGTTAACTTATATTTGGCTAATTGACGACTTTAACGGCAGTGGCTTTGAAGAGAAGATATACGGGACTGCCCTTGGTGAGTTTCATTTCCTCAAGGGAGTTTTTTGTGATGAGTACTGTGAAGTCTTCGCCTGCTGATACGGTGAGCTGGATCGAGGAAGTGGTTTCGGTGATAGATTTTACAGTTCCCGGAAGACAGTTACGGGCGGATGTGTGAACTTCCGAAGCGGAAAGGATTATCTCGTCCGGATCAATGGCGATGCTGACAGTGCCTTTCGGTTCGTGATCGTATGAGAAATACAGATGATCTATTTTGTCGTTGAAGAAACGGTAGAGTTTGTTCCCTGCCTTCTCAGCTGAGCCTGAAAGGACGTTCTCTCGCGGGATCCATGCGATATGCCCGTCAGTGACCGAGATTAGTTCGGGAGCCATTCGGTACGCTTCCTCCTTGTGGTGTGAGCAGAAAATGATCGTGGAGCCTTTTTCTCTGTTGTACGAAGTAAGAATGTCCGACAGGAGTTCTCTGCCTCGTGTATCGAGGCCGGCTGAAGGTTCGTCAAGAATGTAAACGGGAGTGTCCAAAACCAGATTCCGGGCAAGGCGGACGCGCTGGGATTCACCGCCGGATAGGCCGTGCAGGTTCCTTTTGGCAAGGTTACCGATCTCGAGCCGCTCAAGCATTTTATTGACTTTTTTTCTGATCTCGTCAGGATGTTCACCCCTGATCTTGAGTGCATACGCTGTGTTGTCAAAAACAGAGCAGCGGAAGAGCCTGCTGTCCTGAAGCATGTAACTGATCTTCCGGCGCTGTTTTAAAAGTTTGTCCGCGTCCGACCAGTTAATAGTTTCTCCGTCGAACAACACGGTTCCCGTATCAGGTTTCAATTGAAGTCCGACGATCTTTAACAGCGTCGACTTACCTGAACCGTTTGGCCCGGTGAGACAGTATATTTTCCCTTTCTCCAGCTCAAGCCGACCAGGGTCAAGTGTAAAGCTTCCATAGGAGACTTTAGTGTCGTTGAGCAGGAACATCATTCGGTCGTCCTGTAGAGCTTAGTGAACTTGAGGAACATGAAATTGATAGCGAAAGCAACGGCGAGTAACACAATGCCAAGCGCGATGCTCAGGCCGAATTCTCCCTTGCTCGTCTCGAGCGCGATGGCTGTCGTGATCGTCCTTGTGTAATTGCGGATGTTACCTCCGAGCATCATGGAAACGCCGACCTCGGCGAAGACCCTGGAGAATGCTGTGACAAGACAGGCGGCAACCCCGAATCTCGCTTCTTTGAAGAAAACGACGAGCTGCTGTTTCCTGCTCGCTCCGAGTGATGAAGCCGTTTCTCTCACATTCTTATCAAGCGATCTTATAGATGAAACAGTTAGAGATATAACAACAGGCAGGATCAGCAGAGTCTGGCCTATGACAACTGCGGTCTGAGTGAAAAGAAGCGAGAGATCGCCTAAAGGACCTCTTCTGGACAGTATCGAGTAAACGAAGAGCCCGATAACGACGGTAGGAACCGACATCAGACTGTTAGATACGGTTATAAGGAGATCACGGCCCGTGAATCTTCTCAGTACAAGAAAGAACGCCACGGGCACCCCTAAAAGAGATGCCAGCAGCGTTGATATCGAGCTGAGTTTAACGGAAAGCCAGACGATGCTCCAGAATTCTGGATCGCCGGATGCTATGAGGCGTATGGCCTCGGATATTCCGTCAAAAATATAATCCAATTATTTTGCTACTCTCGGGTTCTTGAAATTAGGGAAATATAGCTGTTCACCGTTAACTTTATAGTCGGCGATCATTTTCTGTCCCCTTTCGGAAGTGAAGAATTCTATCATTTTCATGGCCAGATCGTATTTAACTTCAGGATATTTTTCAGGATTGACCGCGATTATTCCGTAAGGGTTCAACAGCTGGTCGTCGCCGTCCATAAGCAATACCAGTCTTGTATTATTCTTCTGGAAATTGTAAGTGGCTCTGTCGAGCATGATATACGCATTCTTTTCATCCGCTATCTTCAGTGTAGCCGCCATTCCCTGTCCTGCTTCCATATACCAGGAATCTTTTCCGCTTTCCGGGGTCATATTGAGTTTTTTCCAGAAACCTTTTTCTTTTTTGTGCGTACCTGAATCGTCTCCTCTTGAAATGAAGGGCTGTTTCGCATCGGATATCTTCTTCAGAACTTCAGTCGCCGATTTCATACCTTTAATACCGGCCGGATCTTCTTTCGGACCCATGAAAAGAAAGTCGTTGTACATGACGTCCTGACGGTTGACTCCCCAGCCTTCCGCTACGAACTGGTCTTCGGCCGCTCGGGCGTGTACAAGAATAATATCCGCGTTGCCGTCCTTCGCTACCTGAATGGCTTTTCCGGTGCCTAATGAAAGACAGTGAACTTTACAGTTATTCTCTTTTTCGAAAACCGGGAGCATGTAGTCAAGAAGACCGGTCTCGTATGTGCTTGTTGTTGTTGAAAGGATGACCTTGACCGGTTCCTTTTCCTGAGCTGCCAGTGACGCGATCATTAAAAGACCGAGCATCAGGCTTAGCGTTTTTTTCATTTGTTTCTCCTTCACATTTAGTTTTTTAACTATATGCGAATGGAATGAGTATTCAGTTCTGAATGTTTTCTCCTTTCCAAACGCGGGAGGCTGAGCTCTTTCGCGCTCAACCCGTCGGTTACGCACCTTAGACTTAGAAGTCCTTAGGTAACGGAACTCGGAGTTTTAATTGTCACATTTTCACCAGAAGATATATGGCGAGCAGCATAAGGACTATTCCGATAAGTCTTATCCCGTTGTTCCTTCGTGTCCTGTCATCGCTCATTTTATCCGCCTTTATTGTAGTCCAAATTTAACAAGTAAGAAAATCAAAGTCAAATTGTTAAAACAAAAAAAGCCGGAAAATTCCGGCTTTAAGTTTATCTGTCAAGGTACATCTTGAGCGTCTTCGATCTTGACTTGTGTCTTAATCTCTGGAGAGCTTTTTCCTTGATCTGTCTTATCCTTTCCCTTGTAAGAGAAAGTTCCTGTCCGATCTCCTCAAGAGTAAGAGGTTCATACCTGTCAATACCGAAATACATCGTGATCACTTCTCTTTCTCTCTGCGACAATGTCGCGAGCGCTCTTTCGATCTCGACTGAAAGCGAGAAATCCGTGATCTCTGAGTCAGGCTGAGGCGACTGGTCGGATTTCAGAACGTCGATCAGTCTGTTGTCTTCGCCGTCTTTAATCGGCGAGTCGATAGAAAGATGCTGTCCGGAGATCTTGAGAGTATTGTAGATCTCGTCCTCTGTCGTGTCCATTATCCCTGCGATCTCTTCCATGGTAGGTTCCCTTTCGAACTTGTTCTGGAGCGCGGATCTTGTTTTATGGATCTTGTTGAGAACAGATATTTTGTTCGAAGGAAGCCTAACGACCCTCGACTGCTCTGCCAGAGCCTGGAGTATGGATTGTCTGATCCACCATACCGCGTAAGAGATGAACTTATAACCTTTTGTCTCGTCGAATCTTGAAGCGGCTTTTATCAGTCCGAGGTTTCCTTCATTGATAAGGTCGTTGAAGCTCAATCCCTGATTCTTGTACTGTTTCGCTACTGAAACGACGAACCTGAGGTTCGATTTGATCATCTTTTCTTTCGCTTTCTGGGCTTTTACGCCTTTGGTCTTCATCGTTCTGGTCAGTTCGACTTCTTCTTCAGCGGTCAGGAGATTTTCCCTGCTGATTTCCTTGAGATATTCGTTGAGTGATTTGTTGGAGCGATATCCTACATACATCATAATACGATTACCTTCCTTTCTGGAAAAATTATAGCTATTTTAAAACGTTCCGTGCCTGAGACAACGGACTTCCAAATATAATAAAGAAAAATAGAAATAGCAATAAAAAAATTATAATTCTTTAACAAATTTATAATATAAAAGATATTGACTATGCGACGGGAATTTCTTATATTGCGCCCGCTTTAACTAGATTGAAATAAGGTGGAAAAAATGGCAGAAAAATACGTGTACGGATTCAATGAGGGCGACGCCTCAATGAGAGAGGTCCTCGGCGGAAAAGGAGCCAACCTTGCCGAGATGACGAAAATTGGAATACCTGTGCCCTTCGGGTTCACGATCTCGACACAGGCTTGTCAGGATTATTATAAGGACGGGAAGAACAGTATGTCCCCGGAGATCGTCGAAGAATACAAAAGCCATCTGAAAGATGTTGAGAACAAACTCGGTAAAAAGCTGGGCGACAATGAAGATCCGCTTCTGCTTTCAGTAAGATCAGGTGCCGCGGCTTCCATGCCCGGAATGATGGATACTGTCCTTAATCTCGGACTGAACGACGTTTCGGTAGAGGGTCTCATAAAAAAGACAGGAAACAGCAGGTTCGGTTACGACTCATATAGAAGATTCATTCAGATGTTCGGGGATGTCGTTATGGGCGTACCCGGTGATGTGTTTGAAAAAGAGCTTCATTCTGTAAAAGAAGCAAAAGGCGTACAACTGGATACGGAACTTACGGCTGATGATCTGAAAGAAGTGATCTCAAGATATGAAAAAGCCGTTGAAAAGAACGCGGGAAAACCGTTCCCTCAGGATCCTCACGAGCAGCTTCATATGTCGATCGAAGCTGTCTTCAGATCATGGAACAATAAAAGGGCCATTCTGTACAGAAAACTGAACGATCTTAAAAATCTGACAGGGACCGCAGTTAACGTTCAGGCTATGGTATTCGGTAATAAAGGCGAGACCAGCGGTACCGGAGTATGTTTTACAAGAAATCCGAGCACCGGAGAGAACAGATTCTACGGCGAATACCTTATGAACGCTCAGGGTGAAGATGTCGTCGCGGGAATAAGAACGCCTCAACCGATAGAAACACTCGAAAAACAGAACAAGGTCGTATACGACGAACTTGTATCATACAGAGATAAACTTGAAAAGCATTACAAAGATATGCAGGACATGGAGTTCACGATAGAGGAAGGAAAACTGTGGATGCTCCAGACCAGAAACGGAAAAAGGACCGCAGCGGCTGCCGTGAAAATGGCTGTAGATATGTGTGAGGAAGGTCTTATAAGCAAAGAGGAAGCGGTACTCAGAGTACAACCCGCACAGCTTGACCAGCTATTACATCCTCAGCTTGACATGAAAGTCGTTAAGGGAATGAAACCCCTTGCGAAAGGGCTTCCCGCTTCTCCTGGAGCGGCTGTCGGCAAGATCGTTTTCGACGCTCACGAAGCACATGAACTCAATGAGAACGGCGAAAAAGTCATCCTTGTCAGGAACGAGACTTCTCCTGAAGACCTGATCGGTATGAACGCGTCACAGGGAATTTTGACCGCAAGAGGAGGTATGACATCTCACGCTGCTGTAGTAGCCAGAGGAATGGGGAAATGCTGCGTTGCGGGATGTTCCGAAGCCAAGATCAGTGAAGAAGAAAAAACTTTAGCTTTCGGCGGAAAAGTATTCAAAGAAGGCGATATAATTACACTTAACGGAAGCGAGGGAACGGTTTACGAAGGATCGATCCCTGTAGTAGAACCTGAGCTGTCAGGCGATTTCGGAAAACTGATGGAATGGGCAGATGAGTTCAGAGGGCTTCTGATAAAGACCAATGCGGACACACCGCACGATACGGCTACGGCGGTAAAATTCGGTGCCGAAGGTATCGGTCTGTGCAGAACGGAACATATGTTCTTTGAAGAATCCAGGATCAAGGCGGTTAGAGAGATGATAGTCGCGAAATCAACTCCCGAAAGAGAAAAAGCTCTTGCCAAGATCGAACCGTACCAGCAGAAGGATTTCGAGGAAATGTTCACCGTGCTTGAAGGAAGGCCGATGATAATAAGGCTTCTTGACCCGCCGCTGCATGAGTTCCTTCCGAGAGAGGAAGAGGACATCGAAGGAGTGGCGAAAGAGATCGGAGTTACGGCTGAAGAACTTAAGCATACGATAGAAAGCCTGCACGAGTTCAACCCGATGCTCGGTTTCAGAGGCTGCCGTCTCGCTGTCGTATATCCCGAGATCGCAAAAATGCAGGCCAGAGCGATATTCAAAGCAGGACTTAAAGTTCAGGGTTCAAAACCGTGGATCGAAGTTCCGCTTACGGGAATACTGAAAGAATATACCATGGTCAAAGATGTGATAGAAGCCGTGGCGGAAGAGCTTGGAGCAAAAGGCAAAGTTGATTATAAGATAGGGACCATGATCGAGGTTCCGAGAGCTGCTCTTACAGCAGACGAATTCGCTCCACACTGCGATTTCATGAGCTTCGGTACGAACGACCTTACTCAGATGACATGCGGATTCTCAAGGGACGATGCCGGCAGTTTCTTAACAAAATATGTCGATCTGGGTATATATGAGAAAGACCCGTTCCAGACGATAGACAGGGACGGAGTAGGCAGACTTATGCAGCACTGTATAATAACCGCAAAAGAAGCTAATCCCGAGATCCATATCGGTATCTGCGGAGAGCACGGCGGAGATCCTGATTCGGTAGAGTTCTGCCACCTGATAGGACTTGACGAGGTCAGCTGTTCTCCTTACCGCGTGCCGATCGCGAGACTCGCTGCCGCTCAGGCCGCCATAAATTATCCGTACGAAGAATGCGGATGTGAAGACGACGACTGCGGATGCGGCCATGATCACGGACACGACCATGGCGATGACTGCGGTTGCGGACATGACCACTAGTTAATTCAGACCCAATAAATAAAAAAGCCGCTTCATGCGGCTTTTTTTTATTTATTTCCCCGGGACCGGTAACCCTTTCGGTTTCACAGGTTCCTTTTTAACACCAGCCGCTCCGGCATCTGGAACTGCCTTCACATCGGCTTTACCGGGAATGGTCAAAGTGTATTCTTTGTTGCCGATCTTATTACATTTGGTCTTAATTGTTATTTTATCTCCTTCTTTAGCTTCCGGGATCTTGAACATCAGATCGCCCGATATTTTATTGTCCTGCATCGAGAGGTTCTGAGTGATGATGTTTTTCCCGTTAAGTTCTATCTTGACTTCCGAGATAAAATGCTGGGCGTTGTCCTTGACAGTGTGAAGATAAGTCAGAACAAGATTCTTTGCCGGTAAAGCGAATTTAGCCTTGATCTCAGTAGCGGGGTGCGCAAAAAGGGCTGAAGTGAAAACAACTGCCATGACCGTGAGAATTATTCTTTTCATTTTTCTCTCCTTTTAATTAGAGGCTGTATGATATTATAATAGTTGCATGCAGTGATCCGAATAACAGAGCCGTGCCGGCGATTATTCTGTGCCATTTAGGATGAAGTTTTATTACCCTCTTTCCTGTAAGTACTGCCAGCAGGATCGAAATATATGTTATTACACCGAACGGCATTACAAGATCGTATAGTTCCAATTCGTTCCCTCCATTGTATTAGTTGAATTTACAATATAATACGAAATAACACTGAAAAACAAGATAAAAATTATTCAAGCCGTCCGAGAAGCGTGATCTCCTCCCTGTCGTGATAAAGATGTTTTATATCGAAATACAGGCATCTTTTCTTCAATAGCGACTGGGGCGAACTCAGTTTCGTGATAAGTTCGACAGGGTCTGTTCTGCCGAATTTCAGATTTACGATAAAATTTCTGCACCATCCTTTTTCGATCCATTTTTCTAGCAGCTTCGTTACCATGTTCGGGTGTTCGACCATATCACAGAACAGCCAGTCATACTTTCTATCCGGCTCAAAAGTGAACGCGTCCGCTGAGAGCCGCCTGATGTTCGCGTTGTCCCGGGCGCCGCCCTTAAGTTCTCCGTTGTCGACGGCGGTAACTTTCGCGCCGCGTTTGGCCGCGCTGTAGCTCCAGCCGCCCGGCGCCGCGCCCAGGTCGCACACGGTGTCGCCGGACTCCGGCTCCGCTCCGAACACGCGGTACGCTTCCTCGACCTTGAGGTACGATCTTGACGGAGCCGCAGGATCATCGGAGACGCGTCTCTGCCCGAACCACACGAATTCCGTAGAGAGCCAGACCTTACCGAAATCCGAGAAATAAAGAAAAAGCCCGTTCTGTCTTTCTGCCTGTGCAGGCAGATCCGTCTCCGCCAGTCTGGCAACCTTTCCCGCGATGCGCTTCAGGTTCACAAGCGCCTGTTCTGCGACAGCTGACTCTCTTTTTCCCAGACCCTTCACTTCGGGATCGAAACCGGAAAGAAAATGCCACGGACCGTCGAATTCCCTGTCCCTATTAATATTGAAGAATCTTTCGGCTATTTCTTTCCCCAGAGAGTTGACGGAACCGCCTTCGATCAGCTGTGGAAAGATCATGCAGAAATGAGGGAAGCAAAGGTCTTTTACACCGCTTACAAATTTGTCATCCCTGACCGTTAGTACGAATCCGGGCAGAATATCAAGAAGTCTGAAATCTTTCGATACAAGTTCGTCTGACAGATGTTTTTCGTAGCCGTTACTGCAGGTGAAAATGAATTTAGCCATTGCGGAATTCCTCGTCCAGAATGTCCATGTAAACATCGTCATACTCGATCCCTTTCACGACAACGTTCTTCCTTCGCCTTCCGATCTCTTTAAAACCGATCTTTTTATATGATGCGATCGCCCTTTCGTTGAAGGAGAATACTTTGAGCATTATGTTCCTGAAGTTGAGGTAGTCGAAGCCGTAGGCAAGAAGAAGCGAAAGAGCCTCGGTGCCGTAACCCTTGTTCCAGTACTCCTTGTTGCCTATGAAGATCCCGCATTCAGCATTCCGTTCATGATGATTGATCCTGAAGAATCCGCAGTTGCCGATCACTTCATCTTTGATATTGTCGATTATCGCGTAGTTGTGGTCTTTCGAGAGTTTTTCCAGCACTTCCCGTTCGGTACCCAGAGCGAAATTATGCGTGTAATTACCCAGCCCCGAGGTGACTTCAATATCGTTCATCCATTTCGTGTATACCGGATAATCATCCACGTTGATGGGGGACAGGTAGCAGCGTTCGCCGGTCATCTTCTTAAAATATCTCATTGCGGTCTCCTGTGAATTGATAAGGCAATTTAATCAAAATCCGTACAATATTCAAGGGCGTCTGTTTAACTTGACCAGCATACTGAGATTTAATAATATCCTAATATGACAGAACTGCATCTCATCCTCCTAAATATTCATTTCGTCGGAGAAAGGTTCTGTTCGTTTCATTATATAATTATATTACCATTGTAATTGAAATAACACAAAAAAAAGGAGCGCAAAATGAAGATAGATAAAACCAAGATGACAGTTGAAGATAAAAAAGCCGTAGAGGCAGTTAACTTCACTTTCAGATTCAGGAACAGTCTGTCCAAGTTCAGACACAATTTCTAAGATACCCCTCATACACTCACTCCTCAACGAAAAAGGTCTCAGAAATGAGGCCTTTTTTATTGCTTGATTTGTAAGTCCGATTTGATTATTTTCACTTTAAAATTAAAGAGGGCAAAGAAATGAGGACTATAAAAAGGCATATCATATTAATACTGATAATTGTATTTGCTTTCAGCCTGACTGCCGGTGAGAAGGGCAATTTCTTATGGAAAGTAACGGGCGGAACTTCTACTGCTTACCTTCTCGGGTCGATCCACATTGTGCCGGATGACATTTATCCTCTAAGCTCAAAGATAGAAAAAGCTTTCCAAAGTTCGAATCATCTTGTGGTCGAAGCGGATATGAACAATATAGATCAGAGCAGGATACAGATGCTGACAATGTCAAAAGGATTCATTCTCGACGGACTCTCGCTGGAGTCAGTACTGAAACCCGAGCTGTATGAAAAGCTTAAGGTAACTTTGGACAGCATCAAGTTGATCAATATAGAACAGGTGAAGATGATGAGACCGTGGCTCGTCGCGCTTACGATCCCGCAGCTTATGATAATGAAAATGGGTTATAAAATGGACAACGGGATAGATATGCACTTTCTTAAATCCGCTGCGGAAAAGAAAAAAAATATCCTTGAGCTCGAATCAGCGGAATTTCAGATCGACCTGTTAAGCGGATTTTCTGACGAACTCCAGATAAAATTCCTTGAGAGCGCACTTGACGAGACAGAGAATTTCAAAGAGAAATATGACGAGATGGTCAAAGCATGGAAAGAGGATGATGTGAAGAGCATGTCCTCGATTATCAATAAGGAAATGAAGGATAATCCCGACCTTAAACCGGTTTACGACAAACTGATCCGGGACAGAAACGTCACGATGACCGCAAAGATAGACGGCTGGCTCAGACAGGATAAGAAACAAACATACTTCATCGTAGTCGGAGCAGGTCACATAGTGGATAATGAAGGGATCGCGAAGATTCTGGAAAAGAAAGGCTATAAAGTAGAGAAGTTGTAGAATATATAATTATTTATTGTAAATAAATCACATTTCATACCGTAGTTTTATCATTTTGTCAGACTTCTGTTTGAAGATCGCATTTTTGTCGTTATTATATGAACAGTTAAGTAAATACGGAAAGGGAGAAGGTTATGAAAACAGATCAGACACAAGTACAAAAAGAAGACACAAGTACAGAATTACAGATGAAAAACAAGAAGCAGGATAAGGAAAAACTTCCTTATTATTATTACCTGCTTTTTTACGACCTGTCAAAAAGGGAAAGCGAAAACAGACGCTGACAGTCCCTTTTTTATTTCTTGATTTCAGGATGTTTTTGCAGTATTATTGAAAATCAAGAATGGAGGGTCGGGTCAGTGAGAAAAATATTTTATTTAAGCATAACCACGGTTTTTATATTTGCGGCTTTTGCTCAGTCAGGATCGGAACAAAATAAGCTCGACAAACTGAACAGCTACAAGATCAGACTGATCAACGAAATTAATATCAAGTCGGATTCGCTGAAGCTGATCAACAGGCTGATCGATGAGATCGGAGGCAGGGAACTGATCGGACAGGCCGGCGGAGGCAGAGAGATCAAAGTAAAAGCGGCTACTTTGGGATACATAAAAAAAGATACTGATACCTATTCGGCTGTTCTGGCGGAGTACGGTAAGGGTGAAGAGCTTTCAGTTTTGGGATACAAGGAAGGTAAGCTTCTTGTCAGAAAAGGAAAAGTGACCGGCTACACTCTCGAGCAGAATATACTAAAGAATCCTGACCTGAAGATATTTCTGGACGATCTGGCGAGAAAAGAAGAGGAATTGAAACGGGACGAGGAAGCGAGAATTGCAAAGATCGAAGAAGAGCGCAAAGCGAGAAAGGAACTGGAGAGGCGGAAACTTTTAATTTCCCGCTACGGTCAGGATATCGGAGAAAAATTGTTAAAGGGTTATTACTGGATAGGTATGACGGACGATATGGCGGCAGAAAGTCTCGGTGCGCCTGACAGTAAAAGCAGATCTATCGTACCGGGAGGATCGGCGGAGCAGTGGAACTATCCGCGAAACAGCCTGTATCTTCACTTTGAGAATGGCGTGCTGAAGAAATATCAGAATTCGAAATAGACATTTTAATTGATTATCCGACGGAAATGACTTATAATTCATCGCTTTTTTAGTCGGAGAGATGCCGGAGTGGTCGATCGGGGCGGTCTCGAAAACCGTTGTGCCTTCACGGGTACCCAGGGTTCGAATCCCTGTCTCTCCGCTTTTATATATAATTTTGCTTTACAATCGTAAAATTTTAAATATATTTCCGCACTATGAAAAGTATATTCAGAGAATATATCGGGATATCAAAAATAATCCGTAAAGACGCGTGGAACTTTCTTATAGGGAATTTCTTCGCCGGCTTCGGATTTACCGGGTTCAGTCTTCTGTTCAATCTTTATCTGAAAGCTTCGGGCAGGGGAGAAGGAACGATAGGGCACATTCTTTCAGTCGGGACATACGCGACAGTACTTATGATCTTTCCCGCAGCATATCTTATAAGAAAGATGTCTATAAAACCCGTAATGCTGATAGTTCCCGTGATGATGTCTCTCGGATACTCCATCGCGATACAGGCGGAAACTTTGCAGATGATAATGGCGGGAATCGCGATAGCCGGATCGGCCGGAGCGTTCAGCTCCGTTATCGGCGGACCGCTTCTGATGCAGTCAAGCGGCGAGATAGAGCGGACACATCTTTTTTCGATCAACCACGCCGTCGCTCTACTGTCCGGAATTACAGGCAATCTTGTCGCCGGCAGTCTGCCCGACCTGATACAGCAGATGGGAATTTCGGCGGCGACCGGATACAAGACCGCCATCTTCGTTCATCTTGTAATAGCGGTAGTTTCGCTGATATTCTATTCGAAGATAAAAGTAAGAACGATCTCGCTGACCGGAGAAGGCGGTGAAGGAAAGAAGTTCCGTCTAAACCTCAAGACACCGAAAAAACTGCTTGCCTATCTGGCGGTTCCGCCAATGATTGTTGGACTGGGCGCGGGAATGACAATACCTTTCTTAAATCTTTATTTCAAAACAAGATTCGAGCTCAGCGCCAATAATATCGGAATGCTTTTCGCCCTCGCACAGCTGTTCACGATAGGCGGAGCACTGACCGCACCTCTGCTCGCGCGGCGCTTCGGAAAGATAATGTCCGTCATAATGTCGCAGGTATTTTCACTGCCGTTCCTGCTTATACTCGGGATATCTCATTATCTTCCTCTCGCCGTGATCGCTTTCCTCATCAGGAACGCTCTTATGAACATGTCCGCGCCGATCTCATCGAATTTCTCGATGGAATGCGTACATCCCGACGACAGGTCGATTACAAGTGGTCTTCTTTCGCTCGCCTGGCTGTTCACATGGGGGATCACCGCTAACATCGGAGGATATCTGATAGAGCACACCGGATATATGCTTCCTTTTGCGTTCACCATGGTATTTTACGTTCTTTCATCATATTTGTATTACAGACTTCTGTATCCGGTCGAAAAGAACAGGTCATTGTCGGTAAAACGCGGATCAACGGACACCTTTATTTGATTTTTTAGTGGAAACGGCGCAAAAATTGTTTTATATTCCAGCGAAACTAAATAAAGACAACAACGGAGTAAGAAATGGGTAAAGGCGACAAGAGAACAAGAAAAGGGAAAATATTCAAAGGATCGTCAGGAAATTCGAGACTGAAGAAAGATAAAGCTGTTAATCCTCTTTCACAGCCGCTGAACGTAAAGAAGGCTGAGGAAAAGAAAATAGTCGAGAAAAAAACACCGGCTCCGGAAAAGAAAACCGAAAAAGCCGTAGAGAAAAAAGCTGTTGAAAAAAAGACTGCGGAAAAGAAAGCTCCTGCTGAAAAAAAACCGGTAGCGGAAAAGAAACCGGTAGCGGAAAAGAAACCTAAAGCAAAAAAAGAAGAATGATAAAAAAGGCGCCTTAGGCGCCTTTTTTATTGATCTTTTTTAAAATATATATTCCTGTTATCGTACAAGGTCTGAAATATCTTTAAATAATTCTCATACCTGAAAAGCGGTATGTCGCCGTTCTCTGCGGCTTCAAAAACAGCGCAGCCGGGTTCATCTGTGTGAAGACAGTTCCTGTATCTGCATTCGGGACTGAGCCTATAGATCTCAGGAAAGAAGTTCTTGAGTTCCTCAAAATCCATATTCCACATTCCGAACTCCCTGATGCCCGGAGTATCAAGTATATACCCGCCGTTCATAAGTCTGAAAAGCCTCGCCTGTTTTGTAGTGTGTTTTCCTTTAAGCGAGTACGAAGAAGTTTCTTTGACCTTCTGGCTTATCTCCGGATCGATAATGTTCAGGAGAGATGACTTTCCCACTCCGGAATTACCGACAAATGCTGTGATCCTGTCTTTTGTCAGCCCGACGACCTTTTCGATATTCACTTTCTCCTTTACGGAAGTTTCGATGACATCGTATCCGACCGAACGGTAGCCGTCAATATATTCCTGCTCCTCTCCGCTGGTCCCGTAATCAGCCTTGTTCACTATGATCTTCGTATCGATCTGCTGCATATTGCTGTAAGCGAGTATTCTGTCCAGAAAGCCTGTATTCAGTCTGGGCGAATACACTGATGTTACCAGAAAAAGGCAGTCTATATTAGCGGCGATGACCTGTTCCTTCCTTATGCCGTAGTTCGCCGGTCTGGATATTTTGTTCACGCGCGGCAGCACTTCCGCTATCACCAGCTCGCTTCCGGAATCGTCGATCCTTACAAAATCACCGGGACAGACAGGATGATGGGAGCGTTTTGTCGTATGCAGAAGTTTGCCTTTCAGGAACGCGGAGATCTCGTTCCCGTCCAATAGTACTGTATACTCATTCCCGTTCCCGTAAAGAACTCTGGCTTTATTCAAAATTTATACCCTTGAGGCTTAATTCAGTGTCACTGATGTAGATGATCATATTCTCAGTTACTTCCATATCTGTGATCTTTCCTGTAGCGTATTCTTTAATCTCCCCGTTGAGCCTGCTGACAGAGGTTACGGAATTTCCAGTATAAAGAAATATATTCTCACTATTGATCCGGATCTTTTCATATTCTCCGGATACAGGTTTTGTATATTTATATATCCCTTCGGGAGAATAGACCGCTATCCTGTCATGAAAAAGAACGAACACCTCATTTCCTGACACTCTCATATCTGTAAATGAACTTTCGAAAGATACGATCTCCGAAATGTATCCGTTCCTCAGTAGCCAGATACCGTCCTTTTCGACAGGCGCGGTTATAAGCGAGTTATAGGATACAGGAAAAAGATACCCGGCCAGATCTCTGTTCCCGGCTTTAAGATCGGTCAGTTTCTCTCTGACATTATAGTTACCGTCCAGCTGCCAGACCGTTCCGTTCATCGAGTCGATCAGAAAATATCTGTAAGGATCGTATACAGAGAAAAAATCGAAAAATCCTGAAGGCGATACATTATTCAGGTTTACTGTACTTGATTTCTTCAGGTCATAACCGTACACTGAAAGAGTTTTATCAAAACCGTCCAGAATATATATATTGTCACTATAAACAGACAACATCAGTTTATCTCTCCCCGATAAAGGATCTGACAGTAAAAGGAATATGAAAAGAAGAGTTATTGTTTTAATTTTATTCATATCATGTATTTTAACTTTAAAATGCACGGAAAGCAAATACTAATTCATGTCTGATTTTGCGTAAATTATTGACTTGACTAATGTCATATATAGCAATAAATTAATGAAGCAAAATTGAAAAGAGAGCCTGAAAATATAATGGAAGAAAAGTCAAATAAGAAAGAAATAGACCGCTGGAAAGTACCGGATGAGACTTTGTTTTTCAGAATATCCGGAGTAGTTCTTACCATGCTTACCAGTTTTGTCGTGTTCTTCATAATGTTCGTGCTGAATAATACAAAATACTATAACAGAAGTATAATAAAACGCGA
>QKDR01000060.1 GCA_003252515.1 Candidatus Delongbacteria bacterium | reverse complement strand
GAGAATAACGGAAGATATTACTGGCGTGTCAAACCTGAGCACATTAATCCGGCTATAAGTACCGGATTTAAAAAATCACCTGATTCTTTTGTTTACGATCCTTTATATTATCCGCCTTCGCCCGTCTCGATCATGATTGAAGGCAATTATGTGACTCTGTCGTGGGGGACAGGCAAAGAACCGGAAAAAGGTGAAGTGTACAATGTCTACGGTACCGACGATCCGTATGCCGCGTTCCCTGCGGGATGGACTCTTCTGATCTCGGATCTGAACGCCACTGAATGGACGGTAAGATCAACCGATGCGAAGAAGTTCTATTGCGTCACCGCTGAAGGAAGCGTCAAGTAGTAAGAATTTGATATAAAGTAAAAGCCCTATTCCGGGCTTTTTTTATTTTATCTCTGAATATTTTTTTTGCCTTCGATCCTTTCGACTATCTTTTTAGCCTGTCTGCCGTATGAATCGGAAGAATGGTTCGAGACAATTTCATTGAGTATATCGAGAGCTTTGTCGTATTCGGCGAGCTCCTCATAGCAGAGGGCAGTGTTGTACATAGCCGTCAGCGACCATTCGAAAGGTGAGTTGGTCTTGATCATGTATTTAACCTTCATGAACTCCGTGATCGCCTGTCTGAAATTTTTCATCATCATGTAGGTCTCAGCGATAAAGAACTGGCATGCGGCCTCGTCGTCGCCTTTTGCCTCGTAGATCAGGCGCTTGAAATAGTCCAGCGCGGTGTCGAACTCACCGTTCCTCTGGTATATATTACCTATCTCGATGCGTTTCTGGAAAACGTCCTCCTCGTCCGGATAATATGAAATATAGTCCCTTATCATCCTGGCCGCCGCGTCGTTGAAACCCAGCTTGAGATAGAGGTCGATGATGTTCTTGTAGGCGTTCTTTTTAAGTGAATGATCTTTTTTGAATTTGATAATGTTCTGAAATGACGTAATGGCTTTGTCGTACTCCTCGCGGTTGTTGTATACGGCTCCGAGGTGATAATTGGTCTCGACAGTGATATCGTCGTCAGGATAATTCTGTACGATCTTTTCCCAGATATCAAAAGCCTCGTCCTTTTTACCTATGTTGTAAAGTACGATAGCCTCACCGTACATAGCTTTTGGCGCCAGTCTGCTTTCCTGATAATCTTTGGTCAGAGCTTTATAGCCTTTAAGCGCTTTGTCATATTCCTTCATGGCGAGATAGCCGTTGGATTTGGAAAGATAGAACTCCGGTTCATACTCATTTTTATCGTAATCATCTTTATATTTTTTCCTGAAATCCGCAAGCAGCTTGTCGCCGTCGGAGATCGATTTTTTTGTATACTGGGCAATGATGATCTTAGACTCGACGGGTTTTCTGTCTTCAGGCTTATATTTCTTCAGGATGTCCTGATACAGCGATATAGCTTTTGTGATATTGTCTTTCCCGAACTCCAGTTCCGCAAGCGCCAGAGCGGCTTCATAACCTCTTTCCCCGCCGGATAATGAACTGACGGCTTTCAGATTTTCCTCAAGCGCTTCTTTATTACCTGTAGAGCGGTATATTTCCGAAAGTTTCGCGAGCAGGGACGACCTGTCTTTTTCAGCTCCGGCCGAGGACAGCGCTTTAAGATAGTAGGTTTCAGCTCTGTTGTAGTCCGCCAGAGTAAAATATATACCGGCTATTTTTGACGACCAGTCTTTAACGCCTGTATTTCCGGCGGCGAATACAGCTTTTTTGTCAATTTCATTCTGCAGCTTCAGATATTCACCGAGAGCTTTTTCGTTCTCTCCGCCTGAAAGGTATATCTCAGCCTTTCTTTCCGTTACCGCTCTCTCTGAATATAAATAAGGGAATTCTTTTTCGATAGACGAAAGGAAACCAAGCCGTTCTTCCGAAGATATCGAGGGATCGTCAGAAAGAGCGTTCAGGCTGCCGAACCTCGCGGCCGCATCACGACTTTCAGAAGCAAGATATCTGTAAATCGCCCGGGCATTATCCTGATCACCGGTTCTCTTCACTGCTTCCGCTTTAAGGAACATAGCCCCTGAATATGTGGCTGCGTCCGTTCTGTCAGTATAAATACGGTCTATCTCCGTTATAAGAGCAGCGGGTTCGCTTAAGCCTTTTATTTTTGTTATATACAGCATGCCCAGTGAATTGTCTGTGTCGTCAAGATTTTCCGAAGTGACAATCCCGTATATCCCGTTTAACTGCATACCGAGTGCTTCACCTTCGAATATCCTGTCAGCCATACTTATCATTTCAGCGGCGGCTTTCGATCTCCGGTTTTTCTGTGCTCCTGTATCAGAAAGAACAGATCTTAATATGTCATACGCGACACTGAGTTTCGAATTCTCCGTGTTCTGTATTCTGACAGTTGAGACTGCTTCGATGAACTTTATCTCCGGATCCGGTGCGGCGTTCCCATTCATTGAGTAAAACTTCTTCACAAAATCCGCGGCTTTCACATAATCTTTCAGATCGTAGAAATAAAACCTTGCCCAGTCTGAAACTAGCTTGGACCTGTCGTTCTCGAAAAGGGATCTGGAGGATAAGTCCGCAAGCTTGTCGTTCAGGTTCTCCTCTCTGATCCTGTGATCGTTAAGATACGTAATCCTGGTATGAGCGAGCCCCGCGTATTCGGAGGCGCCGTAATTCTGTCTGAGAAACTCGTACTGGTCCAGAGCTCTTTTCCAGTCTCTGTTCTTTAAGGCGGATTCCCCCGACAGGAACGCGGCATCGTCAGCGAACTCGGAAGCCGGATATATCTCATAGTGTTTCTTCAGATATTCATAGGCCTGGGAGTAATTTCCCGAATCGTAGTACGCTCTCGCGGTCATGAAATCTATCACGGGTGAATTCTGCGCGCCTGGGAAGAGTTCCGAGTATTTCCTGAGGGCGGTCAGTGCGTCTGAGTGTTTTTCCGCTTTTATATAGTTTTCCGCCGCGAATAGAAGCGCGCTTTGCGCGGCACCGGCCTCGTCATCAAGACTGATATCCGCAGATGCGATGAAACGGCTGATATCCGCTGCGGCCTCAAATGATTTCCCTTCCGCTGCGAGCGCATAAGACCTTTTAAGTACGGTAGTCATATCTTTAGAGACAGAAATAGCTTCATCATAACGATTAACTGCCGCGGGATGATCCCCCTTCATATACAGCGCATCCCCTTCGAGAACGAGTATTTTTTTTCTGTATTCATCGGGAATGTTCTTTTCCGCAGATAAGACCCTGACGGTTTCATCCGGGTTGTCCGATCTCAGAAGTATTTCGGAATAGGCGGTAAGGATATCATAATAATATTTGTCTTTTTTTGATGCCTGGCCGAAGGTTTCTCTGAGTATTTTTCTTGCTTCAGAAAGCTCGTTCCTTCTGACGGCGAATCCGGAATAGGCGATCCCGGCCTCCGCTTTTATTTCGCCTGCCGCTGAGCGGAATACATCACCCAGTATTTTTCCTGCAAGGGCGGTCTGATTCTCATTCTCATAAATTCCGGCCAGTATGATCTGAGCCCGGTCCGAATAGGGACTGGAGGGATAATTTTTTTTAAGCATCGCCGCGTTCTCTTTGATCTGATCTGTCATTCCAAGAACGCTGAATATACTGATCCCTTTAAAATAACTTTCCGGTATTCTGGCTGACTTCGGGAAATAATTTCTCAGCTGCAGATAATATCTCGCGGACTTTTCCTTTTCTCCCGTTTCGTAGAAGAGTTCGGCCGCTTTAAAGATAGCCTGTTCGGTGTATTCCGATCCGGGATATTCGAGAATAAGCCTCTGATAATTTTTCAGAGCGCTTTCTTTGTCACCGGCAGACAGATAAGATTCGGCAAGGTGGTACTGGACCTTAGGTGCCGAAACGCTTGAAGGGTATTTCTCCAGAAAATATCTGAACTGCGTGACAGCTACGTCGTATACTTTGTCGTTAAAAAGCTTCATTCCGTAACTCAGGTTAGAACTCTCGTCCGACTGAGCTGACAGTGAAAAAACTGCCAGGCAGAAAATAATTGTAAGAATTCTTTTCATTTTTATGGGATTCTCCTTTATTTCACGATCCATATGGGATTGGAATATGCCCGGTGTTCATAGTGTTTCCCGTTCCCGTGGACTGCGGAAGTGAAAACTTCGATCCTTAAATAATGATCAATCTTATCATTGACCATATCTATCTTATCGCTGAAGCTGTATAGAGATTCAACAAGCTGTTTTTCATATATGATCTTCTCGTCGAAGGCATTTATTGAGCCTCTGTAAACAACGACTCCCTTTACCGGTCCTGAATACGTAGACGAATTAACGAAAAATTCAGCTTCCAGATTATCTGATTCCGGTTTGAAAGAAGAACCTGTTTCATGTGTCTTTCCGCCATCGTTCACGGTGAACATTATATGCGGGCCGTTAGTAATATACATGTTCCCGGAACGGATACTTTTTAATAAACTTATTTTATCCGTGGATTCGGAATATACCGCAGTTCTGCACTTCCCGAAGATCTGTTTGTGTTCAGTCGTCAGTTTAAGCATAGGGATCTTTACCTGTCTGAAAATGTTGAAATTGCCGTGAGCGTCGTTGCCTGCCGTAATGAATATCCGGTGGCCTTTTAGAAGCATCTGCACCCATATCATAAGACTTTTGAAGAAATTTTCGTCAAAATCACCGTTCAGTATCTGAAGATGAGTGATACTGTTGTCAAGAACGTCCTCGGTACTCCATAAACCTCTTCTGACCAGCAGGTATTCGAGCGGGGGAGTTTTATTGAAAGGGTGTGCGGCTATTACCAGAGAGTTTTCCCCTGTATTTGAAACAATATCACTTATGCTGTTCTCGCTTTTCGTATTCAGCCAGTTCTCCGCGCCGTCACCGCTGCCGTAAAAGAAATTTTCGTCGTAAACAAGAAGATGTACATTCCTGTTTTTCCCGTTCCTCACGGTTATCTCTTCACCCGGTAACACAATTATATTTTCATCTGTCAGTTCATCGCACACCGATCTCATTTCTTCGAATTTCTTCAGCTCGGGATCCTGTTTAAGATAGTTTTCAGGTTCGTCGTCAAGGTCGTATGAGTGGTCTGTCAGCGCGAAAAAATTCAGTCCGAGACATTCCGCGCATAATTTCGCGGCTTCCGCCGGGGCTCCGAACTCGACCTGATCCGAAGTGTATTGAGAATGGAAATGAAGATCACCCTGGAGATAATTATCAAAAAATTCCTCGTCGTCGTTAATGAATATCTCCAGCTCGGTAGTTATATCTTTCAGATTGTCATTGACCGCCGAGTGTCTTTTCTGGCCCGCATAGTAGAATATTTCCGCCCTGAGATTCACAAAACCGTGTTTTTCGCTGAAATCGAAATTGAATACTTCAAAATCAAGACCAGAATTATATTCCTTTTCCATAAGGTTAGTTTTAACGTAAGTGCTTCCGTCCTCGAAAAGGAAACTGAATCTGATTTCCCAGACCAGAACGGGAAAGAGGTCTGAATCTTTTATAATGAGGAAGACCGGGAACTTCCCCGTCAGGCTTTTATAAGGCATATCGATTATAATTTCGGGTTCTTTTTTAAAATATTTTGAGAACGAGAAATATCTGAACCTGTAATGAGTTTCAGGATATAGAAGTATAAGCGGAAGGAAACCGGAGATCATATGGAACCTCCTACGAAATTTTATCTTTATTTAGAGTTCCGGCGATGTAAACCATCAGTGAGATCAAAGCAAGAAGCGAGATCATCTGAGTCCCGAAATAATATTTCAGGTACTGATCAGACATTTTGTTCTGGAAGTTTACAAAGAATATAAATCCCAGAATATTGAGCAGCCGTATAGGAAATATTATTTCAAATCTGGTCTGAATTATACCCGAGAAAATAATTATGAAATAATTGTAGAGCATTATCATCGTAAGATAGCGGAACAGATGCAGGGGAGGTTCCGCGTTCAGAAATCCGGAGCTGCTCAGCCACATTGCAAGCACCATGAATAAAGTGCCTGATATCAGCCCGAAAAAGAATATCACCAGACTTTTCGCGACAATTATCTGCCTGAGGGTAAAACCTTTACCGATAAGCAGCTGGAACCTGTTGTTGAGCCTCTCAACATAATAACTGTAATCTATCAGGGGAGACGCGAAGAAAAATCCGAAATAAAAGAAAGGGAGAATGTTAGCTTCCGTTTCGAACAGGGCGAAAGACAGGACATAGATTATAAGCAGGAAACTGATCATGAGTTTGATGCGTACTTTCGGATCTTTCCGCAGTACAAATATCTCCAGCCGTATTAATCTTGTAATCACGTCCATGATCACGATCTGAAATATTCTACGGCGTTTTTGAATATTTTAAGACCGTCAGGTTCGCGGTCATCCTGAAGGGAGCGGAATTGCGGGTGCTGGAATATTTCGGAATTTCTTTCCGGATGAGGCATCATTCCGAGTACCTGGCCGGTAATGTCCACAAGACCCGCGACGCCTTTTACAGAACCGTTGGGGTTGTATGGGTATGTTTCTGTGGGTTTCCCGTCAGGACCGGCATACTGGAAAGCTACAAGGCCGTTTTCAAACAGTTTCTCATACTCTTCAGAAGTGGCTGTCATTAGTCTGCCCTCTGCATGGGCGGCCTGGATCCTGACAGTTTTACCGTTAAGCCCTTTAAGCCACGGAGAATTTACTTCTTCAGGTACGATAAGGTCAACCCACCTGCATTCAAAGTGAGCGCTGTCATTCCAGTATAGAGACACTTTCGGTTCACCGAGTGTATTATAAGGGATGAAACCGAGTGTAGTGACTACCTGAAACCCGTTGCAGATGCCGATAATAAGCTTTTTATCGGTCATGAACTTCTCCAGATCATCTTTCAGTTTTAAAAGTTTCAGAGAGAATATTTTTCCGCTCTTAACATCGTCCCCGTATGAAAAACCACCTGAAAAAGCCAGGATGTCGTAATCGTTAAGCGATATTTTTCCTTCCAGAAGAAGATTTAAATGGATTTCTTCGCTGACGGCCCCGGCAAGTTCGAAAGCTCTTCCGGTCTCAACGTTGCAGTTTATCCCGTCAGTGATAATAGTGAGTACTTTAGGTTTCATTATTTTATCCCGGTGTGTTTATTTAAAATTTCTTGACGTTTATCTTAAGGATTTCCGTAAGACTGTCGTAGATCCCGTAAAATTCATCCCTGATCTTACCGTGGTACAATCTTGAGTCTGTCAGTCTTGATTCCTGAACGTTTGACAGGTCAGGATCGGGGATCTCAATTCCGTAATAGATCAGAGGGTTTATCCCGGTAACATCGAACCTGCTGTTTTTTACTTCATAGTGATCAATGGTAAGCTCAGGCCGCTGCTCTGTTTCGGACAGCTCGAAATCAGGATCTCCGAGTATAAGTGAAAAAATATCGCTGCATTTATATCCTCTCAGAGTAAATATCATTGAAGGTTCAAATATTATCTCGTTCATTATTCTGTGAAGAACGGTTGCCGTATGCTCGCATTTTTTTGTTTTCCTGCATGAACATTTATAATTCAGATCACTCCATGAAGGAAAAATATCTATATTCCTGTCAACAAGCCGATCATACAGCGTTCTGGAAAAATTCCCGTTCACAAGATCTACAGCAAGGCTCATATCGGATCTGAAAATATCATCGATCGCTTCGGAATCACGATAGTTCAGCGGGGAGAGAACAATGCTGACATCATAGTAAGTTTTTTTGCCGTCGTAAATTACTGCGCTGACGTCGTTCTCCTCAATTGAAAGAAATCTTATGGCCCTTTTGTTGAACAGTTTTCTTCCGAGATTGAACTTTGTTATATTCGCGTCTTTATACAGTTTGTCGTTAAATTCGTCGAACCACCATATGATATTCTTGTCAAATTCCATTTTACATCCTCTTTATCAGATTGATGAATTCCTTCTCGGTCAGCTCTGAGATTATGCTGTCGCCTTTTGGAATTATTCCGTCTGAAAGCCTTATCTTACTCTCAATAAGATCATCGATCCTTTCTTCGAGCGTTCCTTTGCAGATGAATTTGTAAACAAAGGTATTCAGTTTCTGACCTATCCTGTAAACCCTGTCTACGGCCTGGTTCTCGACCGCGGGGTTCCACCACCTGTCGAAGTGGAAAACGTAATTGGCCATTGTAAGGTTCAGACCAAGTCCTCCTGCTTTAAGCGACAGTACCATTGCGGGGATCGTATCATCATTTTCGAACTCCTCAATCATCTCTCTTCTTGATTCAAGATCGAGAGAACCGTGGAAGAAAAGTACTTTCTTTCCCAGGTCGTTGAATATCCTCTTCTTGATAAGTTTTCCGCTATCAATGAACTGCGTGAATATTATGGATTTTCTGCCTTCCTGTTCGATAGTGTCCACCATTTCCACAAGACTGTCAAGTTTGGAAGATCGTTTTTTGCCGCAGTCACCGGTATGGTCGTTAAGATAGGTTGAGGGGTGATTACATATCTGCTTCAGTTTGGTTATGGTGGCGAGCATATTCGTTTTGCCGAAATTCCCTTCAGATTCATCGATCTCTTTTTCTATCTTTCTGATCTCATCGTCGTAAAGAACCGCCTGCTCGTCGGTAAGAGGGAGATATATCTTTATTTCCTGTTTTTCCGGAAGGTCCCTAATAATTTCTTTGTCGGTCTTCATCCTTCTCAGAACGAACGGACTGATCACCTGGTGAAGTTGTTCTTTTTTAAGAACCTCGTCATTTTTCATTATCGGATATTCATATTTGTTGAAGAACGATCTTCCGTCAAGCAGGAGTCCCGGATTGACAAAATCCATGATGGACCAGAGTTCCATGAGCCTGTTCTCTATCGGAGTTCCGGTCAGCGCGAACCTGTTCTCGCCTCTCAGTTTCTTGACCGCTCTCGCCTGATCGCTGGAGGCGTTCTTTATGTACTGGGCCTCGTCTATAATTATATAGGAGAACTGGTGCTGCAGAAGCATGTCAAGATCCCTTTTAACGATCCCGTAGCTGCATATGACCACATCATAATCGCCGATAATGCCTGAAATGTCTTTAAGCCTGTTGACGCCGTAGTGAAGGTATGTTCTGATAGAGGGCGAGAATTTTCTGATCTCAAGCTCCCAGTTGTACAGAAGTGTCGTCGGAGCAACTATAAGAGCGGTCCTGTTTATTTTTTTATGCAGAAGCAGTGCGATTATCTGAATCGTTTTACCGAGTCCCATATCGTCGGCAAGTATAGCTCCGAACCCGAGTTCGTCAAGAAAGCTGAGGAACGAAACACCTTTTTCCTGATAGTTCCTGAGCGTTCCTCTGAAACCTTCGATCTCGCTTACATATCTGAACTGTTTTGACTGATCGGTATTCTCAATAAGGTTCTGGAATATCTCGGATTTGTCTATTTCGATCTCATCGGTCAGGTCGAAATTCAGCGCTTCGAAGAAAGATACTCCGTCACTGTATTTTTCCTCTTCGGTCTTTAAGTTCTTCACTATCTTCCGGAGCGCTATCTTATCAAGTTCTATGTAACTGTCACCGATCTTCACGAATTCTCTGCTGCTGTTTAGAAGCTCTTCGGCGGTTTCCTTGTCGATCACGATATCGCCTGCATACAGCTGCCATTCGAAATCCAGAATCACCCTGGTGATCGAACCTCTGGTAAAACTACCGGAGGTCTTCCTGCTCCTGAATCTGACTTTAGCTTTAAGTTTATTTATATTTTTGAAAAACTGTGGATAATATATTTTAATTCTGTTATCTGAAAGTTCAGCCGCGTCGTATTTCAGAAATTCCAGAAGTTCATCCTCTGATATTTCAAGATGATCAGGCATAGGGGAGAGCAGTGAGTTTTTGATCGGATCTGAAAACTGCGCCGATCTTACAAGTTCCAGAAGAAAGAACGTTTT
>QKDR01000036.1 GCA_003252515.1 Candidatus Delongbacteria bacterium | reverse complement strand
ACTTCACCTTTGAATTTACCGTGTACAGAGTCATATTTGAGAAGATGAGCTAAAGTTTTTGCGTCGGTCAGGTCGTTTATGCCTACTACTTCAATATCCTGCTTTTCCAGGATTATCCTGAAGACCATTCTTCCGATCCTACCGAACCCGTTTATCGCGACTTTGACAGCCATTTTTCACCTCTTTTGTTTGATTTTCATTTTTTTATCGCTAAAAAATTATATTTAAAAACTACCGAAGTCAAGTAATATATTTACCGTGGAATTGTACTGAAATTCATCAGTTCCTGTGATCAGCAATAAAAGCCTTAAGTTCCGAGATGTAATCAGAAGATATGTTGATGATTTTATCGAACACAGATTTAATTTTTTTTATATCATTACCGGATGATATCAGATCGAGCTCTTTGCAGAGGTCCACGAATTTTCCTGTTCCGAAATTAGTCACTATTCCTTTAAGGCTGTGAGTCTCGAATCCTATGTCGTCCTGAATTTCTGAAGTCAGAGCAGAATCTGTTTTTATCAGTTTCTCAGGAAGGTCTTTCAGGTATAATTCAAGTATGTCCAGAAAAGTATCTCTGCCCAGCTGTTTCATTTTCAACAGAAATTCTTTTTCGTCAATAAATTGCCATGAATGAGCCACTAATTTCTCTTCAACTGAAGTGAACTTTATTTTATCCCCGGCAAATTTCGCAATCGAACTGAACAGCATTTCTTCATCAATAGGTTTTGCCAGATAATCATTCATTCCCGCGTCAAGAAATTTCTGCCTGTCTTCTATTAGAGCCGATGCCGTAAGAGCAATGATCGGAATATCTCTGTATTCCATTCCGCTTTTTCTAATCTCGACCGTAGTTCTGATACCGTCCATTTCAGGCATCTGACCGTCCATCAGAAGAATGTCGTAGCGGTTCTTCGAGAGCTCGGTTATAACTTCATTTCCGTTTTCCACGATCTTAAAGACCGCTTTTTTTCTGTCAAGTAGCTTAGATATAAATTTCTGATTGAGAATATTATCTTCAGCGACGAGTATTGTTATGTCAGACAGATCGTAACTGCTGCTGACTGTTCCTGAAGGATCCGATTTGTCATCATGCTCTTCTGATACCGGGAGATCAAGATAGAATCTGAATATGCTTCCCTTCCCTGGTTCTGATTCTACAGTAAGTTCTCCTCCCATTATCTCGGTCAGACGTTTGCTTATGGTCAGTCCAAGTCCTGTTCCGCCGTATTTTCTTGTAGTACTTATATCTGCCTGGTTGAATCTTTCGAATATCTTTTCCAGTGCTTCTTTTGAGATCCCTATCCCTGTGTCTGCAACGCTGAATTTAACTCTGTGTGTCTTATCTGAGCCTCCAATATCATTGATCGTAACTGTAATATTTCCTGATTGAGTGAATTTTACTGCGTTCGCGATAAGATTATTTAATATCTGACCGATCTTGGTCTTGTCCGCGAAAAACTCAAAAGGTGAATTTTCAGGGATGTATTCGATCTTGAACAGTACCGATGTATCAGAAAGTCTAACCTTGTGGGGATACGCAATTGAATCGGCCAGCTGCTTCAGACTGAAATGAGAATTGTCTATCAGTACTTTTCCTGACTCGATCTTTGAAAAATCCAGAATGTCATTAAGTATCTTCAGCAGAATGTCTGAAGCGGAAATGATCGTTTCAAGTATATCTTTCTGCTCATTTGTAAGCTCACTCTGAGAAAGGATCTTTGTCATTCCGAAAATAGAGTTCATAGGAGTTCTGATCTCATGGCTCATATTCGCGAGAAATCTCGATTTCTCAAAATTCGCCTGTTCAGCTTCGTTCTTGAGTCTTATCAATTCTGTTTCGGCTTTCTTTATTTTCGTAATGTCAATAAAAGATTCAAGGATATATTTCTTGTTCTTATACGCGATCCTGCAGGCTTTTTTAAGAACAGTGATCGCGTTGCCGTTCTTGTGAAGAACTATCCGTTCCGAATTATCCAGCTCTTTACCTTCGTCGATAATCGGGCATTTATTCGCCAGAGCGGGGCAGAAAGAGTAATTGCATTTTTTGCCTAAGAGCTCATCCTTTTGATATCCGAGTATAGAAAGTCCGGCATTGTTGATGTTGATAATATTTCTGTTCTCAGTAGAAATAAGAACGATCCCAACGGGAACAGATTCGTACAGTTTTGTTATATAGTCACTTGCTTCGGATATCTCATCTTTCTGTTTTCTCGTCAGTTCGATCTCCTCGCTGAGCATCCTGTTCTTTTCTTCAAGTCCGGCCCGGTAACGCAGGATCGTTACCTGAACTCTTTTTGAGAATTTACCGAATACGAAATAATACGCGGTCACGAAGATGGTCGTAAGTAAAATTATAAGTAGTATTCTGGTAATAAAATCGTTCCTGTATCTTAAAACATCACTTTTGATTATGCTGTTGATCTGATTGTCGTAGTACCCCTGAGCTACTACCCAGTTGAGTTCGGGGTATAATTTGAAATATGATGTCTTTCTGTCCGTTGTCTGAGTTCCAGGAACTTTGTAATAGTAACTTACTAAAGCCTGGTCTTTCAATTTCAACTGTTTTAAAAATTCTTTCCGGAACTCGAACCCGTT
>QKDR01000033.1 GCA_003252515.1 Candidatus Delongbacteria bacterium | reverse complement strand
GAAAATGAGAACATTATTACTGGCGGGACTGATGATAGCGGGACTGATAAGCGCTGCGGCAGCTGAAATATCGGGAGAGATCGTAAACGGTCTGAGAGTTCTGAAGAACGAAGATGTCAACTCAAAGAACATTACTCTTTATAGAGGGGATTATGTCGTTTTCCCGTCCGTGGAAGGGGAGAGCAGGACGCTTGAGGTCAAAGGCCTTGAAATAAAGCATGATTTTCCACCTAAAGAAGGTGCTAAGAATTATGTCAAATTCAAAAAGACCGGCGAGTACGACTTTACTTATGGAACAGTTAAGGGAAAGATCAAGGTCGTTGAGTACGAACAGCCGAACTATCATGCCGTGAACGCTCAGGAGGCGAAAGAGATCATAGCCAACATTTCTCCGCTGATATTAGATGTCAGAACGCCTATGGAATACGATCAGGGACACATTGAAGGATCGATCCTTATTCCTGTTCAGGTAATTCAGAGTGAATACACGAAAATCGCTGATCATAAGGACAAACCGGTACTGATATACTGCGCAACGGGGAACAGGAGCACGGTTACCGCCAAGATACTTATCGACAACGGATTCAAGAATATCTATAATATGAGATACGGGATTACGGAATGGCAAAAGAACGGATTCCCGATAGTAAAAGGTACAGTTAACGCAGAGTGATGTACCCGATATGTAAGCAGAATGTTATTAGTTTACTGCCACAACATAATAAAAGTGTTTGTCGACCGACAGCGGAGCCGTCCAGCTGGTGCCGTTGAATGAACCCGAAGTGTCTTCCGTGAAACCTGTGTATGGATCGGTCGAATAATATATTTTGTACGATGTAGCTCCGATCACGGCATTCCACGATACGGTGATCTCGGTAAGGGTATTCGCGATGGTAACAGATTCAGGATTAACGGGCACCGTAGTAAAAGTAAGGTCGGCACCGTAGCTGGTTCCCTGAGAGTTAGTCGCGTAAGATCTGTAGTGATATAAAATTCCCGGGCTCAGTCCTGTGATGCTAGAAGTGAATGAACCTGTTGTGCCGCTTTCCGTAGTGTGAGGGTTCGATGTGGTAGGATTAATCGTAGTATTCCAGCATACTCCCCTTGCCGTGATAGTCGCGCCGCCGTCGTCGGTCACATTTCCGCCCGTTATTGCGCTGTTTAACGTTATGGAAGTCGCTGACGTCGTAGTTATTGCCGGAGCAGTAGTACCCGGAGTTACACTGAACGAAGACGGACTGAACGGATAGATCGTATACGGGGTGGCATTCGAGGTGTCGACATACCAGTTGGCTATATTGGTCACAAGATTTCTTATCTCGTCGGGAGTTCCTGATGATCCGTGCGCGCTGTTATACATGAAATTGTCATATTCGGTCGGTCCGGAGCCGTAAAGCCATATGGCGTAATTACTTCCCGAGAGAGCTGCGGGAAGTGCGGAAGTTTTATTTGAATTCGCGAATCCGTCCCAGTTAGATATCGTAGAACCCGTTTCCACATTCCAGTGTGCTCCGGCTATGAAAACAGGGCTAGCCTCAGTTCCCTGATACAGGAAGAACTGGTCACCGGTATATGAAATAACTGCTTCTCCGTTCCCTTCGATCCATGAGACACTTCCCGGAGTTGCGACAAGACTGCCTGCAGTAATCGTACCGTCAACAGTTGTTTTGAAATTAAGGATAGTACCGGCGTTGTAATTACCGGTTGCCGTCCATTGCCAGATCCCGTCACCTAAAGTTGAAAAGAACGCGGAACCTGTCCAGCCTTTGTCTGTGATCCTGAAAGTGGTTCCGTCAGTTATGTCTCTTAAGAACACGGCCGAGAACTCATCATCTCCGTCGGAATTTACGCCTATAAAAGCGATATCTCCCGCAGTCAGTGTTGTCTGTGCGTTCAGAAGCGAAAAGAAAGACAGAATAAAGACGGTCAGATACAATAATATACTTTTCTTCATTTTTTTCTCCATTATACTTTTGCGTATTTATGTTCGAACTTCAATTTAGCGGCAGTATTATTACAAGTCAAGAATTAAGTTTAAGTATAAAAAGTTTGATTATCCAACTTACTGCAGTCTCGCCCTTATATGAATTGAGAACACGTCCTGAGAAGGTCTGTGTTCTTTTTTCTTGGGTACGAACTGTCTGTCGAACTCTTCTGCTTTCTCCTGATCGAAATGATAAACATCGCTCATGATATATTCCCACTTGCCGTTACCGAAGAAACCGGGTTTCAGCTCCTTTACCAGAAAACCCATCGGGAATATACCTCCGTATACGCTTACGCCATAGTCGAATCCGTTCTTAAAGCCGTGCGTGCAGTAATTGTGGGGATCTCCGAAGATGAGGACTGCGGGATAACCCATATCGTAAGCTAGCTTCATCGTATGCCTGATCAGTTTTGATCCTATGCCTTTTCTCTGATGATCCGGGTGAACGCAGACGGGCCCGAAAGTTACGGTCTCTACCTTTTCACTTTTTTCATTATCGATATATGATCTGGCGTACATGATATTTCCGACAATTTCACCGTCAATCTCAGCCACGAAATCCAGCTTGGGGATAAAGTCTTTATGGTCTCTTATAATATGGACAAGGTAATG
>QKDR01000008.1 GCA_003252515.1 Candidatus Delongbacteria bacterium | reverse complement strand
TGCATCTGTGGAACTATCTATATGAAGTTTTGCAACGTGGATGCGAATTTAAAGCAAATTAATTTAAAAATCAAGTAATATTATATCAAATATTGATCTTCGTGAATACTTTCAGCGCGTTATCGTAGAAGACTTTCTGATGATGTTCTTCCGGGACGATCAGTTTTATCATGTGGATATAATCCTTCATTGAAGCGAGAGGCCAGTCCGACCCGTAAAGGAATTTGTCGAACCGGTTGGCGAAAATTAGCGCCGTTCTGAACATGTTGAGGAATAGTTCCTGACCGCAGAACCAGCCGAACCTTTGATGATCCCCGACGAGCAGCCCGGACAAATCGGAATACACATTCTCGTTCTTGTAGACGATCTCGGCGGTATCCATCACCCACGGATTACCGAGGTGGCAGATAACTATCTTCATATCGGTATGCGTACAAGCAAGCTCGTCGACTGCAAGCGGATGAGAGTATTTCAAGAGTCCGCTGTCGCTGTAGGTGTCACCGGAATGGATCGAGACGGGCAGGTCATATTTGACAGCGAGTTCATAGACAGGTTCATATATTTTATCCGTGACGTAATATTTATAATATCCCGCGTAGAGTTTGATCCCTGCGCAGTCGGGTCTTCTGAGCATATCTTCGAGGTCCGCCAGATGCTTATCCGTCAGTTTTTCAGGATTCACTCCAGCGCTGAAGTAGAAGTTTTTCGGCATATCGTCAATATCGAACCCCATCGGTGTCTCAGCCTGTAAGTCGGGGAATCCACCGCCAGTGGTCTCAGTAAGCCCCATGCAGACCCCTCCGATGACCTGATGTTCTCCAGCTTCTTTTAAAAGTCCCGCTTTGGAATAGTCTGCTCCGCATAACTCGGCTGCTTTATAGAATGCCGATATCTTAGAATAGTGGAAATGAGCGTCTATTATCTTCATTTATTCTCCTTTTATGCTCTGCAGTACAGTATCGCGCAGGCTCTTGCGTCCGACAGCGCGTTGTGATGGTCGAGTTCGATCCCCAGAACATTACAGCAGTTCTGAAGACCGGCGGCGCGGAAACCTTTCTTCCTATATATTTTCACTGTGCATTCCCATCTGTCGCTTATGTTCAGGTCGGAATAGTCGAGGCCGTATTCGTCCATAGTTTTCTTCAGCGCGTTCCGGTCGAACGATTCGTTGTGCGCGACGATCCTCTTTCCGTACAGTCTTTTCTTTATTTCGGGATAGATATCTCCGAAATCGGGAGCGTCCTCGGTGTCCTCTTCGGTTATGCCGTGAATCCTCGTGTTGTACCAGTTGTATTCGTTCCCGGGAGGGCGGATAAGCGCATGATACTCATCGGTGATCACCCCGTTCTCGACCGTCACGATCCCCACGGAACATATAGATGTCCATTTCGGGTTAGCGGTCTCGAAATCTATCGCCACGAAAGTTGTATTTTTAACTACGGCTTCCGTATTTAGTCCAGCCAGTATCTTTTACCGTCGGGAGTGCGGTTGATCAGCTTCGCGGTCACGAGTTCCCTTCTTATCAAGGTGTGGTCGCTGAAAGTATGCCAGTTCTTTATCACTGCGTTGACTTCCATTTCGGTATAGTCCTTCCCTTTCTCGAACTTCCCGTGAAAATAGTTCAGCACAGCATCCCTTTCAGGTTTCTTGGAAGGCCATCTGATTATTTTTCCGTCCTTGTTTTTCAAGCGGTCGAGATTTACTTCTACGGGTTTTATTTCTCCGTTCATTTTGAACTCCTTAAATTTAATAACGAATATATTAACACGCAGATGACTTGTCAAATTATTTATGATCTCTTGACAAATCGTTTTTTCATCATTATCTTACCAACCGGTTTAACTATTTGGTTAAACCTTCCGGACAAACAACTCGCGGAGCACGAATGAAGCAGGAGATCAACGAAAATACTGAGAACAAGATCATTGAAGCGGCCAATTCCGTATTCGAGAAAAAGGGATACGACGGCACCAAGATGCAGGAGATCGCGGACACGGCGGGGATCAACAAAGCTCTCTTACATTATTATTTCAGATCGAAGGATAAACTTTTCGAGATGATCTTCTCGATGGCTTTCAGAAAGCTGGTCGGCAAGCTGGAGTTCCTTTTCGACGAGAATATCCCGGTCATAGAGAAAATAAAGATATTTATAGATCAGCATACGGATTTCATAGCCGCGAACAGGCATCTTCCGCTTTTTATAGTCAACGAGGTCAACAGACGGCCGGAGATATTCGTGAAACTGCTTTCAGGCATTTACGAAAAGGACGACAGGCTTCACAGGCTTCTCGCACAGATCGAAAAAGAGACGAAAGAAGGCGTTTTAAAGCCTTTTGACCCTCGTCATGTGTTCCTCAATATGATCGCCATGAACATCTTCCCTTTCGCCGCTAAACCGCTCGTAAAGGGCCTTCTGAGGATGAGCGAAGATGAGTTCAGGCAGTTCATCACCGAAAGAAAAAGGATCGTAACAGAAATCATAATAAACTCGATAGCCGCAAAATGAAGATATTTACTATGATCATACTTTCACTTACCGCGCTGCTGACCGCCGGGACGCTGACGCTTGACGAATGCCGGACGGAAGTGAAGAAGAACTTCCCGCTCTACGGGACGAAGACGACGCTGGAAAACAGTTTCGAGC
>QKDR01000005.1 GCA_003252515.1 Candidatus Delongbacteria bacterium | reverse complement strand
ATTATCACTAAGTAAAATTACAATGAATGATGCTAGAACACCTAGACCTATAAGTATAGCCTTATTATCTTCTTTTCTTTGTTCTTCTTTTTCTTTCATTTCATTCCAGAATTTCATCAAAGTATCATTGATTTTTTTTATTGCATTCTCAGGTTTATCGACATCTAATTGTATATAATCATGACCAAATTTGAAACCACCGTATTTTTTCTCAACACCTTTTTCTACTATCATTACATTTGGTTTCTTTTTTGCTTCTAAATATCCAATTTCTTCCCTTACAAAACCCGATTTAATACCATTCTTTGTTAACAAAATTAATCCAAAACTACAATCCTCGATCATACTTTTAATTTTATCAGTGATAGTATGAGTTATATCTATTTCATGTTCTGCTAGAAGAAGCTTTATTCCACTTTGGCTTAAAACGTAATTCATACTTTCTATCAAAGCATGATCTTTCATTGAATGACTAACAAACACTTTCATTAAAGCTTTTCCTTATATTTATTTTTCAATGTATCTACATAGTCAAGAAATAATTGTCTATCAAGCAGATTCATTTTATATAATAGTTGCGAACATGTTTTTAAACCGATTTCAACTTTTTTATCAATTTTATCTGCAATCTTATCAAAAGACATCCATTTTAATCCTGATACTACTAAGTCTTTATATGCATCAATACCAAAACCAGCAATTGATGAAACCGAATGTAATGTCTTTACAGCTGAATTTTGACGAATTCTTGTCAATTTTTTTCCTAGCTCAGTATTTAAAGATTCATTAAAGTTCACAAAAAGTTTTGATTCAAATTCTTCTAACTCACTTAGATGTAGAACTAAGCGATCTGAATCAGTTATATTAATAGCTTCTTTGGTTTTTGATTGTAAAATATTATATTTTGCTACAAATTCATCTGATACAGCAACTGATCTTAAATCTAAAACATCCTTTATAGATAAGATATCAAGAAAATCTGACGGAAAAATCGTAGAAGTTTTTGCTTTTACTGTATCTATAAAAACTTTAAAAAAAATATCATTTTCCGATAAATTCATTTTATGTCCCATAAATTCAGAAATTGATATATCAACTAAATTCTCTTGTGGTAATACTCCTTCAGATTCTGTTGCTCTTGCACCACTTAAATAATAAATAAAATCAGCATAAACTTTCAAAAATTCTGTAAGCTTTTGATTGCCATAATTCTTTACAATGTCTTCAACTCTACCTCGTGATAGTCCTTTTTCATATTTTAATAAATTCCCTATTTCCAGCGGAAAATGTATTTTTTTAGATCTTAAAAAAGTTCTAATCAAACTACTGTCATCAGAGAGGTCTTTGACTAATCTATCTCTAAACCAATCGCTCATAACTGCCAAATGCCACCTAATTGATGTACCTTTATCATCTATTAAATTTGCGATATCAAATGCTTCAGCAGAATGATATGTATTATTTTTACTCTTTATTTCTTCATCTCTTTTTATATTTAGGAATTCTCTCGTTGAATTATGCCCAAATTTCAATGACGATACTATAGCACCACTTTCAATAAGTTCAGGATTTTCTATGATAATTGAATGAGCAAATGGAGATTCAAGTAACTGTGATGCTGCTACTATAACACTAGATTTAGTTAATAATAATAATTTTAATTTCCTTTCCATATCCTTACTAACAGCTTCTTTGACTGAATCAACTATCCAATATTTGGGATCACCGTGCAAATCATATTCTGTAAAGAAAGCTCTATGAGATGCTAGATCATGGGTACGAACTGATTTCATTATTTCCTCTCCATTATCTTCTCAACCACTTTATAAACCGTACTCCCTAAACTCCTCAAATTATCCTCAAACGAACCTTTGTCTCTGCTTTTCGCTCTTGTGATCGCATCATTTATCATTTTGTCGGTGATCTTATCAGGATTTATGCTTTTATCATAATCGGGAATATGTTTTTTCAGCTTTGCAGTACAGTCTTTTGATGTCTTTACGGATTTTACATCTTCGAAGTGAAGGAGCAACCAGAACTCGAACTTAGGGTTGCTTAGGGCGAAACCGTGATTTTCTTTCTTTTCAGCCCACTGGTTTAATTCCGACAACTGTTTTTCAGTCCACTGGTCCCTGTCAACAACGAGCCATGCTTCATCTGTATCTAAAAGGCTTTCTTCTTTTATATATTTTTCCATTCTCTTTAATACTCTTAAAGGTGAACTGTCTTTTCCCGACTTTAGACATTTAACTTTGATTATAGCATTGCGATTGTCGAAAATCTCAAAATATTCAGGCTCGGTTTTCTGTCCTTCCGTCGAAATGATGAACAGTTTCTTATAACTCCTTACAGCGACATATTTTCTTTCGAACTTTCTTCGGTTTAAAGCCATCAACATTTCCTGTCGTTAAGAACTTTATCCTTCTTCAGTGTGATCTTCGGGATTCCTCCAAGTCTTCCCTGCAGATAACTTTTCATAATATCTTTATCATACCTGATCTCTTTGAATTCAATAAACGCTCTGAGGCTTGATATTCCTTCTTCATCCCTGTCTGCCGCCCACATTTCATCTCTGCGGAGAAGCTGCTGATCCATCAGAAGAAGATCATGAGTTGTGAAAAGTAATTGAGATCTGTATTTTTCATCGCAGTTAGCCAAATAACATCTGATCAGCTGTTTTGTAAGCTGAGTATGCAAACTCCTATTTAATTCATCTACAATGATTACTCTATTTGAATTGAATTCCGATAGCCTGATAAATGATGGCAAAAGATCAATTACTCTTAATGATCCGTCAGACTCCTGCTGAAATTCAAACTTCTCATCGGAACCGCTTTTATTTTTATGGTAAGCAACCAGCTTTTTGGCTATCAATTCACCGTCTACTCTCATAACAATATATCTTTCACTTGTGTCTGGGGAATGAAGTTTAGCCACAGTTTTATCAGATATGTCTTCTTTAAGTTTTATTTTTATTTGTTCAGGTATCGGAATACTATCGAAAGGAACATTTATATATTTCAAGCTGGCAATACCTGTATCAAGTTGAGACAATATTGTATTCATTTTTTTAAAAAGAGGATCACTGTCATCAAAAAAACTTTCATATCTTCCGAAACGCGCATCAGGAGCTATAAGTACAAGAGTGTTTTTGAACCAGTCGTAAACATTTCTGAAAGTATCCACACTCTGTGAGACTGAATTTGTAAGAAACAGCTGATTCGGCCTTGTACCCATAAAAGCGAATTTTAAAAGGCCGTCCCTTTTCAAAGATTTATGAAAATTCGGGTTTCCGTCTTTTCTGTCATATAACACTTTCTCATTTGTGCTTGTTATCTGAACAAGTCTCTCGTTTATCACGGCTTTTCTTGTTACAGAAAAACTGTAATCATATATAACCTCATCTATGAGCATAACTGTTTTGAAACTTGTCGGTTTATCCGCGCTTTCATTATCAAGTCTGAACGGTTCGCATAATATCATACTGTCCGGTTTAGTACCCTCAACAACAAAATCTTTTACAAAATCTATTGCTTTGAAGAAGTTTGTTTTTCCTGAAGCGTTGCCGCCATAGATCGAAGCTATCGGAAGTATCCTGCTCTGAAACTTCGGGATCTTTGGAACCCTCTCTCCATGCTGCCTTTCTCTGCTCGCGATCATAGAGAATTCCGTTTTACCTTTATATGACATCCAGTTCTCAATTTCAAATCCTATCAGCATTTTAAACCCTTTATTGTAATTATTTTCTCCACCCGAAGACAATATACAGACAATTACTTGTTTTGTCAAGTGTTTTAAGAGATTTTTTCTCATTATTCACGACATTTTAACATTGTCCTGTTTAATCATTCATCCTAATATCCGCATATTTCGTCACCAATTAATATAATTTTATCAATATAATACTTGAATAAAGCTTCAAAAAGTTTATATTTACGGCATATTTTATATAAGAGAGAGCGGAGAAGCATTGAAGATAGGCATATTCGGCAAATCCGGGAGCGGAAAAACAACAGTGGCGAATTTCTTCGCGGAAAGAGGATTTCTACATATTAATCTGGACAGGATCGGCAAGGAAGTCGTATCGATCTACCCGGAGATAACAGCAGAGATAATCTGCAAGTTCGGAAAGGAATATGTTACCGAAGAAGGTATAGACAGGAAAAAACTCGGTGCTCTCGTTTTCGGAAATAAAAATGAACTCGAGAAACTGAACGGCATTTTCTTCAGGTATATAACCGCAGAAGCTGAAAAAGCGATGGGATCAAATGAGAACTGCATAGTGGAAGGGGCGATACTTTTCGAATCCGGGCTGAATAAAAGAATGGACTGGATCATTTACGTCAGAACCGATCATAAGACTGCTGTCGACCGGATCATAAAAAGAGAGGGAATCACGGAAGAACAGGCGGAACTTAGGGTAAACGCGCAGTCCAAGTACGATAAACTGGAGAAAAAAGCCGACTTCATTATAGAGACCAACGGCGGCGTTACGGAACTGACGGATAAGATACGCGCCATCTTTTCAGAATTAAAAATATAATTTGGACGGGGTTATGAGGATCACAATAAAAAAATCAATACTGATCGCTTTCGCCATGCTTCTGCTTCTCGTTACGGCGATCATGATACTGACGCTTATGAGAATTGACAGAAAAGTGATCATACCCGGCGCGTTTACATACAGGAATATATCTCCCGTCGTAATCGAAGAAGAAGGTTTCGCTTCTGAAATTCACAAGATCGAGAACTCTGAAGTAAAAGCCGGAGATCTTATAATGACCCTCACGAACAGTGATCTGGAAATGGAGATCGCCGATTCCGAGAACAGAATAATGCTGTATAAACTGGAACTGGAGGAAATATTACAGCTGAAAGAACTTGATGTAAGCCTGAGCACTTACGATGTAACGAAACTTAAAGAAGAATTGAAGGTCAAGAAGGACGAGGAAAAATACTACAGGGAAGTACAGACCGACAAATCCGACCTGTATGAAAAGAAAATAATCTCGAAGGATGAGTACGAAGGTGCTAATATAGCGCTTAAACAGAAAGAACTGGAAGTAAAATCTATCCAGATCCAGCTCAATGAGCTGAACAAGCAGCTGCAGAAGCTTGACGCCTCATCCTATCTTAATTATAAATTCAAACAGAAAGAGCTTGAAATAGAGGAGAACAAACTCTCTTATCTGAAGAAAAGAGATGACGGCCTCAAGATCAGAGCGAAAATGGACGGAAGACTTGTAGCCGGAAGAATGAACAACAATCTAAACGCGTATTTTTCTAAAGGCGACAAGATCGGCGATGTTGTCTCTTACGATAAAATAGATTTTATCGGTTATGCTTCCGGATCAGACGTAGTACGGGTCAAAGAAGGGCAGGAAGCATATTTCAACGTGGACACTTTCAGAGGAAAGGATTTCATCCGCGGCATCGTAAAAAAGACCGGACTTAAATCAGAGACTTTCAACGGAGAAATATCGTTCCCGGTAGAGATTGAGGTCGAAAGCACTGAATTTTTCGACAGGGGCAGAAAACGCTTTATTCATGCCGGTGTGGTCGGGGAAGCTATAATCATAACGGAAGAAAATCTCCCCATACTGAGGATACTGTGGGAACAGATGGTTAAATACGCGGACATAAACTAGATTGAAGGACATACTCTACATATTCAGGTTCATTAAGCCTTATAAGACATCTCTGTTCAGCCTGATAATTTTCCTTTTATTCTATAATATTCTGAGCACGGCACTGCCCTATCTTACATTTACCGTGATCCTCGATGACTTTCTGCCCAATCACGACTTCAAATCAATTAACTTCGTTGTCGCGATAATTATCCTTATAGTACTGATAATGGCGTTCATCGACTTTCTGGTCGGCTACATCATGTCCTATATGGGCTCGATGATAACTTTCGATATAAGGAACTACCTGCTCAGGCATCTTCAGAGGCTATCATTAAAATTCTATTCGGACAGGCATTCGGGAGAGATACTGGAAAGACTCAACATTGACGTGGCCGCGATCCAGAATATTCTCACTATCGAGATCATCTCTCTGGTGACAAACATATCAAAATTCGTATTCATCACGGCGGCTATATTTTACCTCAATCCTATCCTCGCGACACCTATGTTCGTAATGATAATTATACAGTCGGTATTCGTCTTTTTCGCCGTCAGGAGGATGCACAGAGATATTAAGGAGACAAGAGAGAAAGAATCCAAGCTGATCGGGTACCTTCAGGAAAGAATAACGCTTATAAAAGTGATCCAGGTATTCGTTCAGAAGAAATACGAAGAATTCATCCATTCAGTAAGATCGGATAAAATAATTGACCAGGCGATGAACATCGCGTCTGTAAGGAGCCAGCTGCGGTCGGTGACCATGTTCCTGAGGAATTTCACTCCTCTGCTTGTTCTCTGGATCGGAAGCTACATGATCATCATTGAAAGGATGAGCATAGGCGAACTTGTAACGATGTGGATGTATTCGGTCCAGTACATATGGCCTGTCTTCAGCATTGTCATGGCGATAAACAGGTTTCAGGAAAGCGTAGTCGGCGTTCAGAGGGTGAAAGCGTATCTTAACGAAAAACCCGAGGTCATCGAATCTCCGAACCCGATAAAGACCGCCGTCATAAAAGGTGAGATAGAATTCGAGAACGTCGATTTCAGCTACGAGAAGAACAAACAGGTAATTTTTGATATGTCGTTCAGGATCAACACTGGAGAAACCGTCGCGTTCGTCGGGGAATCCGGAAGCGGTAAATCCACGATAACCAACCTGATCTTCAGATTTTACGATCCGGACAGCGGCAGGATACTTCTGGACGGAAAACCGCTGACGGATTACAGTCTGAGGCTGCTTAGAAGGAACATCGGTGTCGTGTTCCAGGAGACCGATATGTTCGTTGCTACTTTGAGAGAGAACCTGGCATACGGAGCGACCCGGAAAATATCTGACGATGAGATCATGGACGCGGTCAGGATGACATTGCTTGAAGAGCTTGTCAATAAACTGCCGAACGGTCTTGATACCATGGTAGAGGAAAAAGGCAAAAATTTCTCCGGCGGCGAGAAACAGAGGATATCAATCTGCAGGCTCATACTACGGAATCCGAACATAGTAGTATTCGACGAGGCTACATCAGCGCTTGATACAAGGTCCGAGATGCTGATATCGGAGACAATGAAAAAAGTCATGCAGAAACCGACTTCGATCATAATCGCTCACAGGCTTTCCACTGTAGTCGAGGCGGACAGAATATTCGTTTTCAAGAGCGGCAGGATCATAGAGTCCGGAAAGCATGAAGCGCTTTTCGCAGATGCGGACAGTGAATACAGACGGCTGTGGAACGAACAATTGAAAAAGGGGAACCATAACAACGGGAGCGATGGAAAAGGAGCATAACAAATACGACATCTCCTACAGGCAGATGCTGACAAGACTTCCAAAATTATACAAGTTCATGGCTAAGTATAAGTGGCTGATCCTTGTTCTCGCTTTTTTTGACGTCATCAGCAACATGATAATTACTCTGCCCCCGCTCGTGATACAGTATTCGGTGGACGAAATCATACCTTTGAAAGATATCTTTTCGCTCAACATTTTCTTCACTGCGGTTACCATTCTTTTCATAGTTTTCAGCGGTTTGTTTTTAGGTCATATTTATATAAGATGGCACCTGCAGTACAATATCAGAAAAGATATCAGGGAAAAACTGTTCAACGCACTTCTGTTGAAATCACCTATATTCTATTCCAAGAGAGTTTCTGGCGAAATAACTTCAAGGATGAACAACGACGTCGGTTCTGTATCTTATCTCGCTTCCGATGCGTTCTTCGATTTTTTCAACGCATTTTTAAAGATATTCTTTTCGCTGACCATGTTATTTTATCTCAGCTGGAAGATAACTGTCGCGATACTGATCCTGATAGGTCTTCAGTACATTTTCGTGACGATAGTGATGAACTTTTTCAAAAAATACAGGAAAAGAACATCCGAAAAATGGGGCCGGCTGCTCGGTTTTCTGCAGGAGATCCTGTCCAACATAAAGATCGTCATGGCGTTCGGGAACGAGAATTACGAGGCCGCAAGACATCTAAAAAAAAGCCGCGACTTCATAAAAGACAGTATCAGCCTGGGAATAACCAACAGGATGTTCGAGGTAGTCGCGACGATATTCTGGCACGCTTTCTACGTGACGATCATCGTGTACGGGATCAAACTCCTGACCGGGACCGAGATCACGCTGGGAATCCTTCTGGCTTTCGTCATGCTGGTCAGAAATCTTTTCGAGCCCATCTTCGAGCTTTCAGGTACGATGATCTTCGTTATTTCCGCATTCGTTTCGATCGACAGGATATATGAATATATCGAGTATCCTGATGAACTTGTTGTCGCCGATAAACCGGAGAAAACAGACTGCACGAAAGGCGAGATAGAATTCTCCGATGTTGAGTTCAGATACGAAAAAGACAAAGAAAAGATCGCGCTCAACGGAGTAAGTCTCAAGATTGAGGACGGTCAGTCGGTCGCAATAGTGGGACCAAGCGGCGCAGGTAAATCCACGATCGTGAACCTAGTACTCAGATTCTACGATCCTGAATCAGGAACTGTAAAATTCAACGGATCAGATATAAAAGCGCTCGACATTGACGAATACAGGAAGAATATCTCCATTGTATTCCAGGACGCTCTGCTGTTCAACGACACGATCATGAACAACCTTAAGTATGCCGACCTTGACGCGACGAAGGAGCGCGTTGAGAAAGCCTGCCGTGACGCCGACATATACGATTTCATCAACGAGCTTCCTCTCAGGTTCGACACCGTGATCGGTGAAAGGGGGCTTAAACTCTCAGGCGGTCAGAGACAGAGACTTTCCATAGCCAGAGCGCTTCTGAAAGACCCTAAGATCCTTATCTTAGACGAAGCGACCGCATCCATCGACTCCATCTCCGAGAACGTGATCCAGGAAGCTATTGAAAAGATCATGGGCGACAGGACTATGATAATCATAGCGCACAGGCTGACGACCATCGTCGGAGTCGACAGGATCATCGTTATGGAGAACGGAAAAGTCGCCGAGACCGGAACACACTCCGAACTTTTGGCCCTGCACGGCGTCTATCACCGTTTATGGACTACACAGATGAAGGAGAACGAGAACGAGATCGTGTTTTAAAATTATTATCTTGCAAAATTCCGGTATTATCACTAATTTATCCAAAAATTTTAAGGAGAATTATATGAAAAGATTTTTTGTAATTTTACTAATGACTCTGCTGCCGAATATATTCGCGCTTGACGTAGCCGGGGTTTATGAGATCACGTCCGATGTTACTCTTAATGAAGACCTTAATGTCCTTCCAAGCGGTACCGTTCAGTGTTACAACGGCAGTTACACATTGACTGTAAACGGTAATATTAACAACATGGGAATAATCCAGGACCATACTTTAGGTTATTTGCTGACTTTGAACTGCTCCGGGAACCTGATAAATTCAGGCATAATAAAAAATAACACTTTCAATATGAACGGAACGCTTCAAACCATCTTAACCCCGGCTCCCCTTGCAAGTATTGAACCGGCTTACTTCAACATTATGACTCCTACGCCTATCATTGGTGCGACAGATCTCTATTTCAGGAACTCGGTCATCACCTTTATGTTTGGCGGTGTGCTTGATCTTCAAAACGGTTTCGGATTGAATCTTGACAACTGTTATTTTACCGGCGGAAATATCATGGGGCAAACCGGAGACACGCCTGTTTCATATCTCTATATGGTGAACGGGTCTTTCATTAATAATTCAACGGGATATAATCTTATCTATTCGGGAATTACTCTTATCGAAGACAACGTGATCGCGACAGGCAACTGCGTCAATAACGGCGAGATAAAATCCTGGAGTAACGCACCGAGGACTTTCATTTCTCAGGATAACTTTATAAATAACGGCTCAATTGCAGATAATCCGCCCTACGGAACATATTTTGAATCTTACGGATATCTTGAAAACAACGGTACTGTCACCAATTCATCTGTTATATGTTACGGGGATTTTACAAATAAGGCATCATTCACTCCTCAGTATTTCTATTTATCCGGTACAACTGTACAGAATATCACAACGGCATTCAGTTGCCCCGTAAGTGCTGTAAATACTGCATGTCTCAATCCTTCAGGTATTACATCACAGTCAGATCTGTACTTTGAAAATTCTCTGATCGATTTTAACGACAATCCCATAACGCTTCAGGACGGTTACGGGCTTTACGTATCAGGCGGATATATGATCAACACGAACTTGACCGGAGCCGGAACTGTAGGGAACATTTCTTATTTTGAAACTTCAAACAACTGTTATCTGCAGAATACCGACATTACAGATCTCGTGCTGAACGGTACTCTTGATATCTCAGACGACAACTGCTCTCTGAACGGATCGATCCTTAACTACGCGACGATACAGAACAGATCATCTTACAATTATACTCTTACGATAAACGCAGATTTTGACAACGAAGGGATTATCACAAGCAATCCGGGCGGATATTATCTTTATACAGACTTCTACGGGTCAAACCTTCACAACGGCGGAACATGGACGAATCAGATGCTCATATTATCCGGTACGGACGCACAGAATATATCAAATTCCTTCTCAACTCCGTTCTCCCCGGTTTATATAAGCTGTTCAAACGGTAACGGTGTTATAGCGAAATCCGACCTCGAATTCGTGAACTCGCTCATTAATTTCAACGGTAATTATTATATTGACCTGACCGAAGGGTATAACCTCTATATTTCAGGCGGCTATATGAACAACACGAACATATTCGGTGCAGGAACGAAAGCACCAGCCCAGTCGGAATTTGAGGCCGGCAACGGATTCTATATGCAGAACACGAGCCTTGAGAACCTGACACTCAGAGGAACTTTTGATCTCTCGAATGACAACTGCTCTCTGAACGGATCGATCCTTAACTACGCGACGATCCAAAATAAGTCATCTTACAATTATACTCTTACGATAAACGCCGATTTTGACAATGAAGGGATTATCACAAGCAACCCGGGCGGATACTATCTTTATACAGACTTCCGCGGGTCCGATCTTCACAACGGCGGAACATGGACGAACCAGATGCTTATTTTATCCGGTACGGCAGCGCAGAATATATCAAACTCCTTCTCCGCTCCTTTCTCCCCTGTTTATGTAAGCTGTTCAAACGGTAACGGTGTTATAGCGAAATCCGATCTCGAATTCGTGAACTCGCTCATCAATTTCAACGGTAATTATTACATCGACCTGACCGAAGGGCACAACCTCTATATTTCAGGCGGCTACATGAACAATACAAGGATAATCGGCGCGGGAACGACCGCAAAAGCCCAGTCCGAATTTGAAGCCGGCAGCGGATTCTATATGCAGAACACGAGCCTTGAGAACCTGATAATGAGAGGAACTTTTGAACTCTCGAACGACAACTGCTCTCTGAACGGATCGATCCTGAATTACGCGACGATCCAGAACAAATCATCATACACTTATACTCTGACTATTAATGATGATTTCGACAATCAGGGAATCCTGCAGAACGGTACGATCTACGACCTTAATATTAACGCTACCGGCAACGTAAAGAACAGCGGAACCTGGTCAAACACCACTACCAGCTTCACGGGAACCGTCGATCAGCAGATCGTTCTCACGTACGGTTCTGAAATAGCGAGCTCGTATCTGTACTTCCTGTCCGAGATCGTTGACGCGCCTTATGAATGGTATTTCAACAACAGCCCTGTCGAAGCCACAAATACTGATTTCAGCGGAATTTACACTGATGTATTAAGGTGGCTGGTACCGATAGACCTTGATCATGGCGGTACTTACTACTGTCAGACTAACGCCGGTCCGACAAGAAAGATATTCGTATATGACGGCATAATACCTGTTCCTGTTATTACAGGAGGCGGATACACGAACGGTATTTCATCAATTTACTGGGAGAACATCCCGTCCGCGTCTTCATACAAAGTATATTCCTCGGCAGATCCGTACGCCGATCCTTCAGCATGGACATTTGAGACTGAGGTATATACTAATGAATGTTCTATTCCGGATCAGACGGAACAGAAGAAATTCTATTACGTAACGGCTGTTTATTAAAATCAGATATACTCACTAGAAGGGCGGATTTATTTCCGCCCTTTTTTATTTGCCTTAGACATTTTGTTTTATTAACTTACCATATAAGAATAAGGAGTATTATCATGAAAAAGACCGTTCTGATTTTCATATTTTTTTTATTGTTTGTTCAGCAATTATATTCGAAAAAGATAATCGAGCTGAAAAGCGGGGAAAGGATCACCTGCGAGATCATAAGCGAGGAGAGTGAAGTTATGACAGTTATTTCCGATACTTTCGGCGAGATGAAGATCAACCGGGCTGACATCAAACTTATCACTGAACTGGACGAGAGAACAGGGTACAAATATGACGACCCGAACCACTGTTCTCTTCTGTTCATGCCTTCAGCGGAGACTAATCCTAAAGGCACCTGGTACATTTCCGATTACGAACTGTTCTATATGAACGTCGGGTATTCCCCAACGGACAATCTGCATGTATCTACCGGATTCTTATTCCCGATAATTCCCGAGATGATCACGGAAGGCCCTTTGTCTTTCGGCTTCAAGTACAGGACATTCAGCGATCCTTATAAAATGAACATGAGCATAATGGGGACATATAATACAGTTCTCGAAGAATCCGATACCGGGCTCATTACATACGGTACCGCGTTTAATTATTATCTTAATCCGAAGTCAACTTTCAATTTCTATATCGGAGGGCTTACGTCCACAGAAACAAAAGGTTCAGAATCCATATTCAGTTTCAGTCTCGGCCTGACACACAGAACTTCTGAAAGCTCGAAGCTTATAATTGAATATCTTAACGGAGGGATTTTTGATGAGATCGAAACAAAAGGCGTTATGCTGTTCGGTCTAAGATTCTTCGGAGAGAAGATATCGGCGGACCTGGCGGCAATAAAATTCTTCGATATAACCGGCAGCGATATATGGCTTCTTATCCCGTTAATAAGTTTGACATATCATTTCTAAATTAAAGATGAGGCTGATAAAATGAAAAATATAGTATTGTTTATAATTCTGACCGCAGCTCTGTTCTGCTATTCGCAGGAAGACAATGCAAATACCGATTACCAGCCCCGAAATTCCATCGGAGTGAAATTTTCGAATATCTCAGGGTACGGTCTCAGTTTTTCCAAACGCCTGTTCGACAATTACAACGTTAAATTCTGCGGAATTGTTTTCTATGATGAATATGTGAAGGGTTTCAAAGACAGTCTTCTTGAAGACTCAAAGAACATTAATTATGATTACGGGATCGAACTCCAGAGGGACGTTTTCAAAAGTGAAAGCACAAGAGTGTACGCTCTGGGGGGAATATTCGTGTCCAAAAGCCAGGACAGAGAAAAGGAACGGAGTTATACAGGTCTGATGATCACGAATACTGATGATGATTTCGATAAGCTTACAGGCGGTATAGGTGTTGGTGTTGAGTTCGTTACAAAGAAAAAACTGGCATTCAACATTGACATCGGCTACAGATTCGAGCATTCGGACGGCAAAGAGTCCGGTATCCCGGTCGAAGAGAACAATACGATGGTCGGTCTCGGGATCGGCATATCATACCTTTACTGACCTTTCGGCGTTTTGAATGAAAACGATCTTATTACTGACTATGATCCTATCCGTTTTTCTTTTCGCGGCTGACGGTAATTACGGAACGGACCTTTTAAATTCCTCCGGTCTAAAAGCGTCCAATATTTCCGGTTACGGATTATACTATTCCAGAATACTCGGTAACGACTTCAGGATTCAGTTCATGGGGGTAGCCTACTATTACGAAAGAACAAAAAGCGGAGAGACCCGCACGATAATAAATTACGACATCGGCGCGGAATTTCACAGATATATTTACAGATCTGAAAAGACCGGAGTATACTGGCTGATCGGGGGATATTACTACAACGATGACGATACTGATGGCAGACAGGACAAAAAAACCGTATCAATTACAAACTCATATAACATCGGAACCGGGATCAGCTTTGAATTCCATACCGGACGAATTATCTACAACATCGACCTCGGATATAAATTCTTCGAGGACGATATAGATACGTTCATCGACGGCGATTTCAGCTATAACGAACTTAAAAGAGTCACAAAGATCGGAGCAGGTATCGGTATCGGGTTCCTTTTCTGATCTTTATTTTCCTTTTTTCAGCCTTTTAAAATCAGGGAAACCTGACCGCGAAGGGGGAAAGACCCCATCTGATACATATCTGACGTCCTCTATGGAATAAAATGCATGAGGATTGTGTTTTTTTATTATTGAGATGACATGTTTCAGATCCGCCCGTTTTAGCACCATGAATATAATGCTTACAGGCCCGGACGAACCTTCGGCCGGGCTTACAGTGACGCCATAATCCGTTTCCTCTCTCAGATGCTCGATCAGTTCTTCCGCACCTGTCTTTGTTATCACTCTTAATACTACCGTTCCCAGAGCTATCCTGTTCTCGATCACCATTCCGACATAGTTCCCCATAGCGAATCCCAGAGCATAACCTATCATGTTACCGACATTGTCAAGATTCTTCATGACCTGTCCGATCGCGCCGAGCCATATTATTATCTCAAAGAACGCCAGGATCGGCGCAATGAACCTGTACCCTTTCGCTATGAAAATGATCTTGATCGTACCGATAGATACGTCAACTACCCTTGCCAGCGCGATCAGTACCGGTATACCGACCGAAACGAAGAGAGCTGAGTCAGTGAATCCCATATTACTTTTTCCGTTTTATTTTGTTAATATCATTTTTCTTGTAACCGGTGCGAAACCGTCCCCTTCCAATCTGTAGAAATAAATACCGCTTGTCATTGAACCTGCATTGAAGACGACTGTGTGATTTCCGGCCTTTCTGAACTCATTGACAGGTTCAGCGACTACTTCACCTTTCATGTTAAAGACCGATAATCTGACATTTGTATCCGATTTCAAAGTAAATGAGATCGTTGTAGCCGGATTAAAAGGATTAGGGTAATTCTTATACAGTTTTACTCTTTCAGGTATAATGTCCGTATCTATTCCGAAAGATTTTCTGCATAAAGCCTTGATACAGAAATTTGAGGTCCCGGGATATCCGTCACCGGTATAGTCCTGCATATCAGTCCAGCCTTTACCGCTGTTATAATAACTTTCTCCGGCAGATGCCGCGGACCGTACGATCGTTTTCCCTTTAGATCCCAAAAGAACCGGTATGTCAGAAGTTCTGTCATAAGGCTGACCGCCTTTGGACAGGTAAAGATATATATAAAAATCTTGACCGTATTCTATACTTACCGGTGAAGGCAGATCGACAGTGTGAAATCCCCGGTGATCAAATGCTCCTGATACGTCCGCAAGTTCACCTGAAAGTATTCCGCCTGTAAAAGAATCGTAAATTCTGGCTGTAAAAGATACATTATCCTGAGCGGTATAAAAACTTACAGAACAGATATATTCGCTGTCTTCGGCAGTGAATGCGTTAAACGCTTCAGTACAGTCTTCCATTGTATCGCGCCACCCGTGATAATCGTGATAATAGATACTGGAATAATCCATGGGTTCTACATCTCTGAATGAGATCGCCCCCATTTCCCAGTTCCTGCACGAGTGCTTATCATAATATGAGATCCAGAAATAACCTGCATTTCCCCAGTATTCACCCCAGCTGTTCTTGACCAGCCACGCACCCGGTCCTTCGGGAGCCTGTGTCACTTTGTCATCGTCCCAGCCGACAATAGTAACAGCGTGATTCGGTTCAAGCGGATCTGAGGGCGGCTGGTAATGAATATAATTATCTATAAATTGCGCGTCGTACATCATACATGTACCTACAGCTCCCTCGGTCATTATCCTGAATTTTATCATATCAATGCTTTCAAGATGATCACCGATCGTAAACCACTCGATATGCCTGGGGTAATAACGATGATACCCTGTATCATCCCGCAGAGGTGCTGTTTCATAAGACTGGCCGTCAATATCCCTTACGGCGCCTTCGCCTCTCGAAGTATAGGCTGCGGTAACAAGATAATCCCCGCCCATATGAACTTCAAGGCCCTCACTTAACGGATATATATCCTGATTATACTCCTGATTGAATCCGTTCCACCAGTCAAGATGATATTCCGCGAGATTGGGTTCCCCGGTCTCTCCGTTGTCATACCAGTTTCCAGTAAAAAGCAGATTGCTTTCCATACTTGCCATTGCACCGTGCGTCCAGCATGTTCCTCCCTGTTGAGATTTTACTGATGTGACATAATTAATCCCGTCAAAATCTCTCAGATCGAACTGCCTTGTGTAACCCGAAAACCATTTTACATTATACTGATCAGTTGTAGTTTTATTACCTTCTGAATCTTCAATCTCGAAATATAGTTTGCCTGTCAGAGGTTCACTTTCGGACGGTATTGTTCCGGAGTAGATATACTCATGAATCTTGTTAGGAAAGAGATCGAATTCATACACGTTCGCATAACCGTCTTTACTGTAAAACCCCCTGCATAACTGAATTGCCGATTCATCTTTAAATAATAATGTCGGGGTCATATCATGACCTACCCATGTCTCGCCGTTGTAAAAAGCGGTGAGGAGAGGGGCTTCATTATCTTCGGCGAACACAAACGGGTACTGACCGGTAGTTGTTATATTACCGCAGATATCTTCAGCTTCAAAATATATAGTTCCAGAAACAGTGTCCGGTTGAGCGGGGACCATACCTGACCAGTATGAATTTTCATCTGAACAGCTGAATTCTAATTCTGTCACTTCTGAACCGCCTACCGTATAATATCCTTTCAAGGCTCCGATACCGCTTAAATCACTCAATTCTACTTTCAGGATCAGATCATTATTCAGGAACGCGCCGATATCGGGAGTCAATACAGGATTGCCGGTCACACTTTCAACCACTGGACCTTCATTGTCTGTATAAACCTCAATATCATCGATGAACCACTGATGGTTAAAATCTCCCTGATAATGAAATCCGATATATACAGTCTGACCTGTCCAGACGGATAGATCAAGAAACACAGGCATCCAAACACCATCATATATAACATCAAGCTCAGCATTGTCAGACTCATATGGCGGCTCATAGATCTGAGTCCAGTTGATCTTGTCAGTCGAAACCGATACTTCGCTGAATGAATAATAAAAAGTCCAGTAAGCTGTCTGCCAGAATGACAGAACATATTTGCTTTCTGCCGGCAATTCTATGGGAGAACTGATCAGCCAGTCATCCTGCTCACCCGTGTCGTCCCAGTGAACGGCGGAATAAGTTCCGCCGTGAACAAACCCTCCGTCCTCATATCCGACACTGGTAGTGAAACCCTGCCCTACTTTAACCTGGCTCCATCCTGCCGGCGGGAAAGTTCCGCTCTCAAAACCCTCATACAGTATTTGCTGAGCATTAATTGACAGTATACATGAAACAAGAAAAATAAAAACATAAAATTTTATTTTCATAACTTAACCTCCTTCGTTTGATGTAAAATAACAAATTCTTAAGACATCTCATAAAAGAAAAATCAGTTTTTTTGAGGTTGAATTCGCGCTTTTTTTTTTGTATTTTATTAAGATACGATCAGGAGGTTCTGATGAAGCATTTCTTACCTGCATTATTATTTTATTCACTCTTCTGCTATCCATCCATTAGTCAGGAAGAACTCGTAAAGGCTGAAAATAACGGCTATTTTACTAAACTGACTTCCTCGGAATCTGGTATTATTGCATCAAATAATCTTGATAACGCACTATATCTGATCAATGGCAGTTATTTCAGAGTACTTCTGGAAAATCCCGGATGCGGAAGATATTTTTCTGTTCATGATAATATGATCGGTTTTAAATATATTGATACTGAGACAGGCCTTCAGTCCCCTGCAATACTGGATATTGTTACCGGAAAGATCATTGAGCTGGAAAAAAGATCGGGATACTGCGGACAGATAAGCTTTTCAGCTGACGGTACTAAGGCGTTTACGATAAAAAACACTTTGAGGATCAGCTATGCGGACGGAACTGTAAAAGATATCGGTATCGGTAATTATTCAAACCTTTCCGTGATTTCCCCTGACGGAAAATACATTTGCATAAACGGGACAGGACAGAGCTTTGATATAATTGATCTCACTGCATTTAAGAGAAATACTGTCCTGAATGACCGGGAATACGTCGATTTCAAATGGTCTGAAGATTCTAAAAAGATCGCTTTATCTTCTATTGACGGAACCCTTTTTGTTCATGACATTAATTCAGGCATAACATTGGAATACTCCCGCATTTCAGATTTTAACTGGACAAGTACAGATCAGATCGTATACTCCTCAGTTAAACACAATGAGGAAGAGCTTATCTCTTCCGAACTATATTTACTTGATACTGCCAGCGGAAAAACGACCGCTCTCACTTCAACACCTGATATTTATGAAATGTCGCCACTCTTCAAAAACGGGAAATTATATTTCGGTACTTTTTACGGTAATGAAATAAAAGAAGCTGAATTGAGCAACTCAAAAATTAACGGCAGCAGTATTTTCTATAAACACGAAGATATACTCGGGCTTAAACCGATCATCATAACAGGAAAAAGTAACACCAAAGACATGCTCGATGTTCCTTATATCAATCAGGTTTTCAGCACGGATCTCTACGGTCACAGGTACGGATGCTGCGCCGCGACTTCATGCGCAATGGCCCTGGCGTACTATAAGATAATCCCGCACTGGCAGACCTCGAACAACAACTGGGCTCACGTGATCTTCGATAACTATATTTATAAGAATTTCACATACGACATAAGGTACTGGTCGGATACATATCAGACTTATTACGGGACCGGAGGAGGAGACGGATTCATGTGGAACGACAACGGGCACGGAGGCGCTTCACCTTCCACGAACCAGAAATACTACCTCCAGCAGCACGGACTTACTTCAGTTCAGTATTGGTCGAATTTTTATACTGTTATCTCCGGAAATCTGACTGACGGATACATGCACCCTATGTGTGTGATGCTTACAGCCAGCGGACACCTGATCGATCCGATCGGGATCGCGAACGCCGGACAGCAGCTGCTTTATTACAATGATCCCTACGGTAACAAGAACATCGCTTATCCGAGTGAGGACGGAGCGGGAGTCATTTATGACTGGCCGGGATTCAACAACGGTTACGAAAACCTGTCAACGGTGGCATGGACGACATCGGCGATCGGGACTATGCCTGATGCTCCCGGTCTTGAAGTTGACGATAAGCAGCTTGCTTACGGTACTGGCTATGACGATTTCGACTATATGAACGACGGCTTCTGGATGCTTGCGGACGGTACGACGGGCATGAAATACTGGCGTCATGTCGATACAGGATCAGAGACTTACTGGTGGACCGGAGCCATGACAGGAACATCCGTCGACGATTACTGTGCGTCGTGGGATCCGGTCATTCAGTATCCGGGTGACTATAATGTTGAAGTCTTTATTCCTTCGGATACCGAACTTATTACGAACGCGAAATATCAGGTGCACCACAACGGCACGAACGATATCGTAATCGTCGATCAGTCAGCGAACGCCGGCTCCTGGGTCGGCCTCGGAACGTTCCTGTTCGCCGGAACTGATGACGAGTTCATCTACCTCGGCGACGCGACCGGCAGTAAAACCGTGAAAATCCCGCATGATGAAAAAGAAAAAGTGTTCAAGATCGTATATGACAGGATCAGACTGACTCAAGTCACTCCGGAGTTTACTGCCGGCGGTGACTGGCAGTACGGAACGGACAGCCTTGTAGGATCGGTATCAGGCGGTAATATCTGGGGTACTGTTCTTAACGCTGATCATTCAGACAATACGAACTCATCACTCGAATGGAACATATCCGACTCTCCTCTTCCGTCCGCATCCGTCCTGACTTTCGACCACTGGTTCGAAGCCGAAGCAGGTTCGGGAACGACCGCTTATGACGGCGGGAACGTCAAGATATCTGTTGACGGCGGATCGAACTGGAGTATACTGGTACCCGATCCCGGGTATACTCACGTTATTTCTACAGGATACACGAACCCTATGCCCGGAGAAACATGTTATTCCGGCAGTTCCGGCGGATGGGTATCAGCTCTTATAGACCTGTCCTCTTATTCGGGAGAAAACGTTCTGATCAAATGGCAGTTCGGAAGCGATTCACTTTATAATTACAGAGGGTGGTATCTGGACAATATCTCAGTTTCTCAACTCTCTGCACCGCTTGTCCCGGAAATAATATATAACGGAACCTCTGTTGAGCTGTCGTGGAACGCTGTGGAAAATGCAACAGGTTATATAATTTATGCTTCGGACGATCCTTCAGGAGCGTTCACTCAGACCGGTACTTCTTCCGAAAACACATGGACCGGAACTGAGTCCGGTCCCAAAAAATTCTATAAAATAACTTCTTTGATCAGTTACAAATGATTCCGTAGTTCTATTTAGTCAGACTGAAATTCAAAGGTATCGACATCCTTACAGCGACTGCTTTATCGCTCTGATAACCCGGAGTGAACCTGACTGTTTTTAGCGATCTTACCGCCGCTTCTCCGAATCCCATGTTTTTCGGTTTTTCACTGATTATCTCAATATTCGTCGGGAAACCTTCCGCTGAACATACGAAACTCAGCTTAACTTTCCCTTCAGTGTTCGATTTTCTGGCAAGCTCCGGGAAATTAAGTGTCAGGGTTTTTACAAGTTTATTTTTCTCCGAAACACTCAGCAAAGGTTTTTCCTGAACCAGCACGAAAGGTATTGCATCAACATCTTTGATGTCCTTTATTCCACTGAATTCTATTGGAGGTAAAGGTTTCTTGTTAAAATCTTCCGGAACAAAAACCAGAGGATCATCTCCCGCCAATGTTTCTTCTACAGGGTCCATTCCCGAGGGTATGAACACCCGCGGCGGAGTAGTCGGTCTTGGAACAGGTATTATTACCGGACCTTCAGGAGGATCAAAAAATTCAAATTTTACATCAGTGATTTTTAGTTCAAATTGCGTAGTCTTGAAAAAAGCGAACACTGCCGTAAGGATCAGCATTACTGTTATCGTGGTGATCTCCGCTGCTGACGAGGCTGAATGAGAGTTGTACCTGCGTAATGACATGATATCCTCCTGCTTTTACTTTCACTTTCTATTTCAAACTTGGCTGTATCCTTCTAATTGTAATATACTTAATTATGACGATAATCATAGGATAATTGTCAGATTCAAAGACAAATATTCAAATTATCTGACACAGTGTCATATAATTTCAAGCCTGATTTCAATTGGCTTCATTTTTGCATTATATAAAATCCGGAAATTTATTAATTGAAATAAAGGAGCTAAAATGACAAAGAGTACAATGAAATTCAAGACCGAAGTAAGCCAGCTTCTAGAACTGGTGACCCATTCACTCTACTCAAACAAGGAGATATTCATCAGGGAGCTGGTATCCAACTCATCTGACGCGCTTGACAAACTCAGACTTGAAGGACTGAAGAACAAAAAGATACTTGAGAACAACACTGACCTTAAAGTCAGAATAGACTTCAACAGCGATGCCGGTACTATTACTGTCAGCGATAACGGTATAGGTATGACGAAGGATGAGATCATAGAGAATATCGGCACGATCGCGAAATCCGGGACAAAGGAATTCCTTGCTAAACTTAAGGACCTTAAATCCAAGGATAAAGAAGCGAATACAGATCAGCTTATCGGCCAGTTCGGGGTAGGATTCTATTCGGCTTTCATAGTGTCTGAAAAGATAGTGATAAACACAAAAAGAGCGGGAAGCAAAGAACCTGCGGTAAGATGGGAATCTGACGGAAAAGAGAAATTCACATTAGACGAATCAGACAGAACTGAAAGAGGTACGGAGATCGTACTGTATCTTAATAAAGAAAATAAAGACTTCGCCAATGAGTGGAAGATCAAGGATATCGTAAAAAAATATTCCGACTATATCTCATATCCGATAATCATGACCGTTCAGAGAGATGAAAAACCTAAAGACAAGGACGGCAAGGAGATCAAAGATGCCGAAGCTGTAACGAAATTCGAGGAACTTACTCTTAATTCCATGAAAGCTATATGGCAGAAGGATAAAAAGGAGATCAAGAACGAGGATTACAACGAATTCTACAAGCATATTTCGCACGATTGGGAGGAACCGCTTGAAAGAATACATCTGAGCGTCGAAGGGCTTCTGTCATACAAAGCGCTCCTTTATCTGCCCAAGAAAGCGCCTTTCGATATGTTCTGGAGAGAAGCTAAAACCGGCGTTAGTTTATATATAAAGAACGTTTTCATCATGGACGACAACAAGAACCTTCTTCCGGAATATTTCAGATTCGTAAAAGGAGTCGTTGATTCAGCCGACCTTCCGCTTAACGTATCAAGAGAGATCCTTCAGGAAGACAAGGCTCTTGAAAAGATAAAGACGAATCTCGTGAAAAAGCTGATCGACACTCTTAAGAAAATGAAAGAGAAGGAACCGGAAAAATATCTTGAGTTCTACACTAATTTCGGTAAAGTGCTCAAAGAAGGTCTTTATACGGATTATGAGAACAAGGACAAACTCGCAGAACTTCTTATGTTCGAATCGACCAAGACTGAGAAAGGTAAACTTACAAGCCTGAAAGATTACGTTTCAAGAATGCCTGAAGGTCAGAAGGACATTTATTACATTTCCGGCGAGAAAAGGGATATACTCGAAAATTCTCCGCACATAGAGAAATTCAAAGCTAAAGATTACGAAGTTCTTTTCTTTACAGATCCGATCGATGAGTTCATAACCAACAACTTTTTTGAATATGACAAGAAACCTCTCAAATCCATCGGCAAGGGCGAGATCAACCTTGGTGACGCTGAAGAGACAAAAAAAGAAACCGAGGAAGTCACAAAGAAATTCAAATCTCTCTTCGATGTGATGAAAGACTATCTGAAAGACGATATAAAGGAAGTGAGAGTATCGACAAGACTGACTTCAAGCGCGGTCTGCCTTGTTTCTGATGAGCATGCGATGACGCCGAACATGGAGAAAATGTTCAAAGCCATGAACCAGGAAGTCCCCAAAACACAGAGAATACTCGAGATCAACCCGAAGCATCCGCTCTTCGATTCCCTGAATTCGATCTATGAAGCGAACAAGAAAGACGCCAGACTTAAGGATTATTCAGAGCTGTTGTACGATCAGGCTCTAATAGCTGAAGGAGCTATGCCCAAAGATCCAGTCAGGTTCGCGCAGAAAATGGCCGATCTCATGGCAATGGAAGCGAAAAAATAGTCTAATATTTATCTTTCGGAAAAGCCTCTCGAATTTCAGAGGCTTTTTTTATATCACTTTTTCAAATCCAAACCGATCCTGTAAGAATCAATAATACCAAAAGCCCATATTACGATCAAGATCCAGAAACCGCAATTCATCACCTGAACTTCAGTTCCTGAAAAAGGTTGTGACACCAATCCGATAATGATATTCATATCAGGAGGTATCTTCCCTGTTTTGATCTTTTCCGTAATGTCAAAAGCTCTTTCTATCGGACCGGACACTAGCATATAAAGCGACAACAAACCAATGCCCATTAATATAAACCCGCGGACAGGCTTTTTCACGAATAAATGCCCGGTTCCCGGGAATACAAGGGCAGAAAACAGTGCTGCTTTAACCGGTTTTTTCATTAGTGTTGATCTCCCCCGCTTTGGTAAGTGCTATCTTTGTTAATATAGGTCCGATTATCTCAAAAAAAATACAGGTCGCGGTTACAGTCGTTATCACAATTGAACCGACTTTATCGCCGGTCGTGATATTTACACCGTTGACAGTTTCGACGACTTTACCCAGTCCGGAGAATTCATACTTGACTATCAGTGACAGACCTATAGCGACACCTGCCTGTGACAGTATGCCCAGGCCCACCCACTTCTTTATCTTGTCTTCGACATTTCCGAACATCGCACCGATCCTTGATCCTCCGATCAGACCGGCGGATCTTGCTAAAATATACAGAACGCCCAGCACTCCGAGTGACGGCAGGGATGAAACATGCAGGTTCGCACCCGCAAGTGTGAAGAACAGAATGAACAGCAGTGGCATAAAAAGAACAAGCCTTTCATGGAATTTCTGGACAACAAAATGAGGCTGGGTGTTGACGATCACCATACCCAGTATCATATTCGTAAGGATTATCGATAAATGGAACAGTTCGCTCAACCCGCAGGCGATGAATGAAAAGCCGAATATCAGAATAACAAGACCGCCTTCTTTTTTCATGTTCCTTGCAAGAAGTGAAATGATTATTGCAAGGATCGCGCCTATTATAAGGCTGAGGAGCACTTCTTTTAACGGGAATATCATCGCCGAAAGTATACTGCCCGAAGCGTCACCTGTTTCAGTCATAAGGAAATACTTTGCCATCGCGGCCGCGAAACCGAAAATTATTATACCCAGACCGTCGTCAAACCCGACTATAGCGTAAAGCGCTTTAGTCAGATTCCCTTTGGCTTTGTATTCATGGATCACAGCTACTGTCCCTGCCGGCGCGCTTGCGGGAGCTACAGATCCGAATATCAGCGACAGAGCTATGTCTTTAGTGAAAATATATACAACGAGAAAAACTACTATGAACGCCGCGAAAGATTCGGCGATTATAATATATATTATACCCTTACCCAGTTTCTTGAGGACAGAGAATTTCAGCTCCAGACCTATACTTAATGCTACAAAACTCAATGCTATATCGGTTATAAAAGACAGGTCCTGCTGAATATCGTCGTGCATAATATCGAACAATGACGGTCCGAGCAGAACTCCGAAGACCATATATCCTATCAGTGAAGGCAGCTTCATGTATTTCATGTTGTTGCCTATGTAAAAACCGACAACTATGACGGTTCCGAGGATCAGTAAAATTGGTATAGAGCTGAGTTCGTGCATATTTTCCCTACAAGTTCAGATTTCCGTTAATGTATTCGACCGTATGAATGTAGACAAGAATGCCGGTCCTTTCCGGTAGAGCGTCTATAATGTTGTTTATCTTTCTCAGAATATCGTTCGTATTGGACTTAGGCAGGATCGTAGTAATGATCCGGTTGAAGCCTTTCGATTCGTCACCCCAGAATTTCGCGAAAAGCGGCATTGAGTGAATATATTTCTCGGCATTGTTAGCTTCAATGACAGTTATATCACATTCGCTTACTTCAGTGATTATCCCCATTATATCATCGAATTTATCCTCCAGCTGACAGAGAACGTGCATGACATTGAACTCTCTGCTTTCTTTCTTATTTATTCCTGACGGAAGAGAATATCTGAGAAAACTTTCCATTATGGCGGTCGGAGTTTTTTCAGAAAGAAGTTCATTTACTGCCTCCTGCTGCTTTAAAATACCCGAAACTGCAGAGAGGAACCTTATGTGATGATTTCTTTTCTTTTCAGGAGCGATAATGAATACGAACACCTTTACGGGCTCTTTGTCCAGCGAATCGAATCCAATACCGTCAGGGGCTGTAATGATCCCTACTATGAATTCATCTATATTATCAAGCGCGCAATGAGGAATGGCGATCCCGTTACCGAATCCGGTGGAACCCAGATCTTCTCTTTCCTTAAGCTTGCGAAAGATCATGTTCCTCTCTTTCTGATCCTGTGAAGCTAACCCGGCGATCTCGACGAGCAGGCTGTCTTTTTCCATATTTCCACTTATTACTTTGATATATTTTTCAGATAAAAAATCAGAGAGGTCCATGATGTTCTCCTAAGTTTTTTTAATTTATATGGAATGTAATTCTTAAATCCGTTTTATAAAAGTACTTTCTTTGATCACTTGATACAATACCCGACTGAAACAGCGTGATTGTCGTTAACCGCATCGTCAGTAAACGGGGTATACGAGTAATCGAAAGTTATATTATTTATCGAGAATCCTATGCCTGCAGAGAAGGGACTGCCCTCGTTATTCGCTCTGTAACCGAACCTGACGAAAGCTTTTTTCTGGTAACCGATCTCCATACCTGTAAAATTCTCTGTTTCCTCGTCATTGACCAGATATCTTGTACTGTTGCCCAGACCGATCCTGAAATCCCCGGTCAATGTAATCCCGTAACCTGCTCCGAGAACGACATCGAGCGGGAGATCGGCACTTTCAGAGTCAAGTTCGCTCAGACTGCCGAAATTGTTCACGGCCAGACCTAAATTCAAACCTTCAGTAAAATTATTTTCTCTGTATATACCGACCGAACCGGCGAGACCTGAAGCATCATCGTATTCGATCTTTTCAAATAGATACTTTCCAGTTATACCTGCTGTTAAACCTAAACCTAACTTTCTCGCGTAAGTGAACGATACGATCATATTTCTCGCGCCGAAATCATAATCGGGATCATCAGACGGGACCTCTCTCCCCTCAAGACCTGTAATACTCATATACGACAACTGCATCCCGTAAAGAACATCATTTTCGCTATAGGCAGTAGAAAAATCAATTACTGATTCGTCCTCATCCGGTGATGAATACGACACGCTGCCCTCGAACATGCTTCCGCTGAGAACAGACGCAGGATTATACTCCGTGTTCCGGATCGTACCGTTGAAAAGATACGAAGTCTGTGCCGTTGAGATCAGTGATGGAGTTTTCTCCGTTCTGAGAAAATAAAATCCCGATTCCGCTGAAACGATCCCGGCTGCAAAAAGTATTAACAAAGATACAATTCTGATCATGCGTAAATCCTTATTTTAGAAATAAAATCTCCATGAGACCGTATGAGGATCCCATACCGATATGTCTTCATGCGTATATGAATAATCGACTATCATTTTATAATCAGCTATTCTGAACTCGTACCCGAAGCCGAAACTTAGCCATCCGGATATTGTTCCTCCTCTCAAAGCGACCGAACTATCGTTCGTTTCAAATCTTTTTATCCATTCGACGCCGAAACCGTAGCCGTTGTCTTTAAAATCTATAGAATTCAAATCGGCATATATTCTGAAGTCCCTGTTGAATTCGGGACTCCAGGAAGCTCCGATGGAATATGATGCCGGATAATAATCGTCCGATGATGACCCGTCGGTCCATACCTTCGAGCTGTCCCAGGAATTCTTGCCTTTCATATTACGCGCAGTGAGTCCAAGCGAAAGATCCTGGTATGACGGCATAACAAAGATAGCACCGATGTCGTAAGCGAATGTGAGCGAAGACACCGTCTCGTTCTCGAAATCGAACTCCGGAAGGCGTGCCCACAGCAGTTTTGCGCTAACTCCGATCGACATGAACTCCTTCGGTCTTAATCCGAAATTTAAATAGAACATGTTCTCGTTGTAAGAGTAAGTATCAAACTGGTCGCCGTACTTGTCCCTTCCCTCAATGTCACCGGTTCCCGTATAGAGGATCCCTCCGCTCACAGTCGCGTTCCTGCCCATAGGATGAACATAAGACAGGTAGACGAAATTCCTGTCCATTGAGAGTATCTTCATTCCGCAGAGTACTTGCTTTTCCGTTATATGGGAAGCTGCCGCGGGATTGAAAAATATCGCGTAAGATGAACCCGTATCGGCAGTTACAGCCCTTCCCAGACTTTCAGAGCGCGCATCAAGCCCGTAACGCAGGAACGAACCCGCAGAACCTGCCGTTTCAGTCGAGTTGAGAATTACAGAAGCAGTGATGATCAGTATTGTAAATAATTTTTTCATATTATTTCCGTTATTCAAAGATGATGATTTTATTCCAGACCTTATCGTCCCCGTAGCTTATTATATAGAAATAAACACCGTTGGCGGCAGTCTTGCCGTAACTGTCCTTCCCGTCCCATACAAGATAGTGTTCACCTGAAGAAAAATAGACTGAAGATGTTACCGTCCTTACTTTCTCCATAGCGAAATTGAACACTTCGCAAGTCACCTGAGAGCCTTCTGCGAGTTTAAACTGAAGTTTTACTTCCCCGAACTTTTGCGGCGAGAAAGGGTTCGGATAAGCATAAGTATCATTTGAAGAATCGGATGAAGGTTCGTATGCCTCGATCATACGCCATGTGTTCCCGTCGTCCCCGCTGACTACCATCCCCTGACCTGTTCCAACGAACATTATATCGTTCTGATAAAGAAAAGAATATACCTGTCCGATATCTACATAACCTTTCTTAATATCCGACCATGCTCTTATCCGATATTTCTCCCAGTAATTCCCGTAATCGTACGACTTCCACAGTCCCGATTCCCCGCATGCGTAAACGTCTCTGCCTCTGAACCCGAAACTGTATACCTTCTCTCCGACAAGACATCTGTTCCATGTCATACCGTTATTGTCGGTATATGAAACACCATTGACCTCTGACTGATTTTCTGCGAGCCATGTCGCGGCGTAGATATATTCTTTGCCTTCTATGCTGTCGTAAACAGACCTGACCGAAGTAACAAAATTCCCTGTAAGTCCGTCAGAGTATGTGTACTGCTTCCATGCTCTCAGGCTGTCCGGCACATTATAACTGGTGCACAGGTTGATCCCTTCCGCCGTCCCGACCCACAGATTTCCTGAGTCAGTAATATGTACCGAGAACATCCTCTGGTTCATGTATGAGAACGGGTCCCAGACCTTGTGGTCGCATGTCAGCGTGCGCCAGCTCTGCCCCGTATCGTCGGACTTCTGCAGGGACTGCCCGAAACAGGCCATCCATACGCCTCCGAGACTGTCGCATGCCATATCGTAAGCCAGTCCCTGCACCGGTGTTATCCCGGGCTGCGGGAAATGAGTCCATGTCCTGCCTGAGTCCGGCGAGATATGCACTCCTGTCCCGACCGGAACAAAAGCGTCAACATCGGTGACGAAAGAATCAGCGGCGGTAGTCATCCAGATATTGTTGAACCTGTCAATCGCTATCGCGCTTGATCCGCCATACCCTACTATTGAATTTCTCCACTTCAGATCCTCAACAGATTCCGTTGTATTGTAACCGTAAGAGAAACCGGCGCCTGTGGCGGCAAATACTGCAGTATCAGGTTCTGAGATCTGATTTCTATTTTCAATTATATCGAGAATGAAATTACCTTCAAGCCTGTTGCTTTCTGCTTCCCAGGCTTTGATCTGACTTTTCCCTGCGAGTTCAAAGGTTAACGGAACCGCTCCTAAAACCGCTAAACTACTTAAAAATATCAATATAATTCGAATTTTCATAACCGTTGATTTCCATATGATTTTTACTGCCATTTATAAACTCGATCTGTCCGTTCAGCACATTACTGAGATTTCCTACTTTATCACAAGCCTGAACCTGAAAAGGATATACAGCTTCGATATTTGTGCTTTTAACTTTAAATGTAGCCGTATAAATACCGTCGTTCTTGATAAGATCTCCGCTGTTGTACGGATAATAATTTTCGTTGCCGTCGTCTCTCATACTGAAAGGTACGGAATTAATAGTGACCGTCACTTCGTCAATATCCTGATACTCTAAATGTCCCTGAGGATCGTTCACTTTTACCGTTACGCTGAAATATATAGAATCCTGAACCGGAATAAAAACCGTATCCGGATAAACTAACCCTGCGGCATCCAGAACAGGCGCGGTGTTCCTTATAGTAATGTTCGTAAGCTCCCGGAATGAGCTGTCTCCATAAAGATCTGTTGCTGTCAGTTTAATTCTGTAATTCCTTGAGAACGGAATCGCAGCTGCAAATGTGGAATCAATATTAAATAGAAAATCCTGTGTCGTATTTATTCTTGAATAACTGCTCTCTTTAAGCACAATACCCGAATTGTCAAGAAGTTCAAGTTTAAGTACCTGCTCGTCATAAGGTACTGTCAGATTATTTGAATCTGAAACCGTCACTTCCACGTTTCTGGTATCGAAACCGGATTCGAAGACGTCCGAATCGTTTATGCCTGAAAGAGAGTCAATGACCGGCAGTGAATTTATCACGACATAAACAGTTCCGCATTCTTCTGTTGCCAGAACAACAGAATCCGATAAGAGATAGTTCACGTTTATTTTCCAGTCCCCGTCATAAGGAAAATCATTAGCATTTATACCACCCGACCATATATTATTTGACGCTGCAAGATCGTTCCTTAAAGAATCATCGCTTACACCGTCGTCATACAAATCCATATGTAATGAATCCTGACCTGATCTGAAAAAAGCATCTATTTTAAAACCGTCGTTAATACCGTAATTCGTTTCAACAGCTATCTTATAGCGATATATTTCATTACTTTCAGCTTTGATCCTGAAAGGCACGACTGATCTTTCAATATCCCGTAAGAAATATTTATCTTCATCAGGTGTAACGGGGTCATCCTGAGCGCATGACCATATCATGAGAAGAATACCGGTTATCGCCGTTATTGCATTTATGTTTCTGAGTATCTTCATTATTCTGCCTGTCTTCTTATAATGTCGGGATTGAAAAATAATTCTTTTATTACGCTTTGTCAAACACATTGATTAAACAACAAAATAATCATTCGGTTCATGCGCGATCATAAAACTTTATTTTTTTATAGACATTGAAGTACAAAATTCGTATTTTATCCACTGAATAATTTTATCGGGGAAGAAATGGTCACAAAAGCCCAGAAAATAAGAGTTGTATCACTGGTAACAGTAGCTCTGATAGTTTTTCTCTATATCATGTTCCTGATGGTCGGAAAGAAAATAATGTCCAGAAGCGATATTTATTACATCAAGCTGCAGAAACAGTCGGTATCGGGCCTTAATGTCGGTACTGACGTTAAATTTTACGGTATAAATATCGGAAAAGTTATGGACATAACAGTAAATCCTGACAATATAGCCGAGATCATAGTAACAGTAAGTGTTAAGGAAGGCACACCGATAAAAGAGACTGCCGAAGCCAATCTGTCGTACCAGAGCATTGCGACAGGACTTAAGCAGATAGAGATCACCGGCGGTGAAAATGAGGATAAAAACCTTCAACCCGAGCAGTTTATCAAAGCCGGTTCGGACATATTCGACGATATTAGCGGTAAAGCTGAAATAATAGCACAAAAGATCGAGTCACTTCTAAATAATCTTATTTACATAACAGAAAGAGAGAACTCAACAAAATTCGTAGATCTGATCTCTCAGCTTGAAAAAGATTCCCGTAAACTTGACACTCTTATAACAGGAGCAAATGAATTCCTCAGCTCGAACAATAAAGAACTCGGCAGGATACTTAAGAAAAGCTCGGTAATGATCGATAATTTCTCAAACGCTTCCATCGCGCTTACGAAAACTCTCAGGAATATTGACAAGAAGCTCGACTCAAATGAAATGGATCAGGCTCTTAAGAACATAGCTGAAATCACCAGGAAGATCAATTCAAAAGATCTGGAGGAACTGATCAGCTCACTTAACAAGCTTGTGACCCAGTCAGAATCAACCGTTTCCACGCTGGACAGAACTTTTCTGCAGGGCAGGAACGATATCTTAAGATCAATAGAATTATTTAAAGAAACGCTCGAAAATATTAACGAGTTCGCTATCCTGATAAGGGATAATCCCGATATTTTAATAAGAGGTAAGGAAGGTGAAAAATAAATCCCGTATAATATTTCTGTTCTTTCTGATTATCACCGCATGCAGCGTAAAAACGATAAAAGACTATTATGTTCTTTCTTATCTGCCCGATCCGGAAAATCTGAGCAGATTCAAGATATCTTCACTTCCGATCGATGCGAGAGTAGAGGTTCAGAATTTTGAGATGAACAGAATATACGACAGGAACTCCATTGTCATAAGAGAATCGCTTCATAAGCTGTCTTTCGACGAAAGGAACAACTGGGCTTTGAGACCGGACAGGGCTATCCCTGATCTTCTGATATACCACATAAATACGGCCGGAATATTTAAAGAGTGCGGAAGAGATTTCATTTCAAGTACACCTGACTATTTCATTACAGGCACCATAAACAATCTTGAGATCTATAACGGTGCGAATTCAGTACAGGCTCATCTGAATATTGTAATGGAGCTTAAGGACAGGAACAGAAATATAATCGTTACTCACAGGATCGATGAAAAAAGGGATATAAAGAATTACGATGTGGCTTTTTTTGTAAAAACTACCGGGGAACTGCTTCAGAAAGGAACAAATGAATTCCTGATAAAAATAGTCGATCATTTTACACAAACTAAGAACAAACAGTAGAATGAGAAAAAATTATTTTCTGATCCTGTTATTTATTGCAGGCTTAATACTGGCCGCAACGGGTGACACATGGTTAAGTGAACCTCCGCGCGATCAGATCGCTACCGAAGGAGCTGATGACCAGCTCGGCATGGGCAGACTGTTCGTCCCTGTGATGTCCGTCCCGGAATGGGAACCTTATATGAAGATCTACAACAGCGGAGCCGGAACTGTAACAGACGATGAAAATCCCGGTAAGAGCATATTTCTCAAACCGGGAAAATACACACTGCTTTTCGGATCGTCCGAAGACCCGCTTGACCTCGTACAGAAGCACTTCACTATCTACGAACATCAGACGACACTTATAGAACCGGACTGGTCAGGACTTATCGTGAACGTTATAAATGAGAATATGGAGTATGTCCGTTTCGGTTATGAGATAATGCACCTTGGAACCGGCATATCGGTCGGATCAAGATACAGCAGAGAGGAAAGCAGTTTTGACGATATGAACACGACCTGGATACTCCCTCCCGGTAAATACAAGCTGGTTAAACAGGGAGAACCGTACAATACTATTGTCAATTTCTCGACTTTCGAGATTAAACCTTCGGAACTTACTGAAATTGTGGTCGTTATTAATGATCTTCAGCAGTTCATCGGATCGGGAGAGCTCGGCCTACTCGAAAATTTCGGCGACTCGAAGAAGGCCTGGTACGATAAACTTAATCTTAAAGGATCGGTATCTTTTTACAGCGACAATGAAGACGGGGAAGGTGAAAATTCGACCGATATTATTTCACAGGCAAAAATCGACAACAGGATCATTTATGACGCTAAACCTTATTATCTGAATTTCAGACAATCCCTGAACGAAGAATTCTCGAAACTTGAAGGGACCGACGGGTTGAGGGTCAGCTCAGATCAGCTTACATTGAGCAACACGGGGATCTATTATTTCACGGATGTGTTCGGAGTGTATTCAGAGCTCATTCTCGAGACAAATATATTTCCCGATTATAAATACGACATTCCCGAAACTGATTCTGTAACAGTGACTTACAGAGACGGTTCTCAGGATATAAAAACCGGCATCAATAAGTTCAAGGAATCTGATCCTCTGTCACCGGTCAATCTGAATGAGAATATTGGCCTGAACTTTACTTTTATTAAATCATCTAACTCAAATCTGTTTTTAAGAACGGGATTCGGGTTCAGGCAGGATTTTAACGAAAATGTCTTTTCAGAACTCGGGACGAATGAGTTTACGGAACTGGATGATCTTTATTCAAAGGGTATTGTTATTACGGCCGGAGCGGATTTTAATTTCGCGGGGAACATAACCTATACTTCTACTGCGAATCTGTTCTATAATCTCGATGAAGACAGAAATTACAATATTGAGTGGGAAAACGACGTTATCTTCAAACTTTTCCGATATATGTCCATTGATTATAATTTCTCCCTGAATTACGATCATATAGCGGATTCTCCCTTTAATTACTGGGTCTACAACCACAGGCTCGCGCTTGAATTCTCATATTACATAAACCGGTAGGATAATGATAAGGTCAACGCACGATACGATTTTCATCAGCGAAAGTTTCGGCAATGAGGAATTAGGGAATTTTTCCAAAATCTATTCCGAGCTCAAAAGGAATAAAACTTCTTTGACGATCGATATGTCTTCTGTTAAAAAAGTCGGTACCCTCGCCCTTGCGACTCTAAACAGAATAATGGACGATAAAAATATTAAGACCGTCCTTTCCGGAGAAGTTTCTAAAGAGCTTGAAGAATTCAGAAATATTTCGAATTACAAGACAGAGAAAGAACAGGGATCATTTATTGATAAAATGGTATACACAGTCACGGAATTTTTCGGACAACTGAGATATTTTATTATTCTGTCAGCTGACGTTTTCTACTATTCTATCTGGTCTTTATTCAATTCTACAGGCAGAAGAAAAGGTTCTGTCTATGAGCAGATATTTCTTATGGGAAACAACGCCGTTCCTATAGTATCTCTACTTTCGTTCCTCATAGGACTGATTCTTTCTCTGCAGT
>QKDR01000079.1 GCA_003252515.1 Candidatus Delongbacteria bacterium | reverse complement strand
AAGACTTACCGATTATATGAGTTCCGATACCGTGGCGGCTATTTGCGTTGAAAAAGAGAACTGCGTTGCCGATCTCAGAAAACTTGTCGGAGCCACCGATCCGGCAAAAGCCGAAGAGGGCACGATCAGAAGAACATGCGGTACGACAGTCGAAATGAACGCCGTGCACGCCTCCGACTGCGTCGAGAACGCCAGAAAGGAGATCAGGTTCTTCTTCTCTGATATCGAGCTGTATTCATACAGATTTATTCAGTTCTAAACAAGAAGATCATATAAATAAAAAATCCGGAAAATTATCCGGATTTTTTATTTTGAGTGCCCGGGACTGGGATCGAACCAGCACAGCATTGCTGCCACCAGACCCTGAACCTGGCGCGTCTGCCAATTCCGCCACCCGGGCATCCAACAGGGCGGTAATATATGAAATTTTAACTTTTTGTCAAGTAGTTTTCCTTTTAGTCATCGTCATTCGAACTTATCAGAACTTCTCTCGGTTTTGATCCCTGATGCGGGCCGACGACACCGTCGCGTTCGAGCTGGTCTATGAGACCTCCCGCTCTCGCGTAGCCTACGGAAAGACCGCGCTGGAGCATCGAGACCGACGCCATTCCGGTTCTTATCACAAGCCGTTTAGCATCCTGATACAGCGCGTCCCTGTCACCGGAGCCGCCGAAATCGTCGTCGCCGTTCATTGCGGCGATCTGTGCGGACGAAGGTTTAGCCTTAATGGATATTTTGTCAAAATTATCAGGCTGCGAACCGATATGAGCGACGACCTTGTTTATCTCCTTTGTTTCGACCAGCGCGTTCTGGATCCTGATCAGGTCGGATTCGCCCGGAGGGATAAGGAGCATATCGCCCTTGCCGAGCAGTGATTCGGCGCCTTTACCGTCCAGAATGGTCCTGGAATCTATCTGGCTGATGACCCTGAAAGCGATACGCGTGGGGAAATTGGCCTTGATGGCGCCTGTTACCACCTTGACCGACGGGCGCTGGGTGGCGAGCACGAGGTGTATCCCTATCGCCCTTGCCATCTGCGCAAGCCTGCAGATCGGGTCTTCCACTGCTTTTCCCGATGTCATCATCAGGTCACCGTACTCGTCCAGAATACAGACTATATACGGCAGCTTGCGGAACGGAGCCGACGCGATCTCGTTGAACTTCAGCTCGCCCGACTCGACCATGTTGTTGTATTCCTCGATGTTCCTCGTTCCCGACTGCTGAAGAAGTTCGTATCTCGATTCCATCTCGTTCACAAGAGCGTCGAGAAGCCTTACCGCGTCTTCCGGATTCGTAACTACAGGATCGTCAATACCTTCAATATGCAACAAATGATGCTTCAACAGTCCGGAATAAACTGAAAGCTCCACTTTTTTAGGATCTATCATGCAGAACTGAACTTCCTCCGGAGTCGCTCTGTAAAGTATAGAAATGATCAGTCCGTTTATACAGACGGATTTACCAGAACCCGTCGAACCGGCGATGAGAAGATGCGGGGTTTTCGCCAGGTCCAGTATGTAGTTCTCGCCCGATATCAGTTTTCCGAGCGCTATAGCAAGTTTCGATTTATGCTTGATGAACTTCTCTGAAGCGATAATTGATTTCAGATAAACTATCGAAGGATTAGAGTTCGGTATCTCTATCCCTATCGTACCTTTACCCGGAATAGGCGCGACGATACGGATACTTTTAGCTTTAAGGGCCATAGCGAGGTCGTCTTCGAGTGAAGTTACCTTCGATACTTTTACGCCCTTGGCCAGCTCTATCTCATACTGAGTGATCACCGGTCCGGGATTGATCTTGACCACCTTCGCCTCAAGCGAAAATTCACCAAGTTTCTCTTCAAGTTTCAGAGCAACTTCCTTAAGCTTCTGATCATCCTCGATTATATTCGCGTTCGATTTAGTCTCATTAAGGAAATCTATATTCGGAGGTATATATTTATATTTTTTATCGACTTTCGCCTTATAATCAACGGATTTTTCAACGACCGCCTGCTCGATATCAAAATCCTTCCCCGGTTTTTTCTTCTCCTCAACAGGCTTAATTCCTGGTTCATCTTCTTTATTTTTCAACGATTCATCAATATCCTTTTCTTCCTGAACTTCGTCACCGGAAGACATAGCCCTGAGTCTTTCTTCTTCCTTCTGCCTTATCTCTTTTTCAAGTCTCTTCCGTGCCTGATACTTTTTGAATTTCAGATATAATTTTGAGAACAGTCTGAATATAAGTCCGAAAGGATATATTACGGTTTTTACAAGCTGTTTTACCCTGAAATCAAAGATGAACAGAAGGATTATCAGGAAAAGTGCTCCGAGAATTATAATACTGCCGGCGTAACCGAAAACAGATATAAGCATTTCACCGCTTCTGAACCCGACCGCACCTATGCCTTCCCACTTGTCGCTTTCATCTTTAAAATAATCCAGATCGCGTCCGAACCTGAAAACTGCGGCGGAAGAGGAGATCACAAGAGAAAAAACAAAATATACCGCGAAATTCTTCAGATGCCTCAAGAACGGTTTCATCCTTATAAAACAATATCCTTCTGCGAACAAAAATACAGGCATAAAAAAAAATATATAAAGCCCGAAAGTATGCGAATATAATATTTGCATAAGTTCTTCAAGACTTCTTCCGACAGAGAT
>QKDR01000182.1 GCA_003252515.1 Candidatus Delongbacteria bacterium | reverse complement strand
ATCAAGATCAGCGACGTAATTTCTGAGAATGTTCTTTCGGCCGCCGCCATGTTGAAAGAAAAACAGCTGTCGGAGGAATATCTTGAACAAATTTAATCTGACAAAGATAGCTTTCAAATCCATCATGCGGAATAAATTCCGGACATTCCTTACAGTTCTCGGGATAATCATCGGCGTCGCTTCCGTTATCACTATGCTGGCTATAGGACAGGGCTCGAAAGAGAGTATCAGACAGAACATTTCGTCAATGGGTTCGAACATGATAATAATTCATCCGGGAGGCGACATGCGGGGCGGAGTGAGAATGGATTCCGGAGATATGAAATCCCTGTCACTCGCAGATATAAAGGCACTCAAAGAGGGTAATGAATATCTGAGCGCCGTTTCCCCTATGGTCTCTGCGCGCGGCCAGGTAATTTTCAGGAATAGTAACTCGCCGACTTCGATCCAGGGAGTAAGTGAGGATTACTTAAGCATCAGATCGCTGGAAATAGAGACTGGTAAAATGTTCACTGAAGAGGACGTCAAAAAGATATCCAAGGTCGCTGTCGTAGGTAAGACAGTTGTCGAGAATCTTTTCCCTGACGGTTCGGATCCTGTAGGAGAAACCATAAGATATAACAAAATACCGTTTAAAGTGATCGGCGTTCTGAAAGAAAAAGGAGAGAACTCGTTCGGACAGGATCAGGACGATATTATCCTTGCTCCTTATACAACGGTACAGAAAAGGCTCCTGGCGGTCACTCATATAAACGAGATCATGGCTTCGGCGGACAGCGAGGACGATGTCGAAAAAGCTATATCAACATCTGAAACGATACTGCGGGAAAGTCACGGAATTACTGAAGGAAAAGACGATGATTTCAGAATCATGAGCCAGAAAGAGCTTCTTACATCTCTCGGGTCCACGAGCGAGATGATGACGGTCCTTCTTGCATCAATAGCAGGAATATCGCTTTTTGTAGGCGGGATCGGAATAATGAATATTATGTCCGTCTCGGTAATAGAAAGAACTAAAGAGATCGGTCTGAGGCTGTCGATCGGTGCACGCGAAGCGGATATAATGATGCAGTTCCTGATCGAATCAATAATCATAAGTTTGTCCGGCGGGATCGCAGGTATGCTGCTCGGTATCACTTCAGCCTGGGCGGTAAATTATATTATGCAGTGGCCGATACTCATAACTGCCGACTCGATCATCATCTCATTTTCGGTCTGCTGCATCACCGGTATATTCTTCGGGTGGTACCCGGCATATAAAGCCTCAAAGCTCGATCCGATAAGCGCGTTAAGATATGAATAAAAGGAGAAGATCATGTACAGAATTTTCTACATTGTCCTAAGTATATTTTTATTGACCGGCTGTTCAAAAACTGTTATCGTGTCAATGGAACAGGATCACGGGTTCGATTTCGAAACTTTTGTAAATAAAGCGAACAGATCAAGTCTGATACTTGAGAAGGAGAATATAAAATTCTCAGTTATGAACGACGACCGTTCGGTTTATATTTTCATATCGCCTTTAGGATCAGTTCCCGATTTAAAAAATACCGGTCCCCTGCTGACTTTCAATCCTGAAAAGAAAAACCGGTTCGGTATCCGTTATCCTTTCAGAGAACTTAAATTCAATAACAGGGAAAAAGGAAAAGTAAATATCAGAGAGACCGTACCGGACAGTACTCCCGGCGATATAGGGATCTTTATCGGGGATGTCCTGAAAGAGAGACTTAGCCGACAGGAAGCATCGGAGATCGGGATCGAAGCAGAATGGAAAGATATAGGTTCTCAGTCCGGATATTTTGTTAAAGTTCCCTTGCTGTCAACGACCGGTTTACCTTACTGTGCAAATCCAGAAAACAACATTTTTATATTAGAATTCACAGATTCCCAGCAAAGCGGTGAACATTTACCGCGGGGACAGAATATGCCGCCGGATGGAGCTCCTTCCCGCCCGTCCGGTACTTCCGGAAGCGATATGCCGTCGTTCGGGTCTCCACCGCACGGCGGTATGCCGCCGGAAGGCGGATCATTCAAAGGTCCGGAATCCGGATCGGACCATGGACCGGATCATGAACAGGAACCTGTCAGAATAACCGTAAAACTGAAGACAGAATAATCAGCGGCATTCTCTTTTATTTAATAAGTGGAAATCGCTTTAATTGTAGTACCGGAAATTGTATTATTAAATTATTTCTTGCATTATATAGCCTGAATATTTAAATTGTTATAAATATTCGGAGCTTTTATGAACTTAAGAAATTTTTATTTCTTGGCACTGATGGTGATATTTTTAATTTCTCTTTCAGGTGCTGATGACAAATTCTATAATTACTACGAAAAAGGTCTCAAATATATGGAATCGGGAGACTATGACAGAGCTATCGTGGAATTGAAAAGCGCGTATTCACTTCAGTTTGAGGACGCTAAGAAAAAAAGGACATACGGGACTAAATTCATAGAATATTTTCCGCACAGAGAAACCGGAATTTGCCACTATTATCTGGAGGAGTACGATAACGCAAAGCAGGAACTTGATCTTTCCATGTCGTATAAACCTTCAAAGCGTGCAGGTGAATATCTGCTCAAAATATCCTCAGGAATTACTGGTGACACTGAGAAAAGAGAACAGGAACTTGCAAAACTCGAAGAAAAGAAGAAACAGCTTGCTCTTGAGCAGGAAAAAATAGAAAAGGACAGACTAGAAAGAGAAGCTCTGGCAAAAAAGAAGGAGCAGGAAAGGCTTGAGAAAGAGAAACGTGATCAGGAAGAAATAGCCAGAAAAGAAGAAGAACTCAGGCAACAAATGCTGAAAGAGAAAGAACAGAAAGAAAAAGAACAGCGGGAAAAGGAAGCTCTGGCACTGAAGAAACAGAAGGAAGAGCTTGAGAAACAAAAGCAGGAGGATGAAAGAAAACGCAAAGCTCAGGAGGAAAGAGAGGCTCTGGCACTGAAAAAGGAAAAAGAAGCGATCCAGAAAGAGATCGAAGAGCTGGAAATGAAAAAAGCCCGTCTCGGTTCTGAAAAAGCTAATATTCCACTTGCTACTGACCCGATCAAAATCACTACCGTCGGATCTCCTTTGGCTGTAGCTATAATACCCTGCATTACCGGCAGCGAAGAAGATTCTCACATACCTAATATGATAATGGAAAAACTTATTACCAATCTTGTCAAGAAGAGAAGATTTAAAGTGATCGAAAGAGAATTTCTCGACAAGATAATGGCTGAGCAGAGCCTGGGAATGACAGGGATCGTTGACGAACAGTCAGCCATCAATGCCGGAAAAGTGATCGGCGCTGAAGCGATAATTCTGGCTAAACACAATGAGATAGAGGGATTTTATCATATCTCTACAAGGCTGATCGATGTGGAAACTTCTGAGACTATAACCGCGAACGAGATAACTTCCAGGATTGACGATATTGACAGAGCAGTTGAAAAGCTGTCTGTTATGATAGTGAACGATATGCCGCTGTACGAGGGAACCGTCATCAAAGTGGACAACGGTAATGTTTATCTTGACATCGGTCACGATATGGGGGTAAGAAAAGGGAATAAATTCACTTTGTACAGAAAAGGCGAGGAGATAAAACATCCTGTTACAGGTGAAATAATGGGATTTAACGTTACTCCACTCGGTGAAGCTGTAGCAATGAATATACAGGAAAGAATGTCAATCGCAAAGATCGTAAAAGAGGGTTCTTTAAAAATAGGAGATAAAGCAGTTATAAAATAATTGTAGGGGGGATGTATGCTGAACAAATATATTATTACGATCCTGTCATTATTTTTCGCACAGACAGCTTTCTGTGAACTGGACTGGAATATCACCGGCTCCGGAGCCAGAGCAGCAGGTATGGGAAACGCTTTCATAGGTGTGGCGGATGACGCAACTGCGGTTAACTGGAATCCCGGAGGACTGACTATACTGGAGCATTTTGAGGCGTCTTTTGTCGGTGGAGCTTCACTGTACAACATCGACTATGAACCTTCAGACAATATAGAAGGCGATGACTATGAAAATTATGCATATTCTTATGACAATTCACATCCGGGTATAGTTTTCGGAAGCATGGCTTATCCTTTCAGGATCATGGACAAAAAAATAGTTACAGCTATAGCATATCAGAAGCTTCTTGATTTTTATGACGATTACGAATTCAGTTACGATCTCGGTACGTACATTCAGAATTATGAAGGATCTTCGGACGGAGGAGTTTCCGCTTTGACATTCGGGGCTGCTTATCAGATAATACCATCACTGTCATTCGGTGCCTGCTTAAATTACTGGATGGGTTCTTTTAACAGAGAAACTCTGACTTCTAATGATACTGAATGGTCATATACGGAATCAGAATTCAAGAATTTCAAAGGTTTTAACATGATCGCAGGTATCCTTTTCGATTTCAGTTCGATCAAAGAGAACGTTCCTCTTAAGTTTGGAGCGGTTGTAAAAACCCCTTTTCAGCTGGAGTACGACCTTAACTATTACACAGAAGATTCAAGTTTAAATACTTCCGAGTCAATTTATACGGGAAAAGTCGATATACCTACTATGTTCGGAATAGGAGTATCTTACAGATTCGGTGATTTTTTCACTGTCAGCGCAGACTTTGAAAGCAGGCTTTACGGTGATGCACAGGAAAGTCAGTTCGATGAGAACGGAGAACATGTTTCATGGAGTCCTTCATATCTCAGCGATTCAAGGAATGACCTTAATCAGATCAGGATCGGTATGGAATATCTGGTCGTGACCGACAATTTAATTATTCCGTTGAGACTGGGAGCCTTTACATTTCCTACGTTACGCGCTGATGTTGAGAATGATATGGATGACAGTTCAGGTTCGTGGGAAAAAATCCAGACAAGTTCAGAGCAGTCTACAGGATTCGGGATTTCACTTGGAAGCGGGATAATATTTGAAAAATTCGCTCTCGATATCAGTTACACATACCTGAATTACGAATATGAGAACATTAATAATTACCCGAGCGGTAATTCATTCTCTGACAAATTCGTTGTTTCTAAAAATTCAATGAATTTTTCTGCAATAGTGTATATTGATTCGTTTATAAAATGAGAAAATCTTAAAACAAAATCGGAACGGAGGATCGAATGTATAAGAAAATCGTAACTTTATTATTTTCACTTATTTTCCTGCAGTTATTAGAAGCTGCCCTTGACTGGAATATCACCGGATCAGGAGCCAGAGCCGCAGGTATGGGTAATGCCTTTATCGGTCTGGCTGACGACGCAACGGCTATCAACTGGAACCCCGGAGGTTTGACGGTACTCGAACACTTCGAAGCTTCCCTTGTCGGTGCAGGTATCGTAGACGTCGAAGAAGTCAAGTATAGCAATTCCGACGGCTACTCGGAAAGCGATGACGTCTCGTACAAACATTTCAATATGAATTTTCTAAGTCTGGCTTATCCGCTTTCAATAGGAGACAAAAAATTCGTGATAGCGGGTGCTTTTCAGAAACAACTCGACTTCTTCGCCGAGGATTCATACGAATACGGAAATGAAGTTTACGATTATTCATCAGAAGGAGGCGTATATACTGCCAACATCGGGGCTGCTTACCAGATATTACCTTATCTGTCACTGGGAGCTACCGCAAATATCTGGACAGGCAGTTCGGAATGGAACGAGGAATATTCAATTGACATAACGAACTATAATGATTACTCATATTCAGAGAATTCCGATTTCTCAGGATTCAATTTAACTTTAGGAACACTTTTCGATATGAGCGTAATTAAAGAAAATGTTCCTCTTAAAATAGGAGCTGTGATAAAAACTCCTTTTGAACTGAAATATGAATATTTTGAAGAATGGACACATGACGATTTCTGGAATGATCTTAACGACGAATATGAGGAATATTCATATTCCGGTACTGTCGAAATGCCTCTGATGTTCGGTATAGGAGCATCATACAGATTCGGCGATTTTTTTACTGTCAGCCTTGATTTTGAGAAAAGAAATTATTCTAAATCCAAGCATCAGGCTGAGTACGATGACGGTTCTGTAGAAGAATCTGATATCACGGCTCTTGATGATGACGTGAACCAGTTCCGCTTCGGTATGGAATATCTTCTGGTAACCGATAATCTGATAATACCTTTAAGATGCGGAATTTTCAATTATCCGACTCTCTGGGCGGACGAGGAATGGGAAGAGGCTTCGGATGAGATAACATTAACCCAGGTAGTCGGTTACGGTCTGTCATTCGGCAGCGGGTTGATCTTTGAGAGTTTTGCGTTTGATATCAGCTGTTCCTTTTTAAACTATGAAAACAATTATACTTATGACTTTATGGATGGAAGCTGGTATGAATTTGTGTACGGCAATACAAGAGCGGCGCTGAATCTGTCCGCGATATTATATCTCGACTCCTTCACTAAATAATTTCAGGTAAAAAGAATAAAAAACCGCCTTAAGGCGGTTTTTTTATTTTCTGATCTCACGCGCACGATCGTATTCTATCTCATTTTTTAGCAGAAGAACCTGAGCAAATTCTGAATCAACTGTATCAATAAGAACACAGTATCCGCATTCCGAACTGAGATCCCTGCCTTAACATGATATTGAATTGATCCGACAACCTTCCTTTCATAGATTCCTTCAATATATTTATATTTGAGATATTACGATTTTTCCGTCTACGCATTCGAAACAGCTGTCAGCGATCCTTTTTATCTGCTCTCTGTCGTGCGATACGACTATTATGGTATATTTGGTACCAAGTTCCTTTATCAATTCTTCTATGAGAAGCTTATTTGTCGTGTCCAGCGAAGATGTCGGCTCGTCTAAAAGGATCACTTCGGGGTTGAGTGTTAACGCTCTTGCAATACACAGTTTCTGCTTTTGCCCTCCTGAAAGACCTGTCGCGGATGAATTCAGCCTTTCTTTCACTTCATCGTAGAGATTGACCGATTTTAAAGCTGACACGGCTTTTTCTGAAAGCAAAGCTTTATCTTTTACTCCCTGAAGTATGAGCGGAAATTCTACGTTCTTTAAGATGCTCATATGCAGAGGATTAGGCACCTGCGAAATATATACGACCTTCCTTCTTATCCTCCAGAGATCGTCCCTGACGGCAAGAATGTCTTCTGTAGCTCCGTCCTTTCCGAAATATACTTTTCCCGAAACTTCATAAGCGGGATCTTCTCTGAACAGAAGAGAAAGTATTTTGAGAAAAGTGGTCTTTCCGGTTCCGGAATCTCCGAACAGCGCAGTTATTTTTCCCTTTTCAATCCGCATATCGACATTGTAGAGTACCTGCATGCCGTTTATCCTGCAGCTGAGATCTGATATCTGCAACATGGTGTTACTTATTTCAGACACGCCAGACATGCTTCTCCCCTTTCATTTTTGACTTCATTACCGAGCTCAGCTTTTCCGCCGCTATGATAAAGACTGTACTGATAATTATTATTATCGCCGAAGCTATGAATATCTCAGCTGTCTCCATTTTTCCCTGGTACTCGCTGCTTTTATAATAGATGAAGAACGGAAGAGCTTCAAAAGCGTCGTTGAATCCTGACGGTATTCCCGCATAAGCTGCGGCTCCCGTAAGCATAATGACGGCCGTATCTTCAGCAGCGCGGCCTATGGAGAGTACAATTCCTCCAAGAATACCCTGAACACATTCAGGCAGAAGTACGAACAGAATGTTCTGGTATTTCTTTGCGCCGAGTGATAACGCTGTAATCCTAATCTCACCTGATACCATGGAAAGCGCGCCGGTCGTCGACTGCACGATATACGGCAGAATAAGAAGCGCAAGCGATGCCGCCGATACCGCGAAACCGGTCCTCGCTCCTCCAGCCAGTAGAGAATTGAGCGAGATTATCATGATAAGTCCGAAGACACCGATTATAATGCTCGGTACTGAGCTCAGATACCTGAAAAGATCGATCCCGAACCGCGACATTTTTTTCCCCGCGTATTCGTGCAGATAAACTCCCGTGATCACCCCGGCCGGCACGGCTATGACTACGGATGCGAGCGTGATCAGCACTGTTCCGGCTACAGGGTCCTTCAGGTCTTTCCAGAATTTCAATATAACATCGGCAGTTCCGGTATTTTCTGCGACCAGAGCGATCCTGATGAACAGGTTCCAAATAATGAACACGGCAAACCCCGCGAGAACGACAACTATCATCGCCGGGCCTGTTCTGATGAACAGGCTGAACCATGCCTTCTTAGCTTTCATCTGCGCTTCTCCCATTTCACGGCCAGTATATTTGCCGCGATCACGATAAGAATAAGTACGAGAGCTGAAAAGAACACAGCCCTGAACTCTATCCCGGAGAATTCCCCAGGTATCTGTAGCGCGATGTGCGAAGTCACGTTCCTCGCTGACTTGAACAGCGACTCGGGGAACCTGAACGCGTTCCCCGAGACCATGAGCGCCACCATGGTATCGCTGACGGCGCGCGAGAACCCCAGAATGAAAGAGATCACAATGTACTTTCTGGCAGAAGGCAGAAGTATCCGCATGAAAAGCTGAGATTCGCTCGCGCCTACGGACAGGGCGGCTGTCACTTCTTCAGACGGTACAAGTCCGAATCCGTCAGTAATATAGACGGTCATAGTGGGTATGATAAGTACAGTCAGTACGAGAATCACACTGAAAAGACATAATCCCGATGACGACGGTGTCATGTATCGTACGGCAGGGACAATAAGCAGAATTCCCGCGAGACCGTAGACTACCGTCGGTATACCGCTCATAATTTTTACGGCCTTGAAAAGCAGTATTCCGCCGGTACTGTTGCGCCTGAAGTAAATATATGTTGCCGCAGAAAGACTTACCAGGAACGCGAGCGCTGAAGAAAGCAGACCTGTCACGACAGATGTCAGTACGAACGAACCCAGTCCGTATATTCCTTTCGAAGGTTTCCAGCCCGAAAAAAGCAGTTCCGGAATACTGTTGCTCCCGAATACGGGCAGTGAATTATAGATGAGCACTAACGGAAGTACAAGTACGGCAGTTATGACAGACATACCTGTGATTCCGACTATAAATGAAAAGGTTTTCTCTTTTGTTCTCATCACTATTATTTAGTTATTTTACTTTCAGGAAACCTTTTTCCTTAACGATGTCCTGTCCTTTTTCCGAAAGTATCAGGTCTATAAGGGCTTTGGCATTCCCTGCGGCCTCGCCTTTGGTTACTGAATAAAGAAATCTTTGAACTTTATACTTTCCAGCTTTGATATTCTCAAGGCTGGCTTCTACTCCTTCGACAGCAAGAGCTTTAACTGTATCATCCATATATCCTACTGACATATATCCGATCCCGGCTTTATCACCTGCCACGAGCACTTTCATGTTGCCGTTCGATGTCACGAAATTCGCGTCGTCCTTTATCCCTGATTTGCCAAGTGCGAGTTCTTCGAATGTCTTCCTTGTTCCGCTCTCTTTATCTCTTGTGTAGACGTTGATCTCACCGTCTTCTCCACCCAGATCTTTCCAGTCAGTGATCTTTCCTGAAAACACATCCTGGATCTGCGCGAAAGTCAGGTTCTTTACTTTCGATTCAGGGTTGACGACCACTACGATACCGTCAATAGCGATCGCGTAAGGCACAAGTCCGTATTCTTTTATCTCCGAATCTTTCACTACCCTTCCCGAGTTTCCGATGTCGATCAGTCCTTCACCGGCCTGCTTGATACCTAGCCCGCTGCCACCGCCGCTGATGCTTACTTTCAGATCCGGATTCTCTTTCATAAGTATATCAGCTGCTGTTTTCATTATTTCTATATGCGCGGTCCCACCCGCGATCTTCAGTTCTCCCGTCAGTTTACTCCCGGAAAAGATCGGAAACGCCATGACAAGCGCTGTTGCGACCATGATCATTTTTTTCATAACATAACTCCTTTTAGTTAAAATCTCATTTTAATTATGTGCTTTTATATGTATTCTTTAGACTGATAACTGAAAAAACGAAAAACCTTTACACGAAAAGCACCACTTTAGGATTTGTGCTGCCTCAGCCGAAGCCTTCTTTAAAAATATCCCTGAGTATGTGGCACTTATCG
>QKDR01000103.1 GCA_003252515.1 Candidatus Delongbacteria bacterium | reverse complement strand
GTAAGTGTGGAAGAAGAGATGTTAATGTAAAAAGAGGATGACGAACGAATGAGAAAATTTTCACTTCGCCGCATACTGGTCTTTTCTATTTTCTTGAGCGGTAATCTGTTCTGTCAGGACAGATCAGCAGAAAAGATCGACGAAAGTCTGTCTTACGGCGAGTTACGTTCGACAGCTATTGATCATTTAAGGAAAGACAGTATCGACTCGGCTATCTATTATATGGAATTTGCGCATAAAAAATTTCCTGAGAACGATATGCAGTCATTGAAAATACTCGGACAAATGTACACTAAAGCCGGTCTGTTCTCAAAAGCGGTATCGGTCTGGAAAGAAGGTATCTATAAAGGGTATTATTATGATCTTAACAATGAGGTGTATCAGAGATTATATAAAGACAATATTGAGTTCGCAAAACTTGCGAAGATCGAGAAAGATAAAATAAATGCCCTTCATATCTTGACTGAAGTTCTTTTACCTGAAAATTATGATAATAAAGAGCGTTATCCTGTACTGTTCATTTTTCACGGGAACAACAGAAATATAGAAACATCGAAATTGTCGTGGGTGTCGGAAACAATGAAGAATGAGTATATTTCAGTTTTTCTTCAGTCATATGTTCCAATGAACGACAGCACTTTTCAATGGCTGACGACAGACGATGGGAAGACCAATGAAGAGTTCAGGAAAATATATGACAATGTAATTAAGACATATTCTGTCGACACGGACAGGATCATTTTTGCGGGGATGTCGGCAGGCGGCAGAAAAGCAGTTGAATATGCATTCAGTGAATTTGTCCCCGTGTCAGGACTGGTACTTAACTGCCCTGTTATTCCGGCTGATATTACTGAAGAGGAAGTAAAACAATTTGCTGAAAAGAATAAAAGGATCGGAATAATCACAGGCGAAAAAGATTTTGCTCTGGCCGCACAGAAGAAATTAATTAGTGATATTGAAAATCTGAACGGGAAGGTTAAACTGCTTGTGAATCAGGATTTGGGGCATGAATTCTCAGAAAATTTCCCGGTAATATTTGACGAATATTTAAGATGGGTTAAAGAATAATATAATTTTAAATATAACTAATTTTGACTTTGACATTATTTGTCGAAGTTGTTTTATTTTATTATAAATATCTGGAAATGTTATGTTTATAAATTTTACTCCTATATTTCTAAATGAAGATGGAAGCTTCAGACAGCCTGAAGATATAGCCGAATCGCTTCTGCTGGTAAAGGACGTTTCCCAGAGCCATAGGATCAAGCTGGCGATGACGGAATGGCTGAAAGAACAGAGAATACAGGTCTCGTTCTTACCTGAAATAAAGGCTGTACATGACCATGCGAGGGAACTTTCGGGGATCGGGACAGGCGGAGAGATCAGAGAAGAGGACTTTCTGGTGCTCATGGAAAGATGCGATACGGAAGGCCTGCCAGACAAGTTCAAAAAACCGCATTTCAGGAATTATAAGAAAAGCCTGCTAAAGCTTTTAAACCTTACCGATCTCGGACCTGGTGAGTTTAAAGACAAGGCTATCCTGAACGATCTTGAAAAGAATAATCTCGTGCCTGAAGTTCTTGAAAAAATAAAGAAGTTCGTCAGTGAGCAGGGTTATTATTTCAAAGGCCAGATATTCGATAAGGCGATAAAATCAGTTGATCGTAAAGAAAACTTATATTATGTGAATTTCAGCGCCGGAGAGTATTCATATAAGGAAAAAGAATTTTTAAAAGCTCTCGGAGCACAGGATATCTTGTTCAGATCAGAGGGAAAATATTCGGAACTTCCGGATGTGTTCGAAGGCAAACCTGGCGTGAAATTCGATCCTGACAGTGTCGGTTTTTTTATATCGGCTTCAAAGCTCGACGAAGCTAAAAGAATAAAACATATTATTCTGCATACTCTAACTGAACAGTCAGGGTACATCCTGAATGATTTTACTGTCGTCTGCCCGGATGAAGAATATTACAGAATACTGAATAATTACTTCTTCGCTGAAGGCATATCGGCCTACTCGTCATACAAGTTCGCAGGTAATGATATCAATACGGATATTCTGAGGCTTTTCAAGGCAGGCGCTGATGGAGACGTCCAAAGCATTCTTAACTTCTTAAATCTCTATATCGCTCATAAACCGCTGCTGTTCAACGATCTGACAGATCTGGACTTAAAGACATTTATCGCGAAGTTGTTCGAAATCCAAGGAAGCGATCTGAAGCTGAAAATCAAGAGCGGTCAGAAGAATTTTATAAAAGCGTTCTTGAAGGCTGTTCTACTGCGTGACGAACATATGAGTGCTCAAAGGGCTCTGAAACAGATCAAGGATAAGCTGAATGCTCTAAAAGATGTGTTCGGAATGCTTGGCAAAAAGCTGGAAACAGATATTTATACATACGAGGACACAGTAAAGAGAATATTCGGCGATACGGAAAGGAAATTTACAGATTACATTGATTATTTATATCTGATCGCTACCAAGACGAACACTGGAAAGCTTAATAAAGACTATAACGGTGTGCGTATAACGATGCTTAATGAACCTGCTCCGGCAGGGAAATGCCTGATCTTCGCAGGTATGACCGAAGATGTGTTCCTTAAAGCTTCAAATCCAATAAAGATCCTCAGCAAAGATAATTATTTCAGCCTGTACGAAAGCGTTTACGGCATAGACCCGGAAAAATCACTATTTGAGGATCTGGGCGTAATAACCTCGGGCGATACAGAGCAAGTAGCATTTCTCGTTCCGCAGTGGGGAGAGGAGTTCATACCGTCAACGAAGCTGGACAGGATATTCGGACTGTACCCGAAGAGAAATATGAAGCTGGAAGTAGTACCGAAGGGAAAAGTATCGGAAGACCTTAGTGCGGACTTCAGCGTAGCTCTGAGCGATAAACTCAAAGAAAAGAATTTCGGGGGTCTGACAGTAACTCAAGCTGTACCGAGGCCGTTAAAAGAGGAATTCGGCATAAGCCTTAAAGAAGGACATATCGAAGAATTTCTTGTCTCTGCATCGAAGATAGAGAGCTTCATGGCATGCCCGGCAGCCCACGTACATGATCTGAACATGAATTACGATATGATAGAGCCCCAGTTCCCGTTCGTGAGAGGGATTTTCTATCATCATGTGACTGAAAGGTTCCTTAAATATTTTAAAGACGGCGGTCTTCTGGACGAAACCGTGTACAGTACGGCAGTTTCTCTTCTGAGCAGCGGTAAGACGAAAGACGATATCGCAAGATCAAGGTTCAACGAGTTCCCGGAATATTATTTATACAATGTACCGAGTGAAAAATATAGTGAACCGTTCGATATCCTTGCCGAAAGGATCACCCGCTCGGGGATACTGACGATCATCGATGAAGAGTTGACCAAGCAGGAAGATAATGATCCATATTCGTATTACGCCCGTCGGAAGCAGAAGTCGGAGATCATCGGATTTCTCGCATGGCTTATGTTAGAGCTCGGCCCTACTCCGGCTTCAGTCACATCAACTTTCGAGAATGAGGTCAAATTCGCTGATCTGAATGTTCTCAGCGATCCGAAAATAAGCATAAAAATAGGCTATATTGATTTTCTCTACATAGACTATTCGGGAACTATCAGAATAATCGATATCAAATCTAACAGGAAATTCGACAAATTCGAAGAGGAGATCGAAAATTACCAAAAAGTGCAAATACTTCTGTACCGCGAGGCTGTGTTAAGGCGTGCGGGAGGCTTGCCGGGCGTGAATTTCTCACCGGAAAGACAAGATGATAAACTTCAGTATAAGGACTGCACGATACTGGGTGATGAGTATTTCGGGAAGATCAGCGCCGGAGCGAAAATGGAGGCTGTTTACTATTCGCCGAACAGCCCTTATAAACTGTCCGTCAGCGGTCAGACTTTTGAAGGATTTCTCGATAAACTCAAAGCAAGACTAGGAGACGGGATGAAATATAAACCGGAAGCGTGTTCCAAGTGTGAATACTGCCCGTTATCTCAATCGTGTCCTGAGTTTGAGAACAGGAAATTCGAACTGATTGAAAGCTTCGAAGTAAAGCCTGAAGCCGGACGTCAAAACCTGATCTTCGAAGCTGATAGAAATGATGAAAGAGATAAAGAAAGAACGAAGAAATTCATAATTTTCGAAGATCAGAAAGAAAAAGCACTGATCTCTTCCGGTAATATAATTATTTCGGCAGGAGCCGGAGCGGGAAAGACCGAGGTGCTGTCCTCAAAGTACATCAGTCTTCTCATTAATACCGATGTCGGTCTTGAGAACATAGTCTGCATAACTTTTACGAAAAAAGCTGCGGGTGAGATGCAGAAAAGGATATATTCGAAACTGAATGACATCCTTGACAGCGGGTATTTTTTCGCGGTATTCAAAGACAGTGAATCTGCTTCATACAGGATAACTGAAAGACAGAAGGAAAAACTCTTAAAAATAAAAGACGATTTTTACGATAAGAATCTGATCTCCACATTCCATTCGTTCTGCAATAAATTCATAACTGAATTCGGCTATTCTTCAGATCAACTGAAGGGCTACGACATAGCCATGGAACTATCTGAAGATTTCACTGCCGGAGAGGAAGCGGTAAAATTTCTGAAAAGCAAATTCAATACAAAATTCAAGAACGTTATATGCCCTGATATTACTGACGGGGAATACGCTGAATTCGCGGACTGGTTTGAGTCAAGGCATCTTATCTATTCCGGCGACAATGAGGGCGGTTTTATTCCCGACATATTAAGGATATACGATGAAATTAAGCTTAGCGGTAGAGGATTCGATTCTGCAGACTGGATAAAGTCTCTCGATGATTATCTCAGCTCAGTTGAGAACAGGCTGCGAACTGAGTTCGGTGATTACTTCAGGCTGAAAGATGAATTGCTGGACCTCATAGGAAATGAAACGGATGAAAAACTTACGGCGCTCGGTGTAAAAGTGAAAAATCATCAGGAATTCAGCTACAAACGGGATACAAAGAAATATCCTGAGATATATGACTCGGCTGAAGCTCTGTCAGAGACGGAAGGATACAGGATATTCAATAAGAAGAACGTGGATCTTAGCCTGAACGGAAAGGAATGGATCATTAAAAAAGCGGTTTTCGGCATAATTAAAGCGCTCGACAACCATATTAAAGAATTCAAGCTGGAAAAGGGACTTCTCGAGCAGAGCGATCTGCACCTGCACTTCCTGAAAATGCTAAACGATCAGGAACTCAGGAATAAATTACAGGATCAGTTCAGACATGTTCTGGTAGACGAGTTCCAGGACACGAACTGGCTTCAGGACAGGATATTAGAAGCTCTGGCCGGCGGAAACAACCGTTTTTTCTTCGTGGGTGATAAAAAACAGTCGATCTACCGGTTTCAGCAGTGCGACGTCCAGATATTCGAAAAATACGGGCTGTCGGATAAGTTTCTCACGCTGTATTTCTCCGAGAATTACAGGTCAGTGCCGCAAATCGTTAATTTCAACAATATGGTCTTCGAGCCCGGCGTGTCTAACGGTTACGATATAATTAAAAATAAAGATGAACTTCTGATACCCGTAAAAAAAGACAACATATACCCATGGTCAGTTAATTTTATCAATATCTGTACGGAAAAGGCGAAAAAGGACAACGTTGATCTGAGCAGGAACGAACTTGGAAGGATCAGCAAAATGTGCGAGGCGGCTTTTGTTGCGGATACGATAGATGAGAACGCAAAGAGGGGAAAGAAATACGGTTCATGGGCTGTGCTGATCAGGAAGTACACGCATATCGGTTATATCACTGAAGCGTTCAGGAAAAAGAGCATACCTTATACTCTTATACTAAAAAAAGATCTTTTCAAACTTGACGAGGTAAAGGAGTTCGTTCTGATACTGAAGGCTGTTCTGGGAGCGGCCGCGCCTGAGGAGATCGAGTTCATTCCGCAATACATGGATCTGCTTTTATCAATGGACAAAGACGTCCCTCTGCTTTCGCTTATATTCAGCTTGTCGGACAATAAAATATACAGAAAATACATTTCTACATTTGACGACTGTGAAACCAGATCTGCCAATATCGGGATACTGAAAAAGACCTTGATCTCACTTCTGAATAAGTCCGATAACGACAGGGAAAGGTTCCTGACAGTGCTCGAAAAGAACATTAAAGCCAATTCTGCTGGTGTGGAAGTGAAAGATCCGGGATCGGTGACGATAATGACCGTCCACAGTGCGAAAGGACTGGAGTTCGACGATCTGATCGTGGCCAACGTTGATGAAAACGGCGGAAATTTTTCGACTCTTTTCAATTATCTGAACTTGTGCGGAGAGGACGGCTGTTACAGGGACTTTTCCATGTCGGGATATTCGACCCCAGGCGGCGGTGATAAAAGGAATTTTTTCCTTAACGAATATATAAAACATAAGAATAAATTTTTCAGTGAACAGGAAAGAGCCAATCTGCTTTACGTTGCGCTGACGAGGGCGAAGAGCTCTCTGACGGTTGTGATACAGACAAAAGACGAAAGCGGGAACAATGACGAAGGAAAGAGGGAGAGCTGGGCAAAGTATCTCAGAAAATTCGGGAGTGAGAACGAAGGAAGTATTGGCGGCTTCAGATTCATTCAGAAAGACATAAGCGAATTCGACCTGGGCGGATATTATGAAAAAGATGGCCTCAGTGAAGGTACGTATCAGGCGGAAAAGGAATACGACCTGAGCGGACATATAAGACAGGAAGGCCTTTATTCAGTTACGGGTATAGTGCACGATGATAATGAAGTAACGAACGAAAAAGGCAGTACGACTGCAATAGACACAGGTAATTTCGTCCACCTGTTTATGAGTAAAAAGATAACTGAATTGTTCAAGCCGGGGTTCGATCTTGATCAAGAGCTTAAGGAATTTAAAAAGAAAGAGAGCGAGCCTTCATCTGTCAGCCTTGTGACAGTCAAAAAAATGATCTCGAATATAATGTCTGACAGGCTGTTCAGAAGTTACGCTGAGTGCGGACGCGTCCTCTGCGAAAAGAACATCGTTATGGCTGACAGGAATGTTCAGGGATATATAGACCTTGTTCTGCTGTGCGGGAATGAAGTTGTTGTGCTTGATTATAAAACTTATCTGTACAAGTCGCCTGACGAAGAACTTATAAATAAGTATAAAACGCAGGTCGGTATATATGCCGAAGCGCTGGGAAAAATATATCAGGATAAAAATATTAAAAAATATCTATTCTTCATAGGCAAGGACAAATCCGAATTAAAAGAGATCGAATAAGGAGGCATTATGATTAAACAAATTCTGAGCATTATAGTTACTGTTGCTGCTGTGGTCGTGCTTTCGTACTATTCGATGATTCTTTGGGGAGGCAAACCGGAAACGGTGGAAGGTACTGCGGATATTAAGCTTACTGATACCATGACGGCTTCTGAGATAATCGAAGCATATTCGCTGCCTGACGAGGTCGTTCTTAAAGCTCTCGGGACGGAAAATAAGGATATAAGCCTGTCCGAACTCGGGCTGAACACGGGGAAAGTTGCGGAGAATATTAAAAAGAACATTGCGATCGAGAAGGAGCATCAGAGCAAAAACTGGGTAAAGATAGCCTCCAAATTCGCAGTGTGGATCATTTTCATGACGGTCATTTTCGTTTATATGCGTAAATGGAAGATAAGCAGGAAAGCAGGCATTTATTTCTATCTGGCGTCGATCTTTATTTTCGGTATAGTATTGGGTTCCGATCCAAGCCCGATGGGTACGGTCAAGGATGCTGTGGTTCTTTTCGGCAGGGATAAAGTGATATTCCCGCCTAGGATGATCGCTTTCACCGTTTTTATTCTTATGGTTGTAGTCGCCAACAAGTTCGTCTGTTCGTGGGGCTGCCAGTTCGGCGTTCTTCAGGATTACCTGTTCAGGATCTCAATCGGGTTTAAGAAATTCAAAGTCCCGTTCGCGGTTACTAATACGGTCAGGATACTTTTTCTTGTACTCATAGCCGTTTTCGCTTTCGTATCAGGCACAGACATCGTCGAACCTATTGATCCGTTCAAAATATTCAATCCGGCGGTCCTGCTTGTATCGGGAATAGTCTTTATTGTGGTTATGCTGATTGCCTCGCTGTTCGTATACAGACCGTGGTGCCACTTCTTATGTCCCTTCGGTATTGCGGGATGGTTCTTCGAAAAGCTCAGTTTCTTTAAGATCAAAGTTGATTACGGAAAATGCATAGCCTGCGGGACCTGCGAAAAGGAATGTCCCTCGACCGTTATGGGCGCGATACTCAAAAGAGACAGGATCATACCCGACTGCTTCTCGTGCGGGACCTGCATCGAAAAATGCCCCGTCAAAGCAATATCCTTCGATAAAGGAAAAAGACAGCTTCCACCTGAAGGTAAGTTCATGAAATAATCCGTCAAATATTTTTCATTCTGTCCGTTAAATCATATTTTTTACACTCCGTTTTCAGCGTTTCGTAGATTATAAATATGTTCCGTCCGTCCTGACCGTTAAATTAATCACATGAAGTCTGCATTAACAAAACGGAGGATGTAATGAAAAAGCTGATAATAGTATGTGCGGCGGCTGTCATGCTGCTTGTTTCATGCGCAGATAAGAATCTTAGCTACAAAGTTGAGGATGTGGACGGAGTGAGGGTGATAATAAATCATAACGGGCCGGCTGATCCGGATCTGAAGATCGACATGGAAAAACCTGCGCTGGCGCTGGACCTGAACGCGATAAGCGAGGCTGATACTGCTCATGCGGTACAGCTGAATAACGTTGAGCTGGACGGACGGGGGAACGTCTATGTTCTGGACAGCAGGAGATCCGAGATCCATAAGTTCGATCCGACGGGGAAGAGGGTCAAAATATTCGGCGGAAGAGGGACCGGACCGGGGGAGTTTTTAAACGTCGGGTTTTTCGTGGTATGGCACGACACGGTGTATGTTCCGTCTCCCCAGCAGCTCAAGATCATCAAATTCGACACGGACGGCAACTTTATAACTGACAAACGGTACAGCAAGTCGTCCGAATATCCGGGCACTTTCTGGAAGACGAGGAACTTCGTTACGGGGATGAGTTTTACTCCTGTGCCCGAGGAAGGTCCCGGAATGGTCATCAGGAATTTAAATCTCTTCGATGACCGATTCAACTGCCTGAGAACATTCAGGGAGGACAAATTCGATTTCCAGAATCCAGTCTTCGATCTGAACTTCGTGCGTAACCCCTGTGTGTCGGTGACTTCAGACAGCATGGTATATCTGCCCAGATATAATGAGAACGAGTACACACTTGACGTTTTTGATTTCGAAGGCAATAAAAAGATGATAATAAAGAAAAGGTATCAGAGGATTCCGTATACAGAAAATGAACTTACCCGGATCCAGAGGCAGCTGGACAGGAACAACCTGACGGCAAAAGGGAGGTTCAAGAACTCGATAGTGCTGATCACTATGGACAAGTACGACAGGCTGTGGGTTCAGGCGGCTCTTCCGGATGCTGAGACAAGAAGACTTTACGATATCTTCAAGGACGGTATCTATCAGAACACCGTTGAAGTTCAGGCAGACAGCACGGACATCGTCGACTTTGTGGAGGATAAACTCGTTGTTTTCGACGCGTTCAATAACAAGATGAAGTATTATAACTATTAAATTAAAAAAGCCCCAGAAAACTCACGGGGCTTTTTTCTTGGGCGAGTGGAAATTATTTCACGGCCATCATAGCCTCAACGTCAGCTTTAATATCTCCGATAGGTTTAATGTCGAAATTTTCGACGAGGACTTTAGCCATATTAGGCGACAGGAACGCGGGCAGCGTCGGACCGAGTCTGATGCCTTTGACGCCGAGGAAGAGGAGCGCTAGAAGAACGGTAACAGCTTTCTGTTCATACCACGCTATATCGAACGATATGGGCAGTTTATTGATGTCGTCAAGGCCGAAAAGTTCTTTCAGCTTGAGCGCGATGACAGCGAGCGAGTAGGAGTCGTTGCACTGTCCGGCGTCCAGAACGCGCGGGATGCCCCCGATATTGCCCAGATCTAGCTTGTTGTAGCGGTATTTGGCGCATCCGGCTGTAAGGATAATTGTATCTTTCGGCAGTTCTTTCGCGACCTGAGTGAAATAATCCCTCTCTTTGTGCCTGCCATCGCAGCCGGCCATAACGATAAATCTCTTGATAGCGCCGGATTTTACAGCTTCGACAACTTTGTCCGCGAGCGCGATGACCTGAGCGTGTGCGAATCCTCCGACGATCTTTCCGGTCTCGATCTCCGTCGGCGCTGGAAGCGTTTTTGCGAGCGCGATTACTTCGGAGAAGTCCTTCGGCTGTTCTTTCAGAGGATCAGGTATGTGCTTCACGCCTTCAAATCCTACAATGTTGGTCGTGAAAACTCTGTACTTATACGAATCTTTAGGTGGTATCAGGCAGTTGGTCGTAAGGACGATCGCTCCGTTGAAAGATTCGAACTCCTCGTTCTGCTTCCACCACGCGTTTCCGTAGTTTCCTACGAAGTGCGCATATTTCTTGAATGCGGGATAATAGTTGGCAGGGAGCATTTCGCTGTGCGTATAGACGTCAACTCCTGTTCCATCGGTCTGCTTCAGAAGCTCTTCCATATCTTTCAGATCGTGACCTGAAATAAGTATCGCGGGATTGTTTCTGACGCCTATGTTGACCTCGGTGATCTCAGGATTGCCGTACGTTTCAGTGTTAGCCGCATCCAGAGCCGCCATCGCATCGACCGCATATTTTCCGGCTTCCAGTACGAGAGGTATAAGTTCCGCGACTCCGACAGAATCGTCGAGGGTCGCGAGAAGTCCTTTCTCCATGAACATGACGATCTTCTTGACCGGTTTTCCGAGTCTGAGAGCGTGATCGGCGTAAGCAGCCATACCTTTAATTCCATAAGTAAGCAGTTCCCTTAACGATCTGACATCCTCGTCAGCGGTTCTCAGCACTCCGACCTGCGCGGCTTTTTCGTCGATATTGTCATCGGTTACAAAGAATGTTGCAGCGTCGTGAGTATCAAGTATCCCGGCAGGTATATTTAATTCAGCGGTTTTCTGTTTTCCCGTCTCGCGCATTTCAATGGTATCCTTTACAGCTTTAACGAAATATGCCCTGTCGAAATTGGCATTGGTTATTGTCGAGAAAAGTTTTTCGAGCACGAATTTATCAACTTCGCCGCATGATTCGGCGTACTGTTTTCTCAGTTCGAGAGGAGCTTTTGACCTAAAGATTAACATTCCCTTTAAAGCATAGATCAGCAGATCCTGAAGATTGGCCACGTCGTCGGTCTTCCCACAGAAGCCTTTCGCGAACGAACAGCCTTTGTTACCGATGTTTTCCTGGCACTGATAGCAGAACATGCCCATTTTATCCTCCTTATTTATTTTTTAAGATGTTTTATGACTAATACTGTTACTTCATTATCAGAATCATTCCTGATGCCGTGCTCAATGTTTCCCGGGCATCCGATCATCTTTCCTTCAGAGGCATTAATTTCTTTTCCTCCGATGGAGTATGTAGGGTTTCCTTTATGCGCGAAGAAATCGGCATCGAAAGGCGTCGTGTGCGGAGGAAGGTCAGAGCCGGGTTCAAGCGTCATGTAAATGATCTCGAAATTCGGATCAACGGTCATCTTTCTGCCTACAACTCCATTCTTGTTGTAAACCGGTTCAAACATCTTCGGGTCTTTCAGTTCCATATCATCTCCTGTTATTTCAATGAATCTTTTTATTGTATTTCGCCGTCGATACCGATCACAGTGAGTTTGACCATCATTGATACTCCCGCGAGTTCGAGCGCTTTCTGAACGATCACCTCGATTCCTCCGCAACAGGGGACCTCCATCCTGACGACATGTATCGAACGCGGATTCTTTGTTTTGAATATCTGCGACAGTTTCGCGATGTATCTTTCGATGCCCTGATCAAGCTTGGGGCAGAGGATGATGAGTCTTTTGCCTTTGAGAAATTTATCGTGGAAGTTACCGTATGAGGCCATCGCTCCGTCAGCTGCGATCAGGATGTCGGCATTGTCGAAGCTCGGGTCGGCGGGATTGATCAGGTGAAGCTGGACAGGCCAGTGTTTAAGCTGCGACTTCCCGCTCGAAAGGACACTTCCTATGTCATGATTGTCGGGGATCGTTACTGACTTGCTTCCCGGGCAGCTTCCCGTCGCGCAAGCCGAAAGAGCTTCTCTGAAATCCGGAATATCTATCCCTCTGGACATGAGTATCTGCACCGCCTGATTGACGTATTTATCCAGCCCGTGATCGTTAAGATGCTTCAAATGCGCTTTTATCGTGTTCGGTCCGGCTTTGATTATATTCTCCATGACGAGAGTTTCGTCGTATTCTCCCGCCTCTCTCTCCTCCGTCGATATCGCTTCCTGGGGACAGTTACCGATGCATGCTCCGAGACCGTCACAGAAAAGGTCGCTGATCAGTCTCGCCTTGCCGTCGATAAGCTGAAGCGCGCCTTCGGGACAGTCGGGGATACATAGACCGCAGCCATTGCATTTTTCCTCATCGATCTTAATTATCTGTCTTTTCATAATATTACCTCGGCCTTATTATTAATTCGAGATTATTCCAAAGGGTATTCCCTTCTTTTTCAAGTTCGAATGCATAGCCGTTGAAGCACCACTGTGTCACGAGAAGCCTCATTGATCCCACAACCATTCTGAACAGTGATTTCGGATCAATATCAGTATTTATTTCTTCTGCTTCCTTTCCTTCTTCGATCATAGTTTCAATATCTTTTCGGTGAGAGTGCATTATCTGCCTCATTCTTTCGGACAATTCTTTATCATTAATAAAAAGAGCTTCGGAGAACATAACTTTAGCAAGTTCCGGATTTTCAGAAAACCTTATGTATCTGTCCATAACGAAAGATTTTATGCCTGCGAGACCTTTTCCCGGGGTGTAATTTTTCGAGAAGTCCTCGAAAAGATCGACTATTCCCAGAAGAATCGCGTGTTTATTTTCATAATGCCGGTATAAAGCGCCTTCAGTCACTCCTACCGCCTTAGCAAGATTCTTTATAGTAAGATTCTGTATTCCTTCGGACGCGATGATCCTTATTGCTTCCGTAAGTATCTGCTGCTGTCTTTCAGTTATTCCGCTCATAATCGCACCTTGTTTGTTGTGAGTAAATATTTACTTATTGAAATTTATGAAAGAAATCCCGCGTTGTCAAGTGTTAAAAAAATAAATAATTATGTTGTAAAATAATTATTGTGTTATTATGTTTTATATAGTTCAATATCGGGAAGCTAAGTGTATGAGGAACTGTTTTTATATACTTTTTATAATTATATCTCTTGCTGATGCAGGTCTGGTAAACCACAATCCTGATCCGAATGGAGAACCATGGTACTCTGCGGATGCGATCAGATTATCTCAGGAACAGCTGAAAAGGATATCAGAGATACCTGTCCTTGAAATGCCGGAAATATATAAGAACAGAAAAGAAGCGCTTCCGTATTATGTTGACAATTCTCTGTTACCTTTTTTCAGACCTGTTTTCTGTCAGGAAGGCGCAAGTTGCGCGCAGGCAAGCGGGGTCGGTTATATCTATACATACGAAATGAACCTGATCAGAGGTACGAACGCGAGTTTACCGGAGAATCAGTACCCGACGCATTATACTTACAATTTTTTAAACGACGGAAGCGGTCTTAACGGTTCGTGGCATACTGACGGCTGGAATATAATAGCCTCCGGAGGTTGTCCCAGCGTCGCAGATTACGGAGGTATGCTTTGGCCTTCTGCAGATCGCGAGATCATGAATAAATTATGGATATCTGATCCCCGCATATATGAATCCGGAATGAAGAACAGAATATCCGGTCAGACAGTGATACGGGTACATACCCAAGACGAGCTGGAAGTGTTAAAGCAGTGGTTCAACGATCATTGCGACGGTTCGACATACGGGGGAGTAGTCGCTTTCGCAGCCGGAGTAGGTTCTAAGATAGATATAAGAAAACTGTCTGGAGATTCATTTTGTCCGGGGGAGCCGGCTGTCGTAAAATGGGACCCTTTATCTGATCACATCATGACTTTCGTAGGATATAATGATTCGATACGCTGGGATTATAACGGGGACGGGAAATATACGAATGATATTGACATTAATGGCGACGGCATGGTGGATCTTCAGGATTGGGAGATCGGCGCGTTCAGGATGGTCAATTCATGGGGAACAGGATGGTGCGACAGCGGTAAGGCTTGGGTAATGTACAGGACTCTGGCGCAGAGCCTTGATGACGGCGGTATAGCTAATAACGCGGTATACGGTATCAAAGCAACAGGTACAACGGGTCCTAAATTAATGATGAAAGTGAATATTGAAAGCAGTGACAGGGATGATCTGAAACTGATGGCCGGTATTACTGAAGCACTTTCAGCCCCAGAACCCCGTAACACCATAGTATTTCCTTATTTCAGTTTTCAGGGAGGAGACCAGATCGGTATGTCCGGAGACTCTGGTATTATCAGTCTGGAACTGGATATTTCTTTACTTCTTAATTATACGACCCTTGAAGAAGGAGCGACGATATTTCTCAGCATTGTACATTCCGGAGATACGGAAGACATACCTGTAATACGATCGTTTTCAGTGATCGATGAAGAAGGAAGGGAATTCGCAAGTGAGTATACTGATATGCCGGTAAGGCTTAACTCGACAACGCATCTTGGAGTAAATTATCCGAGAACTTTTTTTGTAAAGAACGATGTGCTGCCCGATGCCTTTCCCGACACGCCTTATTCGAATACGATGCAGGCCGCAGGGGGGACACCACCGTATAACTGGGAAATAAAATTCGATTATATACAAATCGCGAATTCAGATGATTTCCCTTCGGAGCAGATGGAAATGCTTTCCGTTACAAGTGAAAATGACGGGTATGCCACGGTTAATATAGGATTCGATTTCCCTTATTTCGGAAAATTGTACAGAAATCTCTTTATATCTACGAACGGATCAATATCTTTCGATACATACAAAGATGTTCAGACAAGGGATCAGCTGAAAAATACCGTAGCGATCGGGCCGTGCGTAGCAAACCTGAAATTATATTCTGCGGGAGGTGACGGAATATTCTATTATGAAGGCGATGACTATGTGGTCATAAGATGGATAACCTCGATGTACAGGAATTCCAAAGCTGATCTTGATTTCGCGGCGAAGTTATATTCCGACGGCAGGATTCTATTCATTTACGGTGAGAATTTCACTACGGGACTTTCATGGTGCACAGGGATATCTAACGGAACCTTGTCTTCAATTTACTATTCCAGTATCTTTACGATCGACCCCAGAGGTCAGAAAACCACATTCTATACGGAACCGTACCCTTACGGCCTGGAGATAAACGGCGAGGGGATATTTAGCGGTACCGTCCTGCCTACTGATTTCAAAGAATGGAATATTCTCTTCAAGGTGACCGATGCTAATAATTATACCGATGTAAAAGAGCTCTCCCTATCTCTCTCTGACCCCGCTGCGGCTTTGTCTGTACTGGTAATGGTAGCCGTTGATAAAAATGAATCATCTGTTCTTTTAATCTGGGAGAAAGTTTCCGGTGCCGCTTCATATAATGTATACAGATCAGAATTACCTTACAGCGGATTTACTCTGATAGGATCGTCGGAATCGTTAAGTTATGAAGATACCGATGTGTCCGGAGCTGAAAAATACTTCTATTATATTACCGCGTTTAATTCATTTAAATAAATTTATTTTTACTCTTTCGATTTAACCTGAATATTCGTATTTTATCCCTTTGATAATTCAGTTCATCAGAAAAACAGAGTCTGTAAGCTGATATTTATTTATAATTGAACACGAAAAAAAGGGGATAAAATGAAAAAGATCATTTACACCATAATAATAACCGCACTGGTTATAATTTCCTGCGGGAAAAAGAACACGGACTCTTCCGTATTCTCAAATACTGATAAACCGGGAGATCCGACAGCTGCTTTAGACCTGAAGAAACTGTTCAGTATATCTTCAGAGAATCAGACCGATACCGCAGCATACTTGAAAATGCCGATATCTCTGACGGCAGATAAAAGTAATAATATTTATGTTCTTGATATGAGAGATATGAATATTAAAAAATTCGACAGTTCAGGTAATTATTTAATGAATATCGGAAGATCGGGACAGGGGCCGGGAGAATTTATAAACCCGATCGTCATGTTTATTGAGAATGATACTTTGAATGTAACAAGTATGCAGCCTCCGAAACTTGTGAAATTCGATCTTGACGGCAATCTGTATTATGAAAAGAACATAGAGCAGGCGCAGCTTCAGAGTCTAAGAATGTCCAGAAACGGTGAACACATGGCTTCATATGTACAGAAAGTCATGATGAAGGAAGGAGACATGCCGGATATTGATTTTTCTCTTGCTGTTATCGGCACCGACAGTCTTAAGGCGAAATCTGTTCTGAGAAGCAGAATTTTTTCAGTTAACGATATAATGCAGGGTAAGATAGATATCAACGATCTTATTATCCCTTTCGTACCCGGGGACGAGTTCATTTACGTTTCAGAGAATTCGGACAATCAGTATAGAATACTGGCCTATGATTATGAAGGAAATAAGAAATTCGAGATCAGAAAAGATTACAATATGATCCGTTACACACCTGAGGAGAAACAAAAATATCTGGATGAGATGAAGAAAAACTCCCGCGGGACACAGGATATTAAGATCGGGAATTTTAAGAAAGCGATCTCATCAATACACACCGATAAATACGGAAGACTGCTTGTGATACCCAATGTTGACAGGAATCTTGACAGTACAGGCGTATATGTTGACATTTTTAAAGACGGTAAATTTCTTAACAGGGCGGATTACAGCAAAATACAGGACAAGGAAGATGTAGGTCTTTTGAAGATGCTTTCAGGCCAGGAGTTCTATGTTGGCGACAGGCTCTATGTTATGAGTATTCAAGATCTTTCAATAGATGTTTATGAGTATTAGAATAAAATATATATATGACCGTTTACAGAAAAAAATTATTTCGGGATAAAGTGATGAAGAGAATAATATTAGTACTGATGACGGCGAGCCTGCTTACAGCCAGAACGATGACCCTTAACGACTGCATATCTGAAGCGGAGAAGAACAATCTTGATATAAAGATATCGGACAGGGATCTGCGTTCTTCAGAATTAAGTCTTAAAGGAGCGGGTAACAGATTTTGGGATGTAACGGGAAGCGGTTCATACATCCTTAACGGCGATGACGACGATCAGCTCTATTCGAATTTATCGGCTTCAGCCGGAGTATCCGGAACGGTCAGTCCCTACCTGTTCCACAATTACAGTTATACAAAAATCACCGCGAACACGACTGAAGTCAATCATTCGGACGTTCTTAACACTGTAAGATACAATGTTATAAACTCTTTTTTCCAGACATTGCTCGCCGAAGAGAATCTTAAGCTGCAGAAGGAAATATCGGAATACAGCGCCAAGAAATTCGAGGAAGCCCAGCTTAAGTTCAACATGGGTAATATTTCAAGATCGGATCTGTTGAGCTTTGAGGTGTCGAAGTCTTCAGACCAGATGGATATGAAAGCGGCGGAGTCGAATCTTAAAAAGAACAAGCAGAACCTGATATTTTATATGAACGCCGATCTTACTCCTGATTCTCTGAACCTGACTTTCACGATGAAGGATGGCCCGGAGAATATCGAATTTAAAGAAGACGATCTTATAAACGAGGCCGTGGACAACCGTCCCGACATGAAAATGATGAAGAATTCTTTAGATCAGAGCATGCTGTCGCTGAAAATACAGTACGACAATTATCTGCCGTCGCTTTCGGCCTCGGTCAACTATGAATACAATAAGCACGATGATTTCAACGACGATCTTTACTCATACAGCAGCGACGGGATCGTCGCGAAAGTCGGGCTTGCGCTGAACCTGACTTACTCGGGGCTGAACGGGATAGACAAGGAAAAGGTCGAAGTGACTAAGAGCAGGCTTCAGTTCGACAGCAGAACGGAATCGGTAAAGAACGAGATCAGGCTTAAGCTTATTGAGCTGGACAACCAGAAGAACAACCTGGAACTGGCTAAGAAGCACGTCGAGCTGGCGCAGGAGAACCTCGATCTTGCCGACAAATTGTTCTTCATAGGCAACAAATCCGCCACCGATTACCTGCAGGCAAGGAACGACTATATTCAGGCAAGATACAGCGAGATCAGCTATCAGTACAATTTAATTTTAACGAAATACGATCTGTATAACTCTCTGGGGAGAAAACTGTGAAGAACAAGATATACATAGGTTTTACGATAATTTTAATTTCAGTAATTTCAGTAATAGTTTTCAAGCCTGAATCTAAGAAAGATGAGGAAAAGCTTAAGGATCTGAAGAATCAGACAGAATCGAAGAAGTCGTTCGTAAAAGTCAAGACTGTAGAACTGAAAAAGGCTCCTCTTATCATGTATATAAACACGACCGGTACCGCTAAGGCCGAAAGAACGGTGGACATATATCCCCAGATATCGGGGTTCGTGACAAAGATCCATGTGACCGAAAATTCATTCGTAAAAAAAGGAGATATACTGTTTACGATCGACAACGAACAGTATGAGCTTAATTTTCAGAGCGCACAGGACAATCTCTTAAAAGCTAAGATCGAGTACGGAATAAGAAAGAACGAGATAGTTGAATCGGACCAGACCGGGAATATGCAGAAACTTGACAATGAATTGAAAAAACTGGACGAGTTAAGGAAAGAAGGACAGATAACAGCTGATGAGTATGAGAATAAAAAACTTGATCTTGAGATAGAATATATTTTCAACAAAGGCGGCAATATCGATGTGTTGAAATCTTCGACCGGTTTGACGCAGGCTATGATAAGCTATAAGAAAGCGAAACTAGATCTCGATTATACTGTTGTTAAGGCTAATCTTGACGGTTATGTAGCCGATCTTGATATTGTGGTCGGTCAGTATGTTAATTCCGGCACTATATCAATGAGCATAGTCGATTATGGTACCGTTATAATGGAAATACCTGTGCTCGAAAGCGAGATATCTCAACTTAAAGAAGGCAGGGAAGTTCAGGTCAGATTCGAGGCAATGAAAGATACTTTATTTACAGGTACGATAAAAAGCATCAGCCCTGTCGTTGACAAAGCTACAGGGACAGGTATGGCGCAGGTCAGGATATCCAACAGGGATCTTCTGATCAAATCAGGAATGAGCGGAAATGTCAGGATAGAAGGCAGAGTTTATAATAACAAAGTCGTAGTTCCAAACGAGGCGGTACTTACAAGAGACAACAGAAAGCTCGTTTTCATCGCGAGGGACGATAAGGCAAAATGGGTCTATGTCAATACAGGATTGTCTAATCCCGATCTTACTGAGATCATTCTGGACAAGGATGATCAGAAGATAAAACTCGGGGACAGGGTCATTGTTACAAACAACTATACTTTAGCGCACGATGCCGATATAATAGTCACGGATGAATAATATGCTTAAAACGATCCTTTCAAGACCGATAACAGTTATTATGGTATTTACAGCCGTAACTCTGTTCGGCATAATTTCATACAAGAAACTTCCGGTCAATCTTCTTCCAGACATAAAATATCCTTCACTTACGGTTTGGACGGAGCTTGAAGGCAGTTCTCCGGAACAGGTCGAAAGACTGGTTACGGAGCCTCTGGAAAATTCGATCGCCGGTCTTAAGGATATAATCAGCATTAAGTCCGAATCTAAGGAATCTATCTCACTGATCACAATTGATTTCACATGGGGAACCGACATGGATTTCGCGGTACTCTATCTGAGAGAAAAGCTAGATGCCGCCACACTGCCCGATACGGCCGGACGCCCCAACATTTTAAGGGTCGACCCCGCCGCAAAGCCGATAATGATACTTTCAATATCGGGAAACGACCAGAAGACCGTACGCGACATCTCCGAACATATAATAAAAAAGAGGATCGAACAGATTGAGGGCGTCGCGATGGCGGACGTTATCGGCGGTGAGGAGAACGAGATCAGGATCGAGGCCGACATCGACAAGCTCAATACTTACGGGATATCATTCAATACAGTTATCAGCGCCGTCAGATCAGCCAGTACAAATTCTCCCGGCGGCACGGTCAAGGACGACGTCTACATCTACGATCTCGTCATCTCTTCAGAGTTCGAGAACCTTGCGGATATTGAGAATACGCTCGTAAAACAACTCGATAACAAGAGAAATATCTATCTTAAAGATGTGGCCGAAGTCAGCTACCGGACAAAGGAAAAGAGATCGTTCACCAGATTCAACGCCGCCGCATCGACCGCCATTCTCATCAGAAAGGACGGAGACGCTAACGCTGTAACGGTCGTCAAGCTAGTAAAAGAGATCACTGACGAACTTAACACTACTCTTGACGTCAATATAAACACAGTTTACGACCAGTCGGAATTTATAACCGACTCCATCAACAATGTCGTACAGGCGATCCTTTTGGGCGGAATACTGTCGTTTTTAACGCTTTTTCTTTTCCTCCGCGAATTCAGGTCGCCGTTCAATATAGCTCTTGCAATGCCGATAAGTATATTCTCTACTTTCACCTTGCTTTATTTTTCAGGGATATCACTTAACCTGATGTCACTGTCGGGGTTCGCTCTGGGTATAGGAATGCTTGTGGACAATTCAATCGTCGTGCTGGAGAATATCGACAGGAAGAAAAGGGAGACAGCCGATATATTTACGGCATGCTGGATGGGGGTAAAAGAAGTTATTCTGCCGGTTTCCGCATCGACTTTCACAACCATTATTGTATTTATGCCGGTCGTGTTCGTATCCGGTGTAGCGGGTGAACTTTTCAAAGATCAGTCTGTATCGGTCGCTTTTGCCCTCGTAAGTTCTCTTTTCGTTTCCGTCACTTTGGTTCCCGTACTGTACAAAAAGTTCAGTATCGAGAATAAAAAGGCTGAAACTTCTGACGATAGTATAAAGGAAGATAACGGTCCGATATTTAAGACCGGCATCTACTGGACCGTTCTGACACTCGCGTACTTCGGTATCATAATGCTCAGCAAGATCCCGATTGACGAGTCCGCATTCGTTTACATTCTTTTTCTTGCGGTACTGACGGATCCGTTCGTTAAAACTTTCGAATTTCTGATCTTCAACAGAAAGAACACGGATCTTCCTAAGAAAGCCGTTGTCAGGACAGTTATTGTAAATATTGTCTGGTTCACTGTCCTTCTGCTTCTGACTATTCCGTCGGCATACATAGCTAAGATCGATTATTTTGAACCGGTTCATGCGCTTATTGCCGCTACCGGCCTGGATTTCCTTAACGGATTTGAAAGTTTGCTCTATGATATATCATCTTTTATCAATGAAATGTTTCAGCCTTACGAAGAAGAGTTGAGCACGAAAACCTTTATGCTTTACGCTTATATTCTGGGCGGAATAACATTTTTCATCAATCTGTTCGGCCTGCTTAACAACAGAAAATTTTACGGATTTACAAAAGAAATGGCTTCGGAAATTTTCCAGATTGAGGGTATCAGAAGAAACATCAGGGCGTTCTTCAGGATTATTTTCAGTTTCTTTGCCGGTCTGTTTGTGTTCTATTTCAAATTATTCGTTTCGTTTATTAAATTTGTATCCAGACCGCTTCTTAAAGCTTTTGATTCGTCCTATTCATATTTTGAAAATAAATACCATTCGGTACTGACTTACGCGCTTGATCATAAAACGAAAACATTCACATTTTCGATACTGGCATTCTTGCTCTCGGGACTGATACTGGTTGAGACAGAAAAAAGAGTGATGCCTGAAGTTGACGGGAAGGAATTCATCCTTTCTGTTGAGCTTAATCCCGGAACGAGCATCTGGACTACCGAGAGTGTGATCAGGGATTTTGAGCAGATGATACTGTCGAAAGAAGGTGCAGTATCAGTTTTCGCGACCGGCGGGATCTCGGATGAAAAATCGCTGCTGACCGGCGCAACTGTATACAAGGGCGATCTTCAGGTTAAGCTGGAAGATAAAGTTACTACCGATGAGTTTATCAATGCGTTAAGAAAAGACATAGCGGAGTATAATCTTAAAAAGGATATAAACCTTAAAATAAACTTCAACACAGATGTGTCGGTGTTGGGTGATATGCTCCAGAGCGAGGAAGGCGATCTGAGTGTTAAAATATTCGGGAATGAACTTTCCGATCTTAAAGAAATATCGGATAAGGTTTCTTCTGCAATGAAAAGCACAGGATTGCTTTCGGAGATCAAGTCAGATTTCAGCGGCAGCAAACCGCAGATCATAATAGATTTCAACGATACTTTTCTTGAAGAAAACAATCTGACCGAATCTGAGATATCATCGTTCATAACGGCGTCAGTAAAAGGTGAAACCGCAACCCAGATTACTGAAAATAATAAAACGGTCGATATAATTGTGGGAACAAGCGAGAGTTTTAACGAAGATATTAAAAATATTGTAAGTACTGTCTATAAAAAATCGGGGAAATCCTATCCGGTGAGTTCGCTGATCAATGTTAATTACTACAGCGGACCCGAATCGGTCAGACATCAGAGTCAGGGCAGAGTAATAACCGTGACCGCCAATCTTACTACGGGCAGACTTGATCAGGCGGTTAAGAAAGTTAAGGAAGAAATAGATAAAATCGATCTGTACAGAGGTATGAGAATAGAGGTGGGCGGTCAAAACGAGGAAATGCAGAAATCTATGGTACAGATAATTTTCATGTTTCTGCTTTCTTTTGTGCTGGTCTATATGGTACTCGCTTCCCAGTTCGAATCATTATTGAGTCCGTTCATTATAGTTTTGAGCGTTCCTTTCGCTTTTATCGGAGTGGCACTCGGGCTTTTTATTACCGGACAGACAATAAATATTCTGTCGGGTATAGGTATGATAATGCTGATAGGGATTGTTGTTAACGACGCTATAGTTAAAATAGACTTTATAGAGAATACCGTAAGGGCAGGAATGAGTATAAGGGAAGCTATATACGATGCAAGCAGAAAGAGATTAAGACCGATACTGATGACAACAATAACAACCGTATTCGGAATGATACCTATGGCAATTTCATACGGAGGATCGTCTGAACTTAGAAAACCACTGGCTGTGACAGTTATTTTCGGTCTGTCATTCGCAACCCTTCTTACGCTGGTGATTCTTCCGGTAATATATGAAGCTTTCAAGAGGAAATAAATGTTCGAGAAGATCCTTTCAAGACCAGTTACCATCCTCATGTTCTTCGCCAGCATGTTCATACTCGGAATAATAGCATTCAATCTGATACCGCTCGAGCTTAAACCCGATACGGAATATCCCCAGCTTATTGTAAGCGTGTCCTGGACGAACGTATCACCAGAAACAATTGAAAAAAAGGTCATCAGTGTTATTGAAGCCGAGATCTATACTCTTGAAAATATTTATAAAGTTAGTTCCGAGTCCAGAAGTTCATACGGTTCGATCTCGATCGAGTATAAAATGGATACGGACATGAATTTCGCGTACCTTGCGTTGAATGAAAAGCTTTTTCAGGTAAAAAAAGATCTTCCTGAAGCCGTCAGAAACAGAGTCTATATCAGGAAATACGTACCCAGAGAGGAAGCAGATGAAAGCAGGGAGCTCATCAGTTACAATATATTTGGTCATATCAGTCTGGAGGAACTGGGGCTTATCATCGAAAACGATCTTGAGCATGTACTTACTTCGATCGAGGGAGTGAATTCGGTCGAGATATCAGGCATCCCGAAGAACGAGCTCAGAATACTTCTTGACAGAAACAAGGCGGAATTCTACGGTATTAATATTTCTCATTTCAGCAAACTGTATCAGTACGGGAATCTTATTAATGCGGGAGAAGTGCGTGATGACGCCGGGCTTCAGTTTACTGTTGATATTGACAATGAACTTACAAGTGCAGAGCAGATCGGGAATATAGTTCTAAAATACAGCAACGGCGTTCCCATCAGGATAAAAGATGTATCCGAGATATCAATTGCGAACAAGGAACATACCAGCATTCAGAGAATAAACGGAAGAGAATCTGTTGATATATCGGTTTTTAAAGAACCGGGAGCTAATGCGATCTCTACCTGCGATAAAGTTTACGAGGCGGTTGATAAATTTATTAATGATCATTCCAGATATGAACTTAGATCAGAGATAAAACTTGATTCAACTGAATCAATAAGAGAAGAACTGGGAGATATTAAGTTCAGAGGACTGCTTAGCCTGATCGTTATTATGCTTGTTCTGCTTTTTTTTCTCAAGAACGTTAAACTGTCTGTCGTGATAGTTCTTTCCGTAGGCGTGAGTCTTCTTACAAGCGGATTTGTCCTTTATTTCTTTGATTTTACTCTCAATATTGTAACACTTTCGGGACTTGTGCTCAGTTTCGGTCTGCTTGTAGACAACTCGGTCGTAGTGCTTGAAAATATAGTCAGACTTTACAATCACGGGTTGGAAAGGTTCAGAGCAACAGTGGATGGAACCAGAGAAGTGATTATGCCTGTGCTAAGCTCAACCCTAACGACGGTGGTAGTTTTCATTCCGTTCCTTTACATGTCCGGTGAGAGAAGGCTGTATTGGATACCTATGGCAATTGCAGTCGGTGTAAGCCTGTTATCCTCATTTTTTGTGTCAATTACATTTACTCCCATTCTTACGGGACTCTTCCTGACCGAGAAATACAGAAATGCAATAGCCGGAGATGATCTCAGAGAGTTCGCGGGATACAGCAGGTTTTTGAAATTCTTCATTAATAACAGAAAGGTAGTTCTGATCATAACAGGACTTGTTTTTTATGTTTCATATTTTCTGTTCGACAGCTATGTTGATAAAGGCAGGAGGTTCAGCTGGAATGTCGAAAATACTGTCAGGGTTTATATTTCCATGCCTGTAGGGTCAACAATAGACATGAGCGACGATATTATCAAAAAGTTCGAGGAAAGAATTATTCAGACAGGCGGCTATGACAAGTTCACCACAACTGTTTCTCCGTCAATGTCATACGTTCAGATATTGTATACGGATGAACAGTATTATTCCACCGCTCCTTTCGAGATGGAGAACGAACTCGTATCCATGGCAGTTAATTTCTCAGGACCTTTCATCTCTATATACAACCCGCTGAATCAGTCGGGAGGGTACAGATCAGGCGGAACTACTTCAAAATCGTATAATTCAACTATACTAATGAAAGGATTCGATTACGAGGGTCTGAAAACAGAAGCGGAAAAACTCGAACGGTATCTTAAGGACAATCCGAGAATATCAGATGTCGATATTTCAGGTACGGGCAGATGGTGGAATTCTTCGGATCTGTTTAATTATACGATCAAAATAGACAGAAAAAAACTAGCTTCATACTACGTATCTGTTACCGATCTCGTCAGAGAAATAAGATCGTCTACGGGAGGAGCCGGAACGAATGTGTTCTTCGGCGGTGAAGAGATCGAAATGAGCGTTAAATATTCCGATTATAAAGATTTTAATGTACGCCAGCTTATGGACAAAGTGATTAAATCAGGATCTTCGGAATTCAGAATAAAAGAAGTGGCGCAGATAACTAAAGAGCCTGTAATGAACAGCATTTCAAAGGAAGACCAGAGCTATACCAGATATATCAGATACGATTACAACGCCTCGACCAAGCAGACCAGTGAATTCATGAATACAGTTAAAGAAACATACCCTCTTCCGATGGGTTACAGGTTCGATGAACAGGATGAAACTTATATGACCGAAGAGGAAAAGAAGGAGATCATGTGGCTGATCATGCTGGCTGTTGCATTGGTTTTCATGGTAACTTCAGCTTTGTTTGAGTCCCTGCTACATCCTTTCGTTATAATACTGAGTATTCCTTTAAGTCTTACAGGTGTTTTTCTGATCTTTTTCGGGCTAGGTGAGCTTTTCAATGAAGATTCATACATGGGCGTGATCCTTCTGGAAGGGATAGTCGTAAATAATTCAATAATACTCATACATCATATAAATTCCAAGCGGCATATCGGTCTCAACCTGATGAATGCCATTATTTCAGGCACGATCGAAAGGATCAGACCAGTCCTGATGACATCAATAACAACTATTCTAGGTGTACTTCCGCTGATTATCAACTCTGACGCCGAAAAGAACTTCTGGTATTCTTTTTCAATAACGACCATAGGAGGTCTCTCGGCATCGACTTTCTTTGTACTTACAGTACTTCCCGTAATGTACGCGTTTTTCGAAAGAGTAAGGCTGAGATTTGGTGCCTTATTCAGAAACTGAAATGTAAAAAAATATTTATTATTGTTGACTTTGCAAGTGATTTTCATTAATTTCATTATTAAGTTTTAATACTAGAAGGGGAAGTTATCATGAAGAGGTTCTATGTTTTATTTGTTTTGATGTTTTTCATTTCCTTATGTAGTCAGGGTTTTACAGAAATCACAACAGATTTACCCGGCGTTGACAGAGCGAGTGTCGCATGGGGAGACTACGATAATGACGGAGATCCGGACATTCTGATCAGCGGTAGCAGTCTCACAAGAGTATACAGGAACGACAACGGTGTTTTTAGTGACATTAGTGCAGGATTGATCGGTGTCGGTTACGGATCGGTCGAGTGGGGTGATTATGACGCTGACGGGGATCTTGATATTCTGGTTTCAGGTTTTAACGGATCGGTTTATACTAAAATATACAGTAACTCAAACGGGATTTTTACGGATATAAACGCCGGACTTCAAGGAATACTACATGGTGTAAGTACTTGGGCTGACTATGATAACGACGGCGATCTGGATGTTTTTATTACCGGCAACACCAATTCAGTTGGTTATATTTCAAAACTGTACAGGAATGATTCAGGTACATTTGTGAACAGCGGGATGTCATTTCCAGGTCTTATTTATTCAAATGCCTCATGGGGTGATTATGATAATGATGATAATATTGACTTAATAATTACGGGTTATACAGGATCGTACCGTGTTACGAACCTGTACAGAAATACCGGCGGAACTTTTTCGCTTGTAAGCACTTCACTACCTGCAGTGGAATCAGGTCCGGTTGACTGGGGTGATTTTGATAACGACGGTGATCTTGATCTTCTCTTTACAGGATGGACAGGCTCAGACATAATAACAGAAGTGTACAGAAATGACGGATCTGATTTTACTTCTATCGGTACAGGTATGACAGAGATGTATGCCGGAAGTACCGACTGGGGAGACTATGATAATGACGGCGATTTGGATGCACTTTTATTAGGATATTCATCAGTGGATATGTATGTGAAAGTATATGAGAATGACTGTGGTGTTTTCACTGATATTAATGGAGGATTTACAGGTGCGAAGTGGGGTTGGGCAAGATGGGGCGACTATGATGTTGACGGTGATATTGATTTTATAATGAACGGAAATGCTATAACAAAACTTTATTCAAATGGTCTTCAATCAACTCCTGTTGACGGGACATTAATTTACGGACCTGAAGTTTCGGGTATCTGGCATTTATCAGATTCTCCTTTCTACGTTTACGGCGACATTACTGTCCCTGACGGTGAAGTGCTGACTATCGAACCGGGATGCGAGATAATATTTATGGGGCATTACAGGATAAATGTACAAGGCTGTATCGAAGCAGTGGGAACTGATGATGCGGCGATCAATTTCCATTCACAGGATCATGAACAGGGATGGATGGGTATCAGATTTATTAACACTCCGGTCGGGAATCCCAAATCAGAGATAAAGTACTGTATCCTTAAAGACGGAAACGCAAACGTTACCGGAGGTACTGATCTGTACGGTGGGGCGATATCAGTTGAAAATTTCTCCAAGCTTGAGATATTCAATAATCTGTTTACTGAGAACCGCGCCGGGGCTGGATCAGCAATCAATTGCAATAATAATGCAAATCCGGCAATATCCAATAACACATTCACAGCCAACAGAGCAGGATATGAAACTACTTCAGGATACGGAACGATTAACTGCATGTATAACAGTTCTCCGACTATCGACAATAATATTTTCGAAGAGAACTGGCTTATAGGGGAGAACTATTGCGCCGGAGCCGCGATAAGATGTGTATTCGGATCAGACGCAATGATAAAGAACAATATCATAAGGAATAACTGGATAGAATCTGACGGTAATCTCTCAGAAGGTACTGCGATGTATATTCACACTTCAGATCCGATCATAATGAACAATCTCATTTATGACAATTATATTGAACCGGCTACTGGTCACGGTTCCGGAGGAGCGATCTTTTTCTATTCTTCGAACGCAAAACTGATTAATAACACGATCAAAACGAATTCTGCACGTGAAGGCGGAGCATTATGGTTCAAATTGTCATGTCCTGATTTCCATAATAATATAATAAGAGGAAATGAAGCCGCTGTACTCGAGCAGCAGATATTTTTTGACGACGACGAATCAGATCCCAACTTCTATCATAATAACATTGAAGGCGGTAAAGAGAATTTCGGGTTCAAATATCCTGAGTTTACTTTCACTGGAGCTTGGGTGAACAACATTGACGAAGATCCGAAATACGAAGACAACGGGAACGGGATCGAATTCAACCTGGCTTTAGATTCGCCATGTATCGATGCCGGAACTCTTGAGTTTATTGCGGAAATACCAGTTGAAGAGCTGGACGTCCTTAATAACAGCAGAATATTCGGGGATACAATAGATATAGGCGCTATTGAGGCTTATATTGAGGCTCCGGGAAATGTGTCGGTGCTATCTGAAGGCAGTATTGTTACAATTTCATGGGATACAGTATCTGCGGCATCATCCTATAATATATATACTTCTGATTCACCTGACGGAGACTTCATACTCGAAGCGACTGTTACTGGAAATTCATATGTGATAGATACCGCAGATTTTGTGATGAAATTCTATTTGGTAAAGGGTTCAAATTAACAATAATAAGTCATTTAATCAGAATTAATCTGTTATAATAAATATTTTTTTCTTATATTTACAGCTTAATATCAAAGGATTTATGTGGATATTTCTGTAATCATACCTGTATATAACGGCGAAGAAACTTTAAGAAGCTGTCTTGATGCTTCAGTTAATGCAGAAATTCCTGAAGATTCCCAGGTCGAAATACTACTTGTTAATGACGGGTCCACTGATAAAACGCTTGATATTGCATTAGAATATCCGTCTGTCAGGGTTGTTGATCTTAAAAATAATATGGGAAGAATTATTGCCAGAAAAACCGGAGCTGAGGCTGCTGTTTATGAGAATCTTCTTTTCATTGATTCAAGAGTTACAGTTGAAAAAGATATTTTGAGAAAAATCTCTGAAATAGATTACCAGCCTCTTCTGGCTGGAGGTATAAAGCATGAAAAATACAGAAGCGATTACGATACATTCTTTTATCTGATCAGGCGTAAGATATACGCGCCGTACTTTCCACAGACAAAATTTTCAAAAGAGCTGTATATTAGCGAGGACAATTTCTTTAAAGCTCCTAAAGGTACGACCTGTTTTTTTGTAGATAAGGATCTCTTTCTGAGCACGCTTCCTGATTCTGAATCAAAAGATACCAGCGATGATACAAAGATCATGAAAAATATAGTATTTGATAAAAAAACTCAAATACTAAGACATACCGATGTTAAGATTGACTACAATCAGAGAACAGGGGGCAACATAAATTCATGGATATTTCATAGAGGGAAGATCTGGGCCGATTATTATCTGAGTTTTATTAACAGATATTCAATACTGTTTATATTAATCACCGTAATGATTTTATATTTATTATTTACGAATATAGCCGGTTTTCTTGTAAGTGTTGCAGTAATATATTTCCTGGCCGCTCTTTATCTCGCAGAAAATCTTAAGGATTTTATAATAGTAATGAAAATCTTTCCAATGTTAGGCATGTTGTTCTATTCGGGTGCAGCTTTAAAAATAATCAGTAAATCATCTCGTTACAAAGGTAAAGATTGAAAAAAATATCGGTCTACATAATTCTGGTAATTATCCTTATTATATTTATTTCAAGATCTGATTATGATTTTAAAGTAATATTAAACGCTTCAGCTCAGGACCTGACATTTCTTGGTGCAGTTATTTTGCTGTCCTACTTTTCCACGTTCTTATCTATCGCGATACAGCTCAGGCTCCTTGATGTGAAAGAGGAAAGAAAGAATATTTGTATGCTGTCTCTGGCCACCAATCTCTTAAACTATCTTCCTGCAAAGGGAGGAATGATCTCATTTGGCACATTTTTAAAGGTGAAAAAGAAAGTACCGGTAAATAAATTTGTTTTCAGTACTATGCTTATTTATATACTTGTAACAATATTCACGCTGCTTTTATCCCTGTTTTTCATATTTGACGAAAGAATGATCAGATTATATGTGAAAATAAATTTGTCATACATCCTAATGCTGTTTGCTTTATTATTAATTGCTCTGATAATAAGTATAAATCTGGCACGTAAGAAAAAGGATAATGCTCTTTCAAAATACTATCTGCTTTTCTTAAGTAATAAAGATATGATATTCAGAAACAAACTTAATATGTTTTATCTGTTTGTTTTAATATTTACCGGTATTGTATTGTTTTCAATGAGGATGTATTTTGCTTTCAGGATCGCAGGTTCTGAAATTACACTGTACGATTCTTTACTGATCGGAGTAATAGCGAACCTTTCCTTCTTTTTTTCATTCACACCGGGCGGATTGGGTGTTAAAGAAGGATTTGTCGGAGGTATATCGTTTATTCTATTCGGTAACGCCGGCATAGGTGTAGTGGCATCACTGGCTGACAGAGGAGTTAATCTTATTCTTACTTTAATAACCGGTACTATAGCTGTCAGGCATCTTGACAGGAAGTATTTTTCAAATAATAAGGAGAATGAATGAAAAGATCAGTTCTATTACTGATAGTTTTAGTGACTTTGGCCTTTGGAGAAGCTCCGACGATGATACCGATGACTGACAGTGAAACTTACGATTACCTTAATTATTTAGATATTTCAGGGATCATAGACATATCTTTCACCGGAGCAAAGCCGTACAGAACAGATGAAATATATGAAAAACTGACTGGAATAAAAGACCCTGATCAGAGAACAATGAATTTCATTGAAAGGTTCGAGGAAGAGTATGTAAGAACTGATAACAAATTCGGCAAAGCGGAGTCGGAAAATACTGTCGGATGGTTCGACCCGTACATGAATTTTTATTATATCAGCCAGAGAGCTGTTGCAGAACCGTCATATTTATGTATGAGTTTTTATGATTATTTGGTACTTCCAGCACAAAGGAGGGGTTATAAATATCCGGAGATATCGCAACCTATTACTGACGGGGGCATAAAAGCATATTTTGGATATAAGGATTTTCTATCTCTTAGGACTAATTCAGGCGTGATGCTGAAGCACGATTATACCGATCACCTTAGGGATGAGTTTACTACGATTGTTCTGGTTCCGTCCGGTGGCGAGGCAGATTTCTCAAGCGAGGATCATACCGAGACGGTACTGACGCTTGCAGGTGAAGACATAAATTTCTCTCTCGGTAAATACCCCGTATCTATGGGAGCCGGGATGATGCATTCGCTGACACTTTCGCAGATGGATGCTTATTACGAGAATTTTATGATCTCGGTAGCTTCGGACAGGTTCAAATTCACTACTTTGACCGGATTTCTGCTCGCCGACTACCAGTCAAGATACGAAATAGCGAATCCGGATTACGCTATATCTAACGATACCGAGGTTATAAGATCGGATTATACTAAGCGTGAAAAATATCTTTCCGCGCACCGACTGGAATGGAGAGCCTTGAACAATTTAAGTTTCGGTGTGAATGAAATGGTCATTTCAGGCGACAGAACGATAGAGATGGGCTATCTTGTTCCTGTACTTCCTCTTTTCTGGATGGGGCATTATTACGGCGATCACGACAACTCGCTGATCAGTTTCGATATGACATATCAGCCGCTCAGAAATTATTCGGTTTACGGAGAACTCCTGTTCGACGATGAGACTTTCACCGAAAGCTGGACCAAGAACTATATGAACAAATGGGCGGTCGCGGGAGGTATTTACAATTCGAGATTTCTTACGGTAGACGGACTTTCGTTCAATTTCGAATACGCCAGGGTCGAACCTTATGTTTACGGGCACAAATATCACATCAACCGTTATATGAACCTCGATAACTTCCTTTCGATACCTGCAGGTCCGGACAGCGAGACTTTAAATTTTATGCTCAAATATTTTCTGGATTTTGATAAATCGCTCACTCTCGGTTATACCCGGGAGAACAGGGGAGAGGTCAGATGGGGGCAATGGGATCAGCCGCTTGATTATAAGATCGAGGACAAGATATTTTTAAGAGGAACTGTCGAGAAGACAAATAAATATTATGCGCAATTAACTTACAGATACAACAAATATATTTCCGCGGATATTTACTACTCTCACCATGATATAGTCAATTACAACCATAATCTCCCAAAATATGATGATACATGGATTGATGGGTTTGATTCGGATAATTATCATCCTGTGGGATGGGACGGCAGCGCCTCAACGGATTTTACGGAAAAGCAGAAATTGAGGTTGTACTACGATGAATATTATCAGAATGTTATATTACCTCAGAAAAAGTATCAGGTATATTCGAACAATACTTTCGCTTTAAAGTTAAATTTTATATTGAAAAATTATTTTTCAGGATTCTTCGGCAGGGAGGATAAGTGAGTTTTAACGTTATAGAAACCGGGATAGAAGGCCTGAGGATAATTCAGGCGCGAATATTCAGAGATGAAAGAGGATATTTCCTTGAATCCTACAGCAGACATAAATTGAAAGAAGCTGGAGTGGATTATAGTTTCGTCCAAGATAATATCTCAAGGTCAAAGAGAGGTGTCCTCAGAGGACTTCATTATCAGCTTGACCCGATGTCGCAGACAAAACTTCTCACGGTAATGTCCGGCAGAATAATCGACGCGGTTGTAGATCTCAGGAAAGGATCTCCTACTTACGGGAAACACTATACCGTCGAACTTAATTCCGAAGATAGCAGTATGGTCATAATACCAAAAGGGTTCGCACACGGCTTTGTTTCATTAAGCGACGATACTGTTATCATGTACAAATGTGACAATTATTATTCACCTGAGCACGAAAGAGGTGTGAAATTCAACGATCCTGATCTTTCGATTAACTGGAAAATACCCGAGGATGAGCTTATCATTGCTGACAGGGACAGAAATTTTCCTTGTTTTGCTGATGCCGAAATGAATTTTGTATACGGGAAATAAATGAAGATCATTGTTACAGGAAGTAGCGGTCAGCTTGGGACAGCTCTTAAATTTCTTTCGGGCATTTATGCAGAATATGACTGGATATTCTTAAGCAGAAATGATCTTGATATTACCGATAGCGGAAAGCTGGATATCTTTTTTAGTAAGACGGAGATGTCTGATTCCGTCATTATTAATTGCGCCGCTTATACTGATGTGGAAAAAGCCGAGGATGAAAAAGAGAAGGCGTATCTTATTAACAGGGACGGTGCAAGAAATCTAGCAGTGAGATCTCTTGCATCAGGATTTAAACTGATCCATCTTTCTACGGATTTTGTATTCAGCGGAATGAAAGGTTCTCCCTATATAGAAGATGATATTCCCGAACCTGTTTCTGTGTATGGTAAAAGCAAGTACGCAGGGGAACAAGAGATATTGACAATACCTGATAATTGTCTGGTTGTTAGAACTTCATGGCTGTATTCTACAACCCATAACACGTTCGTCAGGAAAATTTATTCAAGATTAAAAGCAGGAAAGCCATTTTCTGTTGTACTCGACGAAACAGGTTCGCCTACGAACGTCGATGATCTGGCCTCTGCACTGATAAAGATAATAGAAAAAATAAAATCCGTAAAAAATTTCCGGACAGACATTCTGCATTTCTGTAATTCGGGAGAGGTCAGCAGGTATTATTTAGCTAAGAAAATCGCTGAATATGCAGGAAGCGGTACAAGTATTCAGCCAATATTGTCTGATGAACTTAACATGAAAGCTGAACGGCCGCATAACAGCGCGCTTGATTGTGAAAGAACAGTTAAGGAATTCGGACTCGGTGTCAGATCGTGGGACAAAGCACTAAAAGAAGCAGTTGACAAGATCAATGGATAACGTTCTTAAAGACAAAGAATTCGTAAAGAACACAGGGAAGCTTTTCGGATCTTCTATAATAGCCCAGTCGGTACCTTTTGCAGTTCTTCCGTTCCTAACAAGAATTTATTCACCCGAAGATTTCGGTTTCTGGGCATATTTCTTAAGTTTAAGCGGTATTTTATCAATCCTTATGACCGGTAATTATGAATTCGCTATAGTTATACCGAAAGATAAAAAAGAATCATTGAGCGTATTTTGCGGTTCTTTTATTATCACACTTACAGTTTTTTCATTATTCATATTCCTTATATTCTTCACATTTCAAATACTCGGGATCGTTAC
>QKDR01000077.1 GCA_003252515.1 Candidatus Delongbacteria bacterium | reverse complement strand
GTCACCTTATGAAGTGATCGCTTTCTCAGGGGTGAAGAAGAACGCGGAACTTTTTATAAATGATGTAAGATATCTGCCTGCAGGTATGGAAATGGATTTTACGTTCAGGGGAACTGAACATACTATAAGTACGTCGCTCAACGGGAAATTTCAGGCTATGAACATATCCGCCGCTCTGCTCTCGGCAGACAGGCTCGGGATTCCGGTCGCAGATATCATAAACGTAATGAAGATACCTCTTGAAATACCGGGCAGACTGGAGAAAATTTTTGATCATGGTTTTTCTGTTTATGTGGATTACGCTCATACCCCCGACGCGTTATTCAGGACGCTAAGCACGGTAAGGGAATTCTGCAGGGGAAGGCTTATAACAGTCTTCGGGTGTGGCGGTAACAGAGATGTTGAAAAACGGCCGGTAATGGGAAAGATCGCTTCCGAGCTTTCAGACCTGGTTATCGTGACTGATGACAATCCCAGGAACGAGGTCCCGGTCGAAATAATAAAAGCAATAACTTCAGGAATAACCGGATCCAACTGGCGATCGGTACCGGACAGAAAAGATGCTGTCAGGGAAGCATTGTCCGAAGCCCGGAACAAGGATGTCATCGTAATAGCGGGAAAAGGCCATGAGAATTATCAGGAGATAAACGGCGTCAAGTACCCGTACTCCGACAGAGATACAGTAATGAATTTAACCGGGAGATCAGATGGTTAGGCTTTCCGAACTTATACAGGCATGCAGCACCGGAAGAACGGAAAACACTGACGGCAACGTGTTCGTTACGGGCGGCAATACAGATTCCAGGTTTATAGTCGAAGGGAACATCTATTTCGCTCTGAAAGGAAATAATTCCGACGGACACGATTATATACCTCAGGCCTGCAGTAAGGGAGCTTCAGTATGCGTGGCAGATCAGTCATATGTCAACACCGGTAAATATCCTGTAATATACTCCGATGATGTTGAAAGAACACTCGGGGAGCTTGCTTCGCAGTGGAGAAAACTGCACAACGCAAAGATAATAGGCATCACCGGGACCAACGGAAAGACCACGACAAAGGAAATACTCGGCAGGATGCTTTCTCTGAAATACCATATCATCTCGACATACAAGAACTATAATAACCATATAGGCGTCCCGCTGACTCTTCTTTCTATAAAGGACGACACGGAATACGCGATAGTAGAGCTCGGAACTAATCATTTCGGCGAGATAGAATATCTTTCCAGAATGTCGGACCCCGATATGGGACTGATAACCAATATCGGCGAGGGTCATCTGGAGCAGTTCGGGGACAGGAGCGGCGTATATTCCGAAAAAATAAAACTTTTCGAACTGATTGAGAAAAAGAGCGGAAAGATATTCGTCAACAGGGACGATGATCTTCTTAAGGAATGGAACGGAGGAAATACGGTTTCTTACGGCCTTAACGGTACCGATAAATATACTTTTACAGGGATAGGAACTGGAGAAGACGGCTACGCGATTTTCGAGTACCGCGGATACGAAGTAAAGATGAACATACCCGGACTTCTTAACGTAAGGAACGCGATCGCAGCTGCAGCCGTGGCCGGAGAACTCGGTATCACGCCGCAGGAGATCACTTCAGTACTTTCTACGATCACGCTTTCCGATAAAAGATACGAGACGGTCGGCTACAAGAATTCAAAGGTACTGCTGGACTGCTACAATGCCAATCCCACTTCGACGGAGAATTTCCTGAAAGATATTTCATTTATAAAAGATTACGATACCGTCGTTCTGGGTGATATGCTGGAACTCGGAGCGACATCTGAAAGATCTCATTCCATGATCATCGATACGGCTGCGGAGCTCGGATTCGGGGAAGTGCTCCTTACGGGAGAGGAAATGAGAAAAGCTTTCGGGAAGGGACATTATCCGCTGAATTTAAAATATTTCGGGGATTTCGCGGAGCTTAAAAAAAGGTTCGACGAGATCGCTTCGGAGGGCAGGAACATTGCCGTGAAAGGTTCGAGAGGAATGAAACTTGAAAAACTGCTGGACTAGAAAATGATGGTAAAAAACACTATAGAAGACAACATCAGATATGATATAATCCTTATGATCACCGTGTTCGCTCTTCTTGTTTTCGGTTCGATAATGGTAATGAGCGCGGGTTCTTTCATAGCGGCGGAGAAGTTCAACAACGACAATTATTTCGTCACGGCTCAGACAAAGAACGCCATGATCGCATTTTTTGCTCTTGTTATGGGAATGATGCTCAATTACAGAATATATAACAATAAATATTTAATGAACGCGGGATTGATACTTACGGGACTTGCACTCATATATCTTCTTATTTCAAATCACGGAGACAGTATTAAAGGAGCTAAAAGGTGGATATTCGGATTCCAGCCCTCGGAACTCGCTAAGAACATGATAGTGTTCTATCTGGCTTTCAGCCTTACAGCAAAGCAGACTGTACTGAAGCAGTTCCTGAGGGGGTATGTTTATCATATGTCGATCCTGTCGTCGACCGTTGCGCTCGTACTGCTGCAGCCGGCGTTTTCAACCTCAATGATGATCTTCTCAATAGGGTACAGCATTTTATACATCAGCGGAATGAAGCTTAAGCACCTTATGTCATCAATGATACTTCTGATACCGGTAATTATAATTATCGCGCTGGTCCAGCCTTACCGTC
>QKDR01000071.1 GCA_003252515.1 Candidatus Delongbacteria bacterium | reverse complement strand
TCTTTCTAATCATTTTACAAGTTTAGCGGGTTATCCTATCACTTATCAGATTGACACAAAAAGTGACCTGAACGGTTTAAGTTATGACATTTCGAACGGAATACTTACATTATATAAATTGTCTGATGATGTTTCAAAAATAATTATTACCTGTTCTACAAGATATGATAACAATTTTGACGAATTCTACATTCAGTTCGGAAGCGGCTCTCAAACGGCAGCTTTCGGCAAAGCTTATGATTTCAGCGGTAAAGCTTATATGAACTCAGGAGAACTCACTAACCTGAATTCAATGGAAATGATCACTTTTTCCACATGGATGAAACTTAATTCGGTTGGTGTTGAACAAGGTATAATGTCTAAATCATCCTCTACGAACACAGGATGGTACATGATAATTCAAAGCAATAATCTTTTGAAATTTTCAGTAAAAACTCAGGACGGTATTACGAGAAGGATCTACAGCGTCACTCCTCTAGAGGCGGATAAATGGTACCATATTGACGCGGTTTTTGACGGGAAGGACCTGTTCATATACTTAAATGGCGAACTGGACAATTTCAAGGATACCTACACAGCGACATCATATATTCTAAGTGACGATGCAGCCTCATTTAAATTAGGTATCTCCAACGGAACGTATCTAAACGGGATTCTCGATGAAACTATTGTCTGGAATAATCCGATCGGCTTAGAACAAATTAGATCACTGATGAAACAAAGACCGGATATTTCCTACAGCATGGAACTTTACTGGCCGTTCAGCGAGGGATTTTATGACTATACAAACGATCTGGTCAACAGCGAAGTCGGAACATTCATTTCCGGGGATATGAGCTACTGGACAGATTCTGAAGCGCCTCTGATCTTCTTTGCCGAAGAGAATTCTGACCTTAGCTCAATTCTGGTTGGCGATTATGATGAAGCGGCTGTTTATACCATCACTTCGTTGCCTTCATCAGGATCAGCTGTCATAAACGACTCCTCAACAGGCTCTTTTACATACAGCCCTTCAACTGATTTTATCGGTCAGGACGAATTCAGGTACACTATCACATACGGTACAGTAACGACTCCGGAGAAAACCGTCATAATCAATATAAAAGAAGCAACAGGCATTGAAAACGGTTCAAATATATCGGAAGGTTTCGAACTTTACGGAAACTATCCCAACCCGTTCAATCCGGAGACTGTTGTGTCTTTCTCTTTGAACAGAGATATGAACATAAGACTCACTGTATTTGACTTGACGGGCAGAACAGTCAGAAAACTAACTGAAGGTTTTACTAAGGCGGGAAGTCATTCAGTTCTGTGGAACGGTAAAGACGATGCCGGGAGATCTCTTTCTTCAGGAATTTATTATTTCAGACTGAACTCTGACAACGGATCAGGTAAAATAACTAAAGCAATGATGCTGAAATAAAAAAAAGGGCGGTTGATGAACTGCCTCCTATTTAGTGGACACGGATAAAAAAGTCCGTTATATTACTGAATAGGAGGTTTTTTTATGTGCAAACACTACGATTACTCTACTGCACTCAAAGTTCAAGCAGTAGAGGAATACTTAAAAGGAGATAAAACTTCAGATGCAATAGCAGAGGAGTTTAATATTTCTTCAGGCAGAATGATCCTGAAATGGACACGAATTTATCAGGAATCAGGAGTAAAGGGCTTCGAGGACAAACGCGGGAAAACAGGAAGTTTGAAAGGCAGACCTAAGGAGCATTTCAATAGTCTGGAAGAGGAGAATGCGTATCTGCGTGCGAAAGTAGCGCTTCTTGAAAAAGTACTTGATCTCAACGTAAAAAAAAAGTGATCTATTCCGGGATATATGAATTGAATGGTTTACACAAAATAAGAGTTCTGTGTAAAGCCGGTAATGTTTCAAGAAGCGGGTATTACAAATGGCTATTGCGAAAAGATCAGGTAAGTAAAGACGCAGATCTGATTGAAAAGATTCGTGCTCTTCAGAAGAAAGTAAAATATACTTATGGCTACAGAAAGATAGCATCGAAGATTAACAAAAATACCACTCAGAGAAACAATATGAAAAAGATACTGAGAATAATGCGTGAGAATAGTTTACTGTCAGTGATCAGAAGGAAAAGGAAATGGTACGGAAGCACAACCGGAGAACCGAAAGGAAATATACTTAACAGGAATTTTAGTACTGATGTCCCGGACAAGAAATTCACAGCTGACGTGACAGAAATTAAAATCAAACAAAAGAAGATATATTTATCCGCAATAATGGATATCTATAATAACGAGCTGGTATCATACAAAATCGGAAATCAGAACACCTTAGGTTTAGTACTTGGAACAGTTGACAAGCTTATTTCAGTGAAGGGTGATTTATTAAAAGGAAGCCTGTTTCATAGCGACCAGGGATTTCAATATACAAGTAAAAATACAAAAGAAAAACTTGCCGACAATGGAATGATACAGAGTATGTCCAGACCCGGAAACCCATTAGATAATGCTTGTATAGAAAACTTCTTCGGTATTATGAAAACTGAAATACTATATAACAAAACTTTGAAATATCAATCTGTTGAACATTTTCAGAAAGAGTTGATAAGATGGATACAATTCTATAACAATGAAAGGATTCAGGCTAAATTGAACTATATGTCTCCAATAGAATATAAAAAGGCGACTTAATTAGTCGCCTTTCTGTGTCCACTTTTAGGGGTGCACTTCAGAACCGCCCTTTTTAATTTACTCTTTATTCGGGAATTTCCAGACTATCCCGAATTTATGAGAATCTCCGATCGTGTCCTCGTTCATGAGCACGATAGCGTAATCGAATGCAAGATAGTTCCAGCCTATCCCGAATCCCGCTGTTGCGGCGTTGCTGTTGAATCCGCCTCTGAGCGCGAAAGAATAATCGGAAAATAATAAGGCGTACTCAAGACCTGTGGCGAACTTGACGGTCATGCCTTCGTTCTCGTTGATGTCCTCCTTCGTCGTCAGGTCAAGCGCGACAGTTATGTTGTGCATGTTCTCCGAGAAACCGGCGCTGTAAGCAGTACCGAAGCTGTATAAAGGTTTTACCATCTCGTCCTTCATATCCGCGACAAGGTTCTTTCCGGCTACCGCGATAGTCCATTTATGCGCTTCGAAAGGCTGATAGAGTACTCCTGCGTCGAAACCAAACCCGCTGCCGTCACCTATATCAGAAGATATGGTAAATCTCTTCAGGCTGGCTCCTGCGTATAGACCTTTTACAAGCTCAAGACCGTACGAGAAATACAGCTGGTTCTCGCTCATCGAAGTCTCATCGGCGTTGATGCCTTCCTCTAGAGTAGCGCCTTCCCTTACCCATGCGAACCCGAGCGCTCCGGCAGACATCGGGTATGAGAATGCAAGATAGTCTATCATGATTTGGTCAACGTCCGGGATCATCCAGTGCATGAACTGGAACTCTCCGTGTTCCGAACCTGCAAGTCCGGCCGGGTTCCAGTAAACTGAGTTCGCGTCCCCGCCCAGTGCAGTATACGCACCGCCCATAGCCTGAGGTCTTGCCCCGAGCTGAAGGTCGGTGACCGGAAGTAGCTGATGCGTAAACAATAGAGCGGTAAGTATAAAAATGATATTTTTCATATTGTCTCCTATTTTATCACGCCGACAGGCTTTTTAACGGTTTTCTTTTTGCCGGATAAGTCCTCATACTCGAATACGTAAACGTAAATTCCGCTGCCCACGTATCTGTCGTAATCGTTTTTTCCGTCCCATTTGATGTTCGTAGTTCCCGAAACGTTCATTTCGTCAGCCAGGACTCTTACCAGGTCTCCCGAAAGGTCGTATATCTTCAGGGTCACTTTTCCGCCTTCGGTCAGATCGATTACCGCTGTAGTTGTCTGTTCGGCATTAAACGGATTCTTCGTCCAGTAGAAACTGAACTCATCAGTGTCAGCCTGTGTTCCGAGCGCATAGACCGAGAAATGGTTAGTCGTGAAAGTTACTTTGTTATTGACAGTATCCGTTGAATCCGAAATTATCTT
>QKDR01000146.1 GCA_003252515.1 Candidatus Delongbacteria bacterium | reverse complement strand
TATCGATTATACGATTTATAACCGGAATGACGAGCAGAAAGACATATATGATTTTTTTATGGGGCTCTTTGTAGATTCGGATGTAAAAGATATCAGCTTATATCAGGATCCGGTAGAAGGGTATCTTGATGATATTTGCGGATTTATTGATAAATGGAACGGATATGTAGATCCTGCCACTGGTGAAACTAAGACCGTGGAGCTGAATCTGGCATGGACAGCTGATAATGACGGCAGGGAATACGATCATCCGTCTGAAGGTAGTATGTCGATAAATGAACCCGGCGCAGGCACGTTGCTTAACGGGGCGACAGGCATTTTCTCACTGAGAGTTCTAAGGAATCCGAACCCGAATCTCAGATATTCATTTAATCACTGGGTTTGGGGAGAGAACGAAAGTACAGATTGGGGACCGCGATGGAAAACAGGATACCATTCGGACTGGCAATATGATCTTTCTAAGGATCAAAAAGGATATGACGACACTAACTATGATAGTCTTACATACTGGGACGGATCACCACTTGTTTCAGGAAGAACTGAAGGAACCCCGATTGATGATATCGGAAAATATATGCTGATGTCCAACGATGAGTTCGATTATAACCAGACTGCCATTCGGGAAGTGTATCTGGGTTTATCAGCCCAGTCGGATGGTACTCCGATACCTCAGGTGGGACAATGGCAACCGTGGATCGTGAACGGGGAAGAAGAACCGGGAGAACTGGCTGACGGAGCGCTGTCCGACCTGAACGAGATCGCCAACGGAAGGGATGCAAGGTTTCTATTGTCTTTCGGACCTCTGGGAATGGAAACATACGAGAACGTGGGTATAAATTTCGATCAGGATTCTTTAGGTACCATAGACGGGATCATACCCAATAAGAAAATGTGGAAATTCGCCTACGGTGATTCACTAAAACTTACAATAGCTATAATCGTAAGTGAGAATTTCCATACGTCTACGGATCAGGATCCTAATTACTCCGATGACAGCATTGTGGATATTAATGACGGTCTTGATGTGTCACTTTACGATCAGGGTTGGTACGATGCGTTTTACAATGTCGTATGGGCTGAAAGGTTATTCGATACTCCAATGTACGATACTCCCGTAAAAAGATTGGGAGCGGAAAAAAAGGACGGCTGGTATGGAGAAGATATCGGTGCGGACGCTGTTTTCGGAGATATGTCCGGTGACAGATTATGCTGGTGGAACGAAGTTTTATATCAGTTTCCGGATAACGGGGAGGGTGATTTTGAGCTTACTGATTTCACAAAGCCTTTCTATGATGAATACGGAGACTATGTTACGAACGAAAATGAGTTTCTTAAATACGGTAGACAGACTGAAACTTCAGATTATGGAATTACAGGCTCACTCGATAACGGCGAAGGATACGGATATATGATAAAGTACCAAAAATCCGACGGCACATTACCTCAGGGAAGCTGGGTCAGATATGGATATGATAACGACAGACTCGATGCGGGTGACGGTGTTCCAGATTTTATAGCTCCACCGCCACCGCCACCGCCGAATGTAAAGATCACGACCCTTGATGACGAAATCATCCTGGAGTGGAGCAGTCACGAATTTTTTACAGACCCTCAGGGAAATACGGGTGCTGCGGGACCAGAGCAGGTTTATGACTCTTTTACAAGACTGTATGATTTTGAAAGTTATAATATTGAAATGTCGGACGACATGAAGAACTATACCACGATATTTAGTGTGGATAAGGTAAATTACTCTTATCAGAATGTTGCCGATGTGACGGATTATCTGGAAAATCCTATACCTGCGGATACGTTGAATGCGCATCCGGAAGATTATCCAGCTATGAAGACCGCGAACAATAAAATTTACAGACTGGTTCCGTTCGGAGACAATTGCGATCTGTCGCTGGATCATGAAATCGAAGGAATGTATACCTATAAATGCACTAGAGCAATTTCGCCATATGCTGAATGGGATATAATAAGATATTATGAATTTATCCTGCATAAACAACTTATAGGTCAGAAGAAATATATCTCTGTCACAGCAGGTGATTTCGGAGCTCCCAAAATGGGTGTTCCTCCTCAAAAATCAGAACCGAGCTCAAATGCTCAGGCGATCGTTAATTCTAAATTATCGGTTGAAGGCGTGATCGTCGTTCCTAATCCTTATCGCGGTGATGCTGATTATACTGACATGGGATGGGAAGATATAGACGGTCAGTACATATACGCGGAAGAATATAGGAAGATAGCTTTCCTGAACATTCCCGAGCGATGCGTAATAAATATCTATACTTTAGCAGGTGACCTGTGCAAAACAATTGCTCATAACGGGTACGCTGACTCTGATACTCCGTACTGGTATGGCAAGAACGGAGCCTACTGGAACCTGATAAATGAAAATAATCAGGCTGTCATGTCAGGGCTTTATCTGTTCAGCGTTCAGGATGTTGACGAAAAGAAGGATGATTTTGTAGGCAAGTTCGTGATCATAAAGTGAGATTAGTTTCAGGCGTTCTGCAAATTACACCTAATTTTTAACTTGATATTATTATATAACTTTTATATATTCTCTGACTTTTCTTCAATGAAAAGCGGATTGTTTATTAAATAAAGGAGAGACCTGTGAGTCTTAAAGCTAAATTACACATACTTTTACTTGCGGCGGCCGTTTCGGTA
>QKDR01000114.1 GCA_003252515.1 Candidatus Delongbacteria bacterium | reverse complement strand
GGTATGATACGACCGGAAAAATCACAATAGACACATCAATTTATTCTGCTTACATATTCGATATGGACGGTCTGCTGCTCGATACCGAGAGGATCTGCTGGGAGTGCTTTAAAGAAGCTTGTATAATTCATGGTCATTATCCGGATTTCAATATTTATAAAAATTGCATAGGCAGAAGTGTTCAGGAAGGCGATATCATACTTGAAGAAGGGTTCAGGGGATTACTGTCCTACAAAGAAGTTAAAGCTGAATGGAACAGCAGATATTCCAGCCGGATCCAGAATGAAGTCATTCCACTGAAGAATGGCGTTGTTGAACTTCTCAGCTCGCTGAGATCCGTAAAAGCGAGAATGGCAGTAGCTACATCAACCGGACCGGAACTCGCGAACAGAAAATTGTCAGGCAGTGATATAATAAATTATTTTGAATTCGTATTATCCGGAGAAACTCTGGAGAGATCTAAGCCACACCCTGAAATATATTTAAGATCCGCTGAAATGCTGGGAATACAGCCCGAAAAATGTCTGGCGTTCGAAGATTCCGACAACGGTGTCATGTCGGCTCATGCCGCCGGAATGAATGTCATTCAGGTAGCGGACCTGTTCGAACCTTCCGTGGAGGTCGTCCGTTTCGGGCATATCATTACAGATTCGCTTTCCAATATCATTATTAAATAAAAAAAGCGGGAAACCCGCTTTTTTTATTTCTTTTTATGCCTGTTCTTTCTCAGTCTTTTCTTTCTTTTGTGAGTGTTGATCTTGTGCTTTTTTCTTTTTTTACCGCTTGGCATAAGCTTCCTCCTTTATATTTACTTTTTATTTTTATTAACTTTGTCCTTCAGGCTTTTAACAGCTTTGAACACAGGAACTCTTTTTTCAGGTATCTCCAGCCTTTCTCTTCCTTTAGGCTTATACGCTATTCTCGCAGCTCTCTCGGCAACTTTGAAAGTACCGAAACCTCTCAGTTCTATAACATAGTCTTCTTTCAGACTGTCCTTTATCACTTCGATCATATTGTTTATAACGCTGCCCGTTTCCTTATAGGACAGTCCGGTGATCTCATGCACTTTCTTTATGATCTCGAATTTCGTCAGCTTCCTAGTCTCTTTTTTCGTTTTATCCACTTTCTTCTCCTTTCAGATTTTTTATTTAAAGATATATTATTATATTTTGTCCAGGTTTAATGATGTTGCTATTCCCGATCTTGTTCCATGCTTTCAGTTTATGCGAGCTGACATTGAATTTCTTCGATATTCCCCACACACTGTCGCCTTTCCGCACCCTGTAGTTAAGCTTCTTTCTGCCGTCAAGGTAGTATTCCTCCTCGTCATAATAAGACAGATATCGGTTGTTGAAATTTTTGAACCAATCCATATCGGTCGGAGGTTTAAGAATCTTCAAAACGTCACCCGGTTTCAGTTCTTTCAGGCCGTTGTTGAGATCGGTAACTGCAGAAGAACTCACTTTGAATTTCTTTGCGATCCTGCTGATATTGTCTCCGGCCTCCACAGTATATTCTGAAACAGGATATTTCTCGTCTTCAGAAAACAGATCAAGGTTCTTTCTGAACATCACTTTTGATTCGGCCGGGATCATAAGGGTATAGTTCTTAGCGTACGGAGGCAGACACCACTGTCTCAGCTGCGGGTTCATTCTTTTAATATCTTCATAAGTGATCCCTGCAGAAAGAGCGACCGCGTTCAAACTTATGCACGAATCGAGCATGACGGTATCGTGATAAGCTGTCTGTTTACGGATGGAGAAACCGTATTTTCCGGGATCTTTCGCGATGGTTACCAGCGCCCTTAATCTCGGAACATATTCTCTTGTTTCTTTCGGCAGTGTGCAGAGAGACCAGAAATTATCCGTTTTATGCTTTTTTACGGCTTTTCTGACATTGCCAGAACCGCAGTTATATGATGCCAGTACAAGATTCCAGTCCCCGAACTGCTCATAAAGGTGTTTGTAGAAACGTGCGGCAGCGATCGTAGCCTTGATTATATTTTTCCTGTCATCTTCCCACCAGTTGGATTCCAGACCGAATATTCTGCCTGTGGACGGGATGAACTGCCAGATCCCCGAAGCTTTGGCGAAAGAATGAGCGAAAGGAAGATAACCTGATTCGGCCATAGGCACAAAAGCAAGCTCTTCCGGCAGTCCGAAATGCCTGAATATCTTTTTTACTTCATCTATATAATCAGCGGACCTGTCCAGATATATCTGAAAGGTCTTTCTGTTATTTTTTGTATACCTGTCTATCCATTTCTTTACGGATTTCAGTTCCTTATCCGGGAACGGCTGATATTCTATTTTTTCAGAATCGTTTTCATCCATATTGAAATCGTCCATTGAGAAACAGAAAAGACCATTATCTTCTTCAGCATCAATATCAAGTTCAGCTATCAGTGCTTTCAGGTTATTAAAATGGTTTTCGGCAGAGATCCTCAGAGTTTCCAGGTCGTAGGGATACTCTTCCTCTGAACTTTCGACAGAGTCAATAACGGCGAATATAGTGTCATAAAAATGTAATGCCGTCCTGAATTTATTATCCCTGACCAGCGAATTGGCGTGATCGATCAGTGACTTAAGGTCCGCTTTTGCTGAATCAGTAATCTGACTGACAGTACCTGTTCTTTCCTCGCTAAACAAAACTGAAAACATTAAAAAGAACAGTATGACCTTGATCCTG
>QKDR01000031.1 GCA_003252515.1 Candidatus Delongbacteria bacterium | reverse complement strand
ATTAAAATATCCATTCTCCGAACACCATCAGTACGACCAGCAGGAAAGTCGCGCAGAGCATGACTATCTCGGGCGTATCGATGATTTTCATTTTTTCCTTTTCCATCTTTACCTCCCGGTCTAGTAGTTGTAGATGTAGCTGAACTGGAACTGGTAGGGATCTTTATTCGAGTCGAGCCTTTTATGTATCGAGAACATGTAGTTGTCGCCGATCGTCATTCCGAGGCCGAACGATGTCTTCATTGACGCTATACCGAAGTCGCCGATGTTCTCCATAACCCCTTTATCAGGATCCGTCATATAAGCTTCACCCATGTCGAGGATAGCTCTGAATTGTGTAAGCTCCAGTCCTGTGAATCCGATCACGAACCTGTCGTAAAAACCTTTGTTGCCGACGAACTCATTGAGCCTGTATCCCGGCAGAGTACCCATTCCGCCCATGCTGATGTACTTGAAGTTCGGTACGATCCGGGAGTCAGGTCCGTCTCCGGCGCAGGTCGATTCCAGCCTGAACAGGTTTGAAAAGACGAACATATTCTTCACCTTGCTTTCGACGAAAGCGCTGAACAGTCCTTTTTTGAACGAGAAAGCCTGGTCGTACTGGTCGAGAGTCTGTTCGTACGTATAGTAAGTGTCAACAAGCGTATTCAGTCTGTTCAGTCTGCCGATGTACCTCGCGGTCGAGACCAGCTCCACCATATCGCCGTCGTCGGCATCGAAGTTCTGAGTAAAATCCCTTCCGTTGAAGAAAAGCGCCCATTGCGTCCTGTTCCTGAGTGAATCTACATTCTCGCTGTAAACTCCTGCTTTCACTCCGAACTCGTGGCTGTCGTCGCCTATCTTGATCTTGTTGATCGTACCTGTGAAGATCCCGAAACCTTCAGACATATAGTAGTTGTAAAAATCCTGGTGCAGGAAGAAAGCCGACAGCGAGTTCATGGCTGATGTTATTTTTCTCTGGTCTTCAGATGCGACGCTTCTGTATTCAGATCCGCCGATGATCAGTCTGTCGTCAAAGAACGATAACTTCTGATCGAAATAATATTCCCATTCTTCCATTCTGAAAGCGTATCCGCCGGACGCGTTCATTCTGAAATCGACGTACTTTGTATCCAGAAGTTTGAAATCCGCGTTCAGTCCGAGGTATAATCCTTCAACTTTAGAATAAGAGATAAAATCCTTCCTGATAAGTGAATTGTGGAAGAAAAAGCCTTTCTGATCGTCGTTCTCAAGTGTGAAAGGATCGCCCGGTCCTTTTATTCCCATTTCTATAGTTACAGAGCGTTTGTCTTTATCTTTACCTAAAATAAGGCTCTTAAGCTCGTCGACCACGAAAAAGCTCGCTTCATCGTCAACTTCGCCAGCCCTGTAGACTTTTCCGGCGTAAGCCTTGACCTCTCCCGTTACAGTCCCTGTCTCCGATATCTTCACGTTCCCCGAATAGACTTCAAGACCGCCTTCGAGATAACCGTTTATTTCCGCGCTGCCGTTGTAAACTTTCACATCCGCTTTGAGAGTGTCGTTCTCAGCTAGTGTATAGTCCTTGAATTTCGTTACCGTATCGGCCGCCAGAATTCCGGTCAGGATCATTGATATGATAAGTATTTTCTTCATTTTAATTTCTCCGTTTTCACTATTTTACCGTTATGCCGCCGATGTTCGTGTCGATCCTCAGGCATTTTTTGTTCTTCAGGCATATTCTCACGTCATCGTCTATCTCCATTCCTGCTTCGTAGTCGATCTTTTCGTCCTTTACCGACTTCAGGAAATCATATGACGAAGGGTCTTTGAACCCGAGACTGATCTCGCCGAAATTGATCTCCACGCTGGAATCCTCTTTACCGAGGAGGACAAAATCCTTAAGGCTGACATCTCCAAGATTAAGCTCGACGTCAATGTCTGATTTAACGTCCTTAAGTTCAAGTTCTCCGGCTGACAGTTCCGCTTCTATCATATCGAGTTCCGCTTTTTCTATTTTCACGCTGCCTAATGAGGCTGTGAGTTCGAGCCTGTCCCCGCTGATGTCCTTCAGGCTGACGTCGCCGCTCTTGCATTCGATCTCGGCTCCGGAAAATTTCGACGAACTTATCTCAACATCGCCTACCTCGAACGCGCATTTCAGCTTACCTTCGAATTTGCTGAGTTCGAATCCTCCGGCAGTATTCTCGACGCTGACCGATCCGGTAATGTCCTTAAGCTCTATGTCGCCGGATAATGTCTTAATGTCCAGCACGCCCTCGAACCCGTCAATCTTGAGATCGCCCGATTTGTTCCTGTAGTTGATGACCCCAGAAACTCCGCTGATGTCGGTATCCATGCTCTTTCCGTCCAGAAGAAGTTCGCCTTTAATGCCGTTTATCTTTACGTCACCGCTGCTGAAAGTTACGATCACCGAGATATTTTTTGGAGTGTAGATAGTCAGATATTTCCCGTCCTCGTTCTTTTTGGCTATATCGATCTTCAGCTCTTTCTTATCAATACTTACGCCGTTCTGCGCCTCTTTGCTTTCGTCCGCTGTAAGTTCAGCCTCTTTCAGCTGTCCGTCCGTCATCGGCTTTTTCGAAATGTACAGCTCAATGCTGTTCACGTCCGCACCGACTATATTCGCGCTCAGTTCCATTCCTTTGCACGTGATCTGCTTTATGTCGGAACTCTGAACGGAGATCTTTTTGACACCGTCGCCTTTGAAGACCCC
>QKDR01000010.1 GCA_003252515.1 Candidatus Delongbacteria bacterium | reverse complement strand
GGTCTATTGCGACGTAGGTGGTACGGTCAATCTTACTAACTGTCTCTTTACAGGAAATCATGCGAACGGCAATGGAGGTGGTATGATGGTCTGTCCGTCCGCCTCCGCCACGCTTATTAATACTACGTTCGGCGGCAACACTTGTGACGGTATCTGGAAAGGCGGCGCGATCAGTTTCTCAAATACAGCTGCTCTTACTGCAAAGAACTGTATAGCGTGGGGAGATTATCCCGATGAATTCAACGGCAGCGGATTCGGCAGCGTCAGCTACAGCAATATTCAGCAGGACAGCAGTGTTTATGCGGGAACAGGCAATATAAACAGCGATCCTATGTTCATAGACTCCGCAAGCGGCGATCTGAGGTTGTACGGGGTGTCCCCGTGCGTCAATACAGGTGAGAACAGTTATAATCCGGAAACATACGACATTCGCGGTCAGGTCAGGATACAGGACACTGCTATAGATATGGGCTGTTACGAGTGGACTGACGGAACTGACCCGGGTTTTATTTCTCCTGATAACATCGCGATCAACCGGGATTCCGGTTCGACGTTGCTGGAATGGAACGAGGTCATCGGCGCCGTATCATATAAAGTTTACCGTTCGGAAGATCCGTATTCCGGTTTTTCTCAGATCGGAATATCACCTACTAATTTATTCACGGACCCGGAAGTTCTGTCGGGGAATAAATATTTTTATTATGTGATCGCGGTGAGTGTGAAGTAAACAAAAAAAGCGGGTTACCCCGCTTTTTTAATACAGTTTTTCTTCTTCCTTCTCCGGTTCTGCCGGTTTCATTTCCGCTACTTCTTCCGGAGGGGGTTCCTCTTTTACCGGTTTAAGTATTTCATCAATACTCTTCACGCCTATGATACCGGGAATGGCATGAGTGGTCTGCTGCGTGGGTACGAACACCATTGTGGACTTACCTTCCATGCACATCTCGTACAGCATGTTCATAGACCTGAGCTGCAGCGCAATGTCGTGGCCTTCGTACTGCCTTGACGCCGCGATCATAGACCGGGCGGCCAGGTCTTCAGCTTCAGCAAGTTTCACCCTGGCGCGCTTCTCTCTTTCAGCCGCCGCTTCTCTGGAAATGGCGTCCTCAAGTTCCTTAGCCACTATGACGTCCTTGATCTCCACGGATATCACTGTCACGCCCCATTTCACCGTGAAAGCCTCTATATGAGAACGGAGCAGTTCTCCTATCTTCTCTCTTTCGGAAAGAAGATCGTCCAGAGTCGACTTGCCCACCATATCCCGGATCGCCGAGCGTGCGCCCAGCTGGGTAGCCTCGTGATAATTATCCACATTGAGTATGGCCGCTTCAGGGTCCTTTACCTGATAGAACACAATCGCGTCGACCTCGACGGGAATATTGTCCTTGGTAAGTCCGCGCTGACGGGGAACGTTGTATGTGATGATACGCATATCTATCTTATACAGCACTCTGTGGAGGATCGGGAAATAGAAATACAGACCCGGTTCGACCATTCTGGTAAGTTTCCCCAGGTAGAACAGCGCATGTCTTTCCCACTGTTTAACAACACCTACGAATAACATATCGACCTCCTTGTCAATAAGTTGCTTATATAAAATCTAGTGAATAAAGTAAAGGTGGAGTTATGTTTTAAATCATGAAATAATTTTATTATTCGTCATCATCATCGGGGACGGAAGCGGCAATCTCCGAGAACAGCGTTTCGGAGACCTGCTGATTATCGAGCACCTCTACATTGCGGAGTTTTCTATGGATTGCCTTAGTTCTGGTCCCCGACACGTCTTCGAGCTGGTTCAGTCCGGTCTGAATATTCTTTTTAGCTCTTTCCATCAGATCTCCGAACTTGCCGAACTCTTTTTTCACTTCACCCAGTGTTTTCCAGACTTCGCTCGATCTTTTCTCGATGGCGAGGGTCTTGAAGCCCATCTGCAGACTGTTGAGAAGCGCCGCCAGTGTCGAAGGACCGGTCACTATGATCTTGGAGTCTCTCTGTAAATTTTCAAGAAGCAGCGAATTCCTGACGACTTCGGCGTATATCCCTTCAAAAGGCAAAAACATTATGGCGAAATCTGTCGTGTTGGGCGGATCAATATACTTGTCCGAGATATCCTTCGCCATTTTCTTGATTACGTTCTCCATCTCTTTCTGTGCGGACTGTATCTCAGACGGATCGGCCTTTTCGTAGGCGTCTATGATCTTCTCATAAATGTCCTTGGGAAACTTGGCGTCGACGGGCAGCCATACAGATCTTCCGCTGTTGTCCTTACCCGGAAGTTTGATCGCGAACTCGACAAGATCAGAGCTTCCCGCCTTCGTTTTTACATTCGCTTCGTACTGCTCAGGTGCAAGTATCTGCTCCAGGAGCATCGAAAGTTGGATCTCGCCTATTCCGCCCCTCATCTTCACGTTGCTCAGGACTTTCTTGAGCCCGCCTACATCGGAAGCTATCGTCTTCATTTCGCCAAGCCCTTCCTGAACCGCGATAAGCTGTTTTCCGACTGTCTCGAATGACTGTGAAAGCCTGTCATTTAAAGTCTTCTGCAGCTTCTCGTCTACAGTATTCCTCATCTCCTCGAGCTGCTTATTGTTGTCGGATCTGATATCGGAAAGGTGTTTTTCTATCTTGTCTCTGATGTCCTTGATATTGTCTGTCGTCTGTTTAGCGATATCCGACTGGAGTTTAGAATGGTCCTC
>QKDR01000090.1 GCA_003252515.1 Candidatus Delongbacteria bacterium | reverse complement strand
AAACGAAAAACCTTTACACGAAAAGCACCACTTTAGGATTTGTGCTGCCTCAGCCGAAGCCTTCTTTAAAAATATCCCTGAGTATGTGGCACTTATCGTTTATCATAGTTAGCAAAAGTTATATTATTTAAAAAAAATTGTCAATATTAAATAAAAGTTTTTTCACTTACTTATCAGCTGATAAGTAGGAATAAGTTTATATGGCTCGTAAGAAAGTTTCGCCTTTCTGAGACCTTCAAGACCGACATCCTGCTCCCTGTTTAAGTATTTGAACCGGTCCTTAAGGAATAATGCTGTTTCCTGATTTATCACCTGCGCCGAACCTTTGTAATCATAATCGAATTTCTCAAAGTGAACTGTCGCCATATCTTCCCGCTGTCCGCTGAACAGTGAGAAAGCTATAAGTTTCCGGTCGTGAAAAAGCAGAAGACCCTCAAGCCCTATCTTAGTACAGTTGTTCAATGCTCTTTCCATTACCTGAAGCTCAAGCATCTTGCCTTCGTCTGGTACTTCACTCTGATCTGCACTCCATTTATCTGCGAGATCAAGACATGATCCGATATGTTCTTTTCTGAAAACCTCTACTTTGTATCCCGGATAATTCCGTCTGAACTGTGAAACAAGATTCTTTTTCTTGTGGAGCTTTCTGCCTTTCAGAGCGGCAAGTTTCTCAGTAATATACAGATAATCCGAATTACAGGGATCGTAAACAACTTCAAAATCATCTATTATGCTCCGGTCTTTTTCGACATACTCTTCCGGTACGGAAATGAAATTCCCTTTGAACCCTTCGTTCTCCATCATTTTTGACATCGAATGAAGCTCAGCAACAGAAAAAGGTTCGCCTAATGGATACAACATGAATTGAGAGTTATAGTTATAAAAAAGCATCCTGTCTTTATACATTCCCCATCTGACGTTCATAAAAGCGCTCCATGAGAAAAGATTGGCCGCATTATAATCGCATGTCCAGAATTGATATTTCTGTATATATATACGTATAAGCTCAATATCTTCCGGTTCAATTGTTGTGAATTTAGTAAGTCCGAGTTCTTTTTTAGTCAACGGTATCCTCTTTTCCCTTATAAATGTAGGGAGTATGCCCTTTCATCACTTTAAAACCGAGTTCATTATAAAAATTTTCAGCTCCGGGCTCTGAGATAAGACCGATCCATCCAATCTTTTTTTCTTTTAATGTTCTTACGAGAAGGTTAATTATACCTGATCCGATCCCCTGCTTGCGGTATTCTTCAAGTACCGTAACATCCTGAATATAAGCATCGCTGATACCGTCGCTTATTGCTCTGCCCATACCTATGATCCTGTTCCCGTCAGCAGCAACAGCGAAAAGAAATGTTCTATCTGTTATTTTATCGATAAATGAGGTATCTGTATCATCTTCGTTAGTCCACCATCCGGCTTGACGGTATAATGAGATTATCTGTTCCCTGTCTGCCTTTTTTACAATCGAATATTCTATATTCATTTTAACTACTTTTTATTTTACGGAAATTTATGATTTTATGCTTGCAAAGTCAACGAATTGATTTTTTATTTTTACCTGTTCTTTGTATATTTAACTAATTTACTGAGAGGAAATTCATGAAAATAAAATATTCAATAGTGATACACGGAGGTGCAGGTGCAATACCGAAGAATGTGCCCGAAAAAGATAAGAAAATATATCTTGACGCTCTTGAACATATCCTCAAATTCGGCAATGACCTTCTAAGTTCGGGACGAACCGCACTTGATACTGCCGAACTTGTGGTCAGAAGATTCGAGGACTCTCCCTTATTCAATGCCGGAAAGGGCGCTGTTTTCAATTCTGAAGGCAGGAACGAGCTCGACGCTTCGGTCATGGACGGCAGGGACAGATCGTGTGGTGCTGTGACATGCGTGACGAGGATCAAAAATCCTGTAACACTGGCGCGAATAGTTATGGAGAAAAGCTCGCACATCCTTCTCAACGGACAGGGCGCCGAGACGTTCGCAAAAGAGAACGGGATGAAGTTCGTCAGGAGTTCGTATTTTTTTACGCAGAAAAGATATGATCAGTGGCTTAAGCTGAAGGAGAAGAATCAGACCGCGCTCGACCACTCGTCCGGTCTTACGAACTCCGCTAAAGGGACCGTCGGCTGCGTCGTGAAAGACAGTTACGGGGATCTGGCGGCGGCGACTTCGACGGGCGGCATGACGAACAAGAAATACGGGCGCATCGGTGATACACCGATAATCGGGGCCGGCAATTTTGCCGACAATTCGACCTGTGCTGTATCATGTACAGGCACAGGCGAAGAGTTCATGCGCACTGTCGCCGCATACGAGATACATGCCCTCATAAAGTATAAAAAATTGAATTTGCAGCAGGCTCTCGATCATTTTACTTCAACGGTCTTAAAAGCTGACACAGGCGGACTTATAGCCGTTGACCGCAAAGGCAACCATGCATATTCGTTCAACTCTAAGGGTATGTACCGCGGAGCCGCTGATTCGAACGGCTTTTTCGAAGTGAAGATATGGGAATGATCGTTCAATATATCCTACAAATACCTCCTCACTCTCTTCATGTAATTCTCATATTCAGTACCGAATCTGTTCCTCAGGAACCTTTCTTCACCTAATATGATGAAGTGATAGATAATTACACTGTATAATCCGAGAACAAGAATAATTATATTGAGCGTGTTTACTATAGAAGCGGCAGTTAGCAGATGAAGTCCGACATACATAGGGTTTCTGCTGTATTTATACAGACCTCCGGTTCTGAGCTTTGTTTCTTCAACAGGTAATCCTACCCTCGTTGATCTTCCCAGGTTGATCAGGCTTGCAAAGATAAAATATAATGCTGCAAATAAGATTACATAAGAGACAGTCTCATTCCATCTGCATGAGATTTTATCTAAAAAGTCTATCCCGATGACGGGAAAAAATATTGAACTACCTGCAAAGTAGCCTGCGGTCTTTCCTGTTACAAAAAAGACGGGATTTATCGTTGTTTTTCCGAATAAGTTCATTTTATCATAAAATTGAAATTCGTTCTCAGGTAGAAAAATGGGGCGAACACATCATTCGTGAATCCCTGATTTGTCTCCGGACCCCAGATTATTATTCCGGGTATGAATTCTGCTCCGAGTACGAAATGCTCCGCCTGGATCAGATTTATTCCCGCTGATCCGTTCAGGTCAAATCCCCACAGCTGATCACTGCTGACCGTATCTGTTCCGGTCGGATTATCGTATTCGTCGTACTCGATTATCTCAAGTTCGTTTTTGTAATTCCAGAACATCCAGTGCACACCGCCTCCAAGACTGAAATAATTTCCAAGGAAAGTATGCTTGGGAGTAGTATAGAACCTCAGCCTGATCTGTGCGTATAGTGAGAATATTCCGCCGTCAAGAGCCTGAACTATCGTGTCCGATTCAGGATCGAACTCGTCCGATTCAACTGTCTGTAAAGGAGAATAGAAACCTCCAAGCTCAATGAACGCTGATCTCCTGCTCTTATAGAACTGTTCCAGACAGAAAGAGAATGATGTCATCCCGAAAAAACTATCCTTACTCAGCATTCCTGTTCCTGCCGTAAATCCGAAGGAAAGGTCTTTTGGCTTATCCTCGAAAGCTATACCTGAATCATCGTTCCCTGTTGAACGAACTACATAAACTTCATCTTCGGTTTCCGGTTCTTCTTCGGGGTCCTTAACTACTGCAACGATCTTTCTGCTCCCATGATGATCGTCGGATGCTTTATCCATCGCGTCAGACAGACTTCCCGCATTTCTGTTGGTAGAAGCACAAGAGTTCAGTATTATAAACACAACTGTAAGAATTAAAACAAAATTCGATCGTTGGTTCATTTCTTTTTCTCCGCCATATATATATCAGCTTCTATCATTTCATCATTCTTATAAAAATGGTGTACGAAGTACAGATTTCCAGCATCGTCCAGCGTGGGTTCCCCGGCGAACTGTGAGACAATAAGCTCGGGTTCCTGCCAGATTCCGCTTACTTTTTTAGACCTGTAGATCGCTGGAGACCCCAGATAAGTACGCATGAACCACATTTCATTACCATCTGAAGAAATGAACGGGAATCCGTCCGGACCGTTCGTATTCACTTCGGTAATATTAATAGGATCCGACCAGTATCCGAAGTCGTTCCTTGAAGTGACCCAGATGTCAAGGTCTCCGAGCCCTTCCGCACGGTCAGAATGGAAATAAAGATCGTCGTCGTGAATATGCACTTCGCCTATCTGAATTTCTTTCATCAGCCTGTCGCCGCAGTATTCCCAATAATCCCAAGTGCTGCCTGATCCAATCGCTGTAAATATGTTCACGCCTTCGTAGCCTTCCCGCGCCGAAGCGAACCACATCTCACTGCCTTGCACGCAGACCGCGCCGTCAAGTGACAGCATCCCCGGTTCCTGCAGCCACACCCTTTCGGCTTCGGTCCACTCTGAACCGTATCTGTACGACACCCATACGCCGCTGACTTCGTCAAAGAGCTGCTGCTCCGCTGAAAGCCTGACATCCGGAGTGAAGAAAAAATACATAGCTGTTCCGTCAGGAAGAACGAACGGTGAATCTTCAGCACCGGAAGTATTTATACCTCCGCCCAGAGGAATCGGCTCATAAAACTCTGAAGAATGAAGTACCGGGGGATATATATCTGTTTCAGGCGTTACTTTCTCAATATCTGCCGGCAGTTTATCATGCCTGTCTACAGAAGGATATTGCAGATACGCGTCACATCCTCCAAGCAAAAATATTATCATTATAGAAACATACACTATTTTACTTTTTCTCACTGTTCTTCTCCTGTAAAAAGTCTAAAACTTTTTCAATTCCGCCTTTCTCCGCAATACCGGAAATCAGCCTGAAACCTTTACCGTAAACGGGATTGTCGTTATTTTTCATCTTTTCATTCAGATATTCATGCCCGAAATGCCTATTGACAAGAGATGCTGCATATTCGGCCCAGCCTTCACAAATCACAGGCTCTTTTATATCCGGATAATATTTCTCCATCCAGTCGTGTGCCTGTTCGTGAGCAACTACTTCAATAAACTTATCCTTAGGCAGATCTGTAAGTATGTAAATGTAAAATGAATCGCTCATTGTTACGCTTGTCTTTTCTTCAAGTTTCATACCCAGCCTGCTTTTAGCGGTCACTTCCGTATTCTTCCACTGTTCATGCGAATAAAGCCCAAGCTCCATTTCCTGATTATCCGATATCTTTTTCAGCTCCGTAAGATCGACGAGCCTGTATTCTATGTCATGCTTCGTTGAAAATCCGAACTCGTCCATCAATTTCCTGACTTCTCTGATGATATCCATTGATTTCCGAAACGAATTTATTGCCGAAGATCGGCATTTTTCGCAGATATTCCTACCATCGGGAAGAACTTCACAATCATTCGGCATTCCGCATCCTGAACATACTGGTTTATTTGCGCATTCAGAACAGTAGAACACTCCATTCTTACTGCCGAAATGAACACCGCAATTCACTTTTTTACCGCATATAACACAGCTTTCCCATGTAGTGCTCAGACATTCCTCACTGCAGTAATTTTTCCCGCCCTGTATATATCCGGACCTTACAGGTTTTCCGCACACATTACACTTCGGGAGACTTTTTTCAAAACACTCATTATCGCAGAATATTTTTTCGCCGTACGTCAGATAGGGTCTGCCTTCTTTTATTTTATTCCCGCACTGATCGCAGTAACGGTTCTCTCCGTATAATTCTGAGAACACTCCCGTTACGGCAAGAAACAATATAAATAATACACCCGTTTTCATCATAACATAATTTAACATTTAATTTCGGTTTTTCAAAATTTTCTTTATATTTAAGCAAAATTAAGGAATGCTGATGCAGAATCAGATAATATTTCAGCAGATATCAATATTAGCCCTCCTGACAGTTACAGGTTATACAGCTGAAAAGCTGAAGCTTTTTCCCGACGGTTTCCATCTCGGCCTGAACAAACTTGTAATGAAGATAACTCTTCCTCTGATGATATTCATGTCTCTTTCAAAATTTGAACTTTCAGCCGAAGTATTTGAAAGTTCCGTTCTTGTGTTCACTTTTGCTTATATTTCAATGTTCATACTGCTGGCTGCCGGCACTCTGTCAGCTAAACTTTTAAAACTCTCGAACGGTTCTTACACTGTCCACAAAATTCATACTACGTTCGGAAATATCGCGTTTCTGGGTTATCCGCTTTTGGACTCTCTTTTTCCGGGCGGAAAAGGACTTTTCTATGCGGTAATTTATCATATCGCTCTTGAATCATTACTCTGGACTATGGGAGTAATCATATTCAATAAAGGTAAAAGCATCAGTATAACAGAGAGCCTGAAACATCTTCTGAATCCTAATACTATAGCCTTTGCCCTCGGCATCACCGGATTCATGATCAGACTGAAACTTCCATACATTCTGGACAAGACCATGTCCGGCCTCGGAGGAACAACAATATATCTTTCAATGATCTATATCGGTATAACGCTCAGCAAGATAAGCATCAGAGGCGCTCTCAAAGAGTTTTCGATATACGTGCTGACCGTGAATAAAATGATACTTGTTCCGACAGTACTTATACTTTTAATAAATTTCACGCAAAACCTGCTGGGTTTTGATTTCGATCAGGCCGCAAAAGCGGTCACTGTTCTCCAGACGGCTACTCCATGCATGGCTACAATAGTTATAATGGCGGCGGATTTCAAGTCTGACTCGGAACTGGCGGCGAAAAATGTTTTCCTTACCACTTTATTAAGTATATTGACACTTCCTTTAGTTTACTGGCTGATAACCGTTCTCTGATCATCTTATCTTTATTGAAGCGATACTAATAAGCGCGAGAATAACACTGACGATCCAGAATCTCTGAACGATCTTGGGTTCAGGCATTCCTCTGAACTGGAAAGAATGATGGAGCGGAGCTCTGAAAAATATTCTCCGGCCCAGCCATCTTATCCCGATCTTCTCCTGAATAAGGACCGAAAAAGCTTCGGCGACGAATATACCTCCTGCTACGATGAAGAGCAGTTCCTGCTTTACAAGTATGACCGTAACACCGAGAAGGCCGCCAATGGCCATTGACCCCGTATCACCCATGAATATCGTTGCCGGATAACAGTTGTACCATAAAAACCCGAGCCCGGCACCGAAGAGCGCCGCCATGATTACGGTGAGTTCTCCCGTTCCGGGAATAAAATCGAAAAGAAGATATTTAGAATAGACAGCGTTACCGATCAGATAAGCAAAAAGACCGTAAACCGCTCCGGTAACAATAGAAGGAACCGTAACAAGCCCGTCAAGCCCGTCTGCGAAATTCACCGCGTTCGAGATCGAAAGCATGGTTATGATTATAAAAGGAATATACAGACTTCCGAGGCCGATCGAGAAATTTCCTTTCAGATAAGGTATCGTCAGCTTGGTCTCTATACCCGCAGGGAACGGAGACAGCTCCGGATTGACGAGTATCCATCCGAGTATGCCTGCGAAAACACCCTGAAGTATAATCTTTGTGAGCTGCGACATTCCTTTATCGCTGTTTTTGTGCCTGATTTTATCGTAATCGTCCTTCATGCCAATGAGGCCGTACCAGATGATCGCGGCAAGAGGTATCTGAGAATAAAGAGATGAAAGATTACTCCACAGTAATATAGATACAACGAGCGAGAGGATCAGTATGAGACCGCCCATTACCGGAGTTCCGTTCTTATCGCTTACGCCGATATCCCCGTAGTCCCTGACAATGTCCCTTATGCCTTTTTTGTAAAGCCATTTTATTATTCCGTTGCCGAATACGAGCGAAATGAAAAGAGCAGTGATCATCGCGCCGATCGAACGGAAGGATATTGAGTCGAACAGCCTAAAATATGATAAAAAAGAATAATCTCTTGATAGGAATGAAAGGTAGTGGAACATAGTTTACTCCGGTGAATTCGGTTCCGGTTAGAAAAATAAGTAAATCGGGTGGTTAATTCAACAACAATCTTTTCAGATCGGCGAAATTGCGCGGTATCTCAGGACGAACAGGCAGTGAGTTAAGAAAAGCCGTGCCCCATCTGGTGTTGACCGTCCTGCTGTCCAATATCATGATTATCCCGTGATCTTCTCTGTGTCTGATCAGCCTGCCTATGCCCTGCTTGAACTTAAGTATCGTCTCGGGCACGGAGTAACCCATGAACGAGTCGATCCCGTTCTTTTCGAGCTCCTCGGTCCTCGCCTGCACGACAGGCTCGGTCGGCACCGCGAACGGCAGCTTGGTCATCACGAGAGTATGCAATGCATCCCCGGGTACGTCAATGCCTTCCCAGAAGCTGTCCGTGCCCAGCAGGAACGAGTTCCTGACTTTCCTGAACTGTTTGATCAGGTTCGTTCTGCTTGTATCTTTGTTCTGAATGGCCAAAATTCTGTCTTTCTTTATAAAGCTGTTCTGAATGTTCCTGTATACACTGTTCATCTGATAATAGCTCGTGAAAAGCACAAGGGTTCCGTTGTCGTGTTCATCGCATAGCATCTTCAGCACCTGGCTCACATCGTTCTCGAACACTACCGGATTTTTAGGAGAAGATATATAGGAAGGAGCTATTATCCGCAGCTGGGATTCAAGATCGAAAGGAGTTCCGAGCATCAGGGTTTCAAGCCTGTCATCCCCGTATTCGGAAAGCCCGAGTTTCCGCAGCATGTATTTGAACCTTGATTCGATCGTAAGCGTCGCGCTTGTGAAAATTATTGTCTTCATATTTTCGTAAAGATCGCTCTTCAGAATAGCTGAGACGTCAAGAGGCGCGGCGTAGAGGCTGAGTACTTCTCTGCCGGATGATCCTGATATATCGTACCAGAACACATAATTCTCCCGGTTGGAGTTCAAGAAGAAAGTAAATGATTCGTAAACCGCATCAGCCTGTTCAATAACCGATTTTATCTCACCTGAAAGATCGTCGAAATCATGGTTCTTCTCCGCTTCCATACCAAATATTATATCAAGTCTTCTCAGTATACCTGTAAGCTCCTCATAAAGAAATTTAAGTATCGTGTTCTCCTTCTCCAGAGCAAATACTTCAGATATGTCAGAATACCGGTTCCTCACGCCCGAGAACTGCCTGTCTGTCCCGTCAGACTTTTCGGTTAGTATTTTATCTGTCGCAAGATCGAAGATCTTTCTGGTCTGATCGAGAACATTACCGCATTTCTCATTAAGCTGGGTGTTCAGATCGGCGATCGTAGCTTTATCGGTCTTGAACCAGTCCGAACCTTTATCGATCCTTACAAATATCCCCTGTCTGTTGTTGTAGTTTATACGCTGACAGAGATTACGTACATGAAAATAGTTGTATTCAAAACCCAGATATTTAGTTGCTGAATTCTCAACATTATGCGCCTCATCTATTATCAGCCTGTCATACGCTCCAAGAACAGCGTTCTCCGAAGCCATGTCCGAAAATAGCAGAGAATGGTTTATGATAACAAGATCTGATCTAAAAGCCTGTTTCCTGATGTTCTGAAGATAACACTCATTGTATTTCGGACATTTTTTTCCCGAGCAGAATCCTTTTTCCGAAGCCAGCCTCTGCCACAGGAACCTCGCGAACCCTATCTTGAATCCGTTGTTCTCTTCGATGTCTCCCGTGGAGGTCCGTTCCGCCCAGTAAATGACAGGCAGGAATTTCTCGAATTCGTCAGCGGAAAGATAATCCTCCGGTCTGTTCATGAACCTCTCATATCTTGCTTTGCATAAATAATTATTCCTGCCTTTAAGGATTACAGCAGCAAAAGAAGATTTAAACATCTCATGAAGAACGGGCAGATCCTTGAAAAAGATCTGCTCCTGAAGATTCTTTGTATTCGTTGAAACGATGATCCTGTCCTTATTGAGCAGAGAGAATATTATTGACGGTATAAGATATGCAAACGACTTTCCTACACCTGTCCCTGCTTCACTCACCAGTATTCTGTCGTATTGTAGAGCATCGGCGCATTTATCCGCCATTACGTGCTGCTCTTCTCTGTATTCGAAATTCGGTATTTTGTCGTGAATATTGACCGAAGCTATTTCCGCCAGATCATCGTCTGAAAGTTCCGTTGAGCGGCGAAGTATGTTGGTAACTGAATATGGTGAGTCCTTGGCACCGACCTTCCTTCCGAATGACGTTCTTAAAAAGTAGTTCGCGAGTATGTTGAAAAATTCTTTCACATATCTCAGGTTCGATTTGCCGGACACTTCCGTCAGCTTTTTTATGACATCTTCGGATGAATTGAGCGCTCTCTCGATTATTTTCAGGAACAGGTATCCTGTCGCGGTACTGTCGTTGTAAGCCCTGTGAAGGTTTTCAGATTCAAGTCCGAAGTATTCCGCAAGGGTCGACAGCCTGTGGTTAGTTACTTCAGCTGGAAAGAATATCTGGCTGAGGAGAAGCGTGTCGTAAAATCTTGATGAACCCAGAAGCATGATTTTGTCGTGCGCCTGAAGAGCGACATTAATAAAACCCAGATCGAAATCAATATTGTGTCCTACAAGCGGCAGACCCGACACGAAATCAACAAATTCGGGAAGTACATCATCTATCAGGGGTTTTCCTTTAAGATCACTGTTCTTTATGCCGGTGATAATTGATATCTCATCGCTTATCTGCCTTTCAGGATCTATAAGATGAGAGAAAGTCGCGGAAACTTCCCCGTCCCTGAACTTGACAGCCGCTATCTCGATAATCTTATCAGAATCGGGATCTGTTCCCGTAGTCTCGACATCGAATACTACGAACTCATTTAACTGAAGGTCTTTTAACTGCTCTTTCATAATTTCTTATTAAACAAAAAGAGGATCAAGCGTCCTCTTCCTGTTATCATGTTCTGAAAATAAATCCATTCTTATTTTTTTTCGTACCTGACATCAAGATTTTTAGCCGCAAGCACTTCATCAAGTCGCCTGACGGGTGTCCTGGTCGGAGCGTTCTTCAGAAGATCAGGTTCGGTCTTCGCCTCGTCTGCTATCTTTTTCATTACCGTAATAAAGATATCAAGAGTATCTTTGCTTTCAGTTTCTGTCGGTTCGATCATCATTGCTTCGTGAACCAAAAGCGGAAAATAAATTGTCGGCGCGTGAATGCCAAAATCGAGAAGTCTCTTGGCCACATCCAGTGTTCCCAAATTGAGCCAGATTTTCACCTGAGAATACTACCTCGTGCATACAATTCTGCTTATAGGGAAGATCAAATGTATCTTCTAGCATTTTCTTAACATAGTTCGCGTTTATAATAGCGTTCTCCGATACTTTATGAAGCCCGTCTGAACCCAGTATCTTCATATAAACATATGCTCTTACGATCACAAGGAAATTACCGTAGAACGAGTGGACTTTACCTATGCTCTCAGGTTTTTCGTAATCAAGAAAATATTTTCCTTCCTTTTCCGTCACATCAGGAACAGGAAGGAACTTCTCGAGCTTTTTCACTACTCCGATAGGACCTGAACCCGGACCGCCGCCGCCGTGCGGAGTAGAGAATGTTTTGTGCAGGTTATAGTGCATTACATCAAATCCGAGATCAGCAGGCCTAACGATACCAAGAAGAGCATTAAAATTCGCTCCGTCCATATACAGCAGTCCGCCTTTGGAATGAACGATCTCAGCTATCTGTTTAATGTTCTTCTCGAAAAGGCCTATTGTATTAGGATTGGTTATCATGAACGCTGCGGTCTCTTCATCGAATTTCTCTCTTAGCTCGCCGATATCCACCAAACCTTCGGCATTGGATTTCAATTCCACAACTTCATAACCGGCCATCACTATCGATGCCGGATTTGTTCCATGCGCGGTATCCGGAATAATGATCTTTCTTCTTGGATTCCCGTTCGACTTGTGATAAGCTCTGATAACTTTTAGACCCGTCCACTCGCCGTGCGCTCCGGCTACAGGCTGAAGAGATACTTTATCGAATCCGGATATTTTACATAGCATATCAGCAAGATCGTGATAGATTTTCAATACTCCCTGGATCGTTTCATCAGGCTGATACGGATGAATTTCCGAAAATCCTTCAAAAGATGCAAGTTTTTCATTTACCTTTGGATTATACTTCATCGTACAGCTTCCGAGCGGATAAAATCCTTTGTCAACATGATGATTAAGCGTAGACATATTAACGTAATGTCTGACTATCTCAGGTTCGCTTACCTGCGCGAGCCCGATCTCATCTTTCCTCAGAAATTTCTCATCCAGATCTATTTTACCGCAGTCATCCCAGCACGGCATCGTAAAAGATCTTTTTCCTTCCTGAGATATCTCAAATATCAGTTTTTCCGCCATAAAAAAACTCCATTTTTTAATTTAAATCAGCAGGTGGAAAATAAATAAGTTAATACAAAAAAACAATCTTAATTTTATGATTTTTCAGACTAATAATCTGTTTCTGAATTCCTGATCTTTATTCCGTTGATTTTCTTCAAACTGTCAACGGACTCTTTGATATCGGGATCATCTTTAAATATATCGGAACTCATCTTAATAAAAGTATTTTCATATTTGAATTCATTCTTATGCTGTGTCAACTCCAGTTTTCCAATATTTTCAGCATTCTGGCCATGGCTGATATAAAGTCTATTACCGAATCTGAGCATTTCTTTTTTAGAATTGGTATTAGATACCATAATGTCTATGCTTTCTGCCTGATTGAAAATCATCTTTTCTGAGGAACTTTCAAGATTGGATACTACTATCAGTACATCACACATATTCTTTAACGAGTCAGTATGTTGCTTTATCGATCTGATATTTAATTCTGAAATGTGAGAATCTGCAGAATATTTAGAAAATGAAGGATCTGTAATCGATGTTATAAAAATCCTGAAATTATTAATTTTAAAATTACAGTATTCCGGCAGTTCGTCAATGTTCAAAGAAGCTGTTTTCATTTTTTTATTGATATCTTTATAGAATCCTGACTCATTTCTGCCAACAGCAATATAATCATATCCCAAACGGTCGATTATTTCACCAATAATCTTATTTTCTTTATCACCGTAACTGTACGAGTAAATATTACCTGTACAGATATAAATTTTATTACGGTCATTTCTAATACTGTCTCTATAAAAAGTAATATGGTTAAGAATGCTCCCGTCTGACACTTTAGGGCAATTACAGTCTTCAAGAACACCGTGAAAATTACCTGAATAATATATCAAAACAGCTTTTGAGGATGAACAGGCTGTTATCAGAATAAACAGAAGAAGCAGGATGTACCTGCTTCTTCTGATCATATAGTAAGCGTAGATAATGTTATCTTTATTCTTCAAAATCCTCGTCTTCATCAAGAACAACTTCTCCGTCGATCATTATATAGGGAGTTACCTCAATTATAAGATTGGTCGTAGATTTTGTTTTTACCTGATGCTGAAAAATATATCCGAGGAAAGGAATGTCACCAAGCAAAGGCAGCTTGTTTACTGTGAAAGTTTCATTCTCAAGCAACATCCCGCCAATCCTTATCGTCTGGCCATCTCTGACTCTGACTGTAGTATCTGCCTTTCTGGTTTTTACCCATGGTATCTCGGAATTAGGACCTACCCATCCGTATATTGAAGATACTTCAGCTTCCAGTCTTACTGTTATGTCATTTTCTTCATTAATTATAGGTTTAACTCTAAGTTTAACCCCGACTTCCTCTTTCTGAACAGACTGAGTGGTAGTCCCCTGAGAAACGGTAGATATTGTATAAGGAACTATATCCCCGATATGAACATAAGCTTCTTTGTTGTTAAGAGTTGCTATTTCAGGTTCTGCCAATACGATAGCGTCGTTATCCAAATTCTTAAAATCAACACTCAAGGTATACTCCTGACTCACCACCCTATGCCAAACAGTATTCAGACCGCTTGTTGTTTCGTTCTCATAATACGGTGACATCGGAAAAGGATAGTAATCTCCACCGTAATCTCCGCCGATATTTCTTATCGGAGGATTTGTTGCATCATAAGTAAAGGTATAACCGTTTACCGCATCACCTGACCATGTTCCCCAATCCTGATACGCACCTTCACGTATAGTGGTACTGTAATTATTGATATTTCCCCATTCAATACCGTATCTTTCTTCTCTGTCATTTCCAACTTCTTTTATTCTTGCTTTAAATAATACCTGCTGTAAAGGTCTGTCTACTCTGACAAGAACTTTCTCGATCTCTTTTGCTACTTTCGGGCTCGCCTGATAAATCAGCCTGTTTCCAAGTTCGTCGACCTGAACCATCTTTGATATGTCGGCCAGCATGCTTTTTGCGGTTTTGGCGTCAACGTATTGAAGGTCGAACACAGCTGTATTTAGTCCGATCTCCCTGTCAATTTTCTTCTGTGTAGCTACGATAATTGAATTCTCAATTATCTGATAACTGAGATCGGTAGCTCTGACGACAAGATCAAGAGCATCTTTGATCGGAATGTCATTCAGCGTAAGAGTGACTTTCTTCCCTATAGTTTCTTCACTCTGGACAAGGTTCACACCTGCTCTTTCTGCAAGAGCATCAAGTACCAGAGCCACTGACTGATCTATCGACGTAAGAGAGATCGGGGTTTTAAAATTGTCCGAAGTAGTATCGTAGAGCAATTTTGAACCGTAGATCAAACCAGCGCAGGCGATCATGATCATTACGATAATTCTTTTCATTTATACTCCCTCCATAATTTTGAATTCATTAATATTCCGAATATTCAAATAAAGAACTAACTACCTTCCCCCAGGTCTTGGTACTCTTCTTCCCGGAACATCCCCGCCACTCTGCTGTGTGTCAGATTCTTTTTCCTCAGCGTTTGGATCCTGCATCAGATTCCTTTGAAAATACCTTGCATCAGTATTAAGCTTAAACTGTACTACTCTGTTCTTATCATTCGTATCTACATAAACAGATCTTTCATTAACTGAAAGCACTGTACCTTTATATTCACTACCTGTTCTTGTTACTCCGGTAGATTCGTTCGACCCGGCTATTATCTGTTTCTGGATAGTGTTTCCAATAGCCAGTTTATCTCCGGTTTTGATCTCTTGAGTCTTGCCATTTATATTGAATCTAGCTTTCCCGTTAAAAAATAAAGAGAATGAGACAACATTTTTTGTATACAATTCAAGTTCGCTGGTGTTTACCCATTTATATTCGACTGGTTTTTCTGTTTCTTGTTTTATTTCTACAACAGCTGCTTTTCTTTTAATAATTTTAAAATTAAAAATATCATTAACAAAATCGGGTTTGGATTTCGAAAATTTCTTGATTAATGAATCCGTAACTATCACGCTGTCGGTACTCGACTTGTAAATATTTTTATCAGCGACAGATTTAATATCCACTTTTAAGAAAAACACCTGATACGATATTGCTAAAACAGACAATAATGATACCACTATTACAGAAATTTGATGCTTGTTAAGATTTTTCATAATAAAATTTATTTCTCCTGCAATTAAAGATACTTCACAAATTCAAGGTCAATAAAGCAATCTAATTCTGATTTCACATTGAATTCGTCAAATTCCTCTCCGTCTTTTTTACTTTGTGAAGACAGTTTATTTAAATCCTCTTTACTTCTGAGTATTTTTAATGACGATATGTTTATAATCTGCCTGTTCTTTTCAATTGAAGATATGAATTTCTTTAATTTTTCATAATCGGTCTTAAAACTTAATGATATTGTAAAAGTCACCGTACCTTGTTTATAATCTCTTTTTTCTTCAGTACTTTGCTTAATGTTATTATCATCGTAATCTATTCCGATGTTTTTTAATGTTTCTTCAACAGTACTAAGCAGTTTAACAATAACATCGCCAAAAGAATTGTCACCACGAGTATTATATGAATAAATGCTTCTGATGCTGTCAATATGACTTTGAACGGATATATCTCGGTTATATTTTGAATTATCCTCATTATTCTTAGCAACGATCTTTTTAGTTTCTTCAATTGTATCGGACAGAAAAACGGATTTGTAAATGAACGATACTAACATCAGAACGATCATTATTATTGTATATA
>QKDR01000082.1 GCA_003252515.1 Candidatus Delongbacteria bacterium | reverse complement strand
ATCGGGAACATTCCTTCTTGAGCCTGTTATGAAAGTTGAAATACATACACCTCTTTCATATGTCGGCGCTCTTACCGGAGATATTAATTCAAGAAGAGGCAAGGTAGATGATCTCGAACTCAAAAACGATTATCAGATAATCAGGGCAACTGTACCGCTTTCAGAAATGTTCGGATATACGAACAGACTGCGTAATCTTTCTCAGGGAAGGGCTACGTCATCTATGGAATTCAAAGAATTTGTTGCAATGACCGAAGACGAAACGAAGAAAACTCTGAAAAAATTCGGTTATGTTTACAACAGTTAAAATTTAAGTCTATAAACGGAGGTATTAAATGGCTAAGGAAAAATTTGAAAGAACCAAACCGCATGTTAACATCGGAACCATAGGTCACGTAGACCACGGTAAGACCACGTTGACTGCGGCGATAACACTGGTTCTCAACAAGCTTACCGGATCAAAAGTCATGGCGTTTGACGAAATCGACAAGGCTCCGGAAGAAAAAGAAAGAGGTATTACGATCAATACCGCTCACATCGAGTATGAAACAGCTAACAGACACTACGCACACGTTGACTGTCCCGGACACGCCGACTATGTAAAGAACATGGTCACCGGTGCCGCTCAGATGGACGGAGCTATTCTGGTAGTATCAGCAGCTGACGGACCTATGCCTCAGACAAGAGAGCATATCCTTCTTGCAAGACAGGTAAACGTACCTTACCTTGTAGTGTTCATGAACAAAGTCGACATGGTCGACGATCCTGAGATCCTTGATCTTGTTGAAATGGAAGTAAGAGAGCTTCTTGAGCTCTATAAATTCCCGGCAGATGAAGTTCCTTTTATCAAAGGTTCTGCACTAAGCGCTATGGAGCATCCTGAAGATCCTGAAAAAACAAAATGCATCATTGAATTGATGGCGGCTGTTGACAGCTACATACCGACTCCTCAGAGAGATAATGAAAAGCCTTTCCTGATGCCGGTTGAGGACGTATTCTCAATTACAGGAAGGGGAACAGTAGCTACAGGAAGGATCGAAAGAGGACTGGTAAAAGTCGGAGAAGAGGTTGAGATCATCGGTCTTACTGCGGGAAAGAAAAAATCTGTATGTACTGGTGTAGAGATGTTCAGAAAACTTCTTGATCAGGGTGAAGCTGGAGATAACGTAGGTCTTCTTCTCAGAGGTATTGACAAGAAAGAGATCGAGAGAGGTATGTGTATCATTAAACCCGGTACGGTAACTCCTCACACCAAGTTCAAGGCAGAGGTTTACGTTCTTACTGAAAAAGAAGGCGGAAGGCATAAGCCTTTCTTCAACAATTACAGACCTCAGTTCTATTTCAGAACAACAGATGTTACCGGTTCTATCGCACTTAACGAAGGCGTTGAAATGATCATGCCCGGCGACAACACAGAGATAAACGTTACTCTGATCTACCCTGTAGCTATGGAGCACGGACTCAGGTTCGCTATCAGGGAAGGCGGAAGAACTATCGGAGCCGGCGCAGTAGCGCAGATCGTTGAATAGAATTTTGAAAATTAAGAGGTGAAAATGGCTTCGCAGAAGATAAAGATCAAATTGAAATCATACGATTATCATCTGATCGACATTTCAACCGAAAAGATCATAAAGAAGGCAAGAGAAACAGGAGCGGTTATTTCCGGTCCTGTACCTCTTCCCACTAAGAAAACCGTTTACACGGTTCTCCGCTCTCCTCATGTCAATAAGAAATCAAGAGAGCAGTTCGAAAAAAGGATCTACAAAAGACTGGTTGAAATTCTAAACTCAAAAACAGAGACCATGGAAGCGTTGACAAAACTTGAGCTTCCCGCTGGTGTGAACATTGAAGTTAAAGTAGTATAAAGGCGCAAATAAATGGACGTCATTTTAGGAAAAAAATTAGGAATGGCCAGCTTTTTCGGACCTGCGGGTCGAGAGTTTCCCGTCACTATAGTCCAGGCAGGACCTTGCAAGGTCGTGCAGGTTAAGACTATCGAAAAAGACAAATACGAGGCCGTTCAGATCGGTTTTGAAAACCAGAAGGAATCAAGGGTTAACAAACCTCTTTCCGGTCACTTCAAGAAAGCCGGTGTGGAAGCTGTAAAACATCTTAGAGAATTCAAATTCGAAGGTGCTGGAAAAATATCAGTGGGAACTGAGTTCAATGTGAGTATTTTTCATGAAGGTGATAACGTTAATGTTACGGGTGTCTCAAAAGGTAAAGGATTTCAGGGCGTTGTAAGAAAATGGGGAATGCATTTACAGGGTGGATCTCACGGAACGCACGAATCTCACAGGGGACCCGGATCAATCGGTCAGTGTACATGGCCTTCACGAGTATGGAAAGGGAAGCATATGCCCGGCAGAATGGGGAACGATCAGGTAACCGTCAAAGACGTTGAGATTTTAAAGATCATACCTGAAAAGAATATTATTTTCATTAAAGGTTCGCTTCCCGGTGCAAAGAACGGAATTCTCAAAATTAGCAGAATGGAGGTATAATGAAACTGCCGGTTTATGATATTGAAGGTAAAAAGACCTCTGTTGAAGTTGAACTTAAGAAAGAAGTATTCGGAGTGGAACCCAATTATCCGCTTATTCATCAGGCGGTGAAAGTATATCTGGCGAATCAAAGGCAGGGTACTGCCAAGGCTAAAGGAAGGTCGGAGACGGCTTTCAGCACCAGAAAACTTTTCAGGCAAAAAGGAACTGGTGGAGCGAGAAGAGGCGACAGAAGGTCTCCGGTGCTTGTCGGTGGCGGAAAATCTTTCGGACCTTCACCTAGAGATTATTCTATGAAAATGAATAAAAAACAGAAGCTGCTTGCAAGGATCTCGGCATATTCCGATAAAGCTGCCGGCAGCAACATATTCATCATTGATAATTTTATGTTCGAGACTCCGAAAACAGCAAAATTCGTAAATGTTCTTTCAGGCATGGAGTTATTAGGCAAGAAAGTACTTGTTGTACTGGATACTTACAGTTCAGTTGATGAGGATGCAAAATTCAACAACACGGTAAACGTAATTAAATCTGTACTGAACATCAAGAATACGAATATTCAGCTTGCTGATACCGTATCTACATACGAGATCATGAACGCTGACTGCCTGGTAATACAGAAAGATGCTTTACAAACTATTGACAGGGTGAATGAATAATGAAGATGATTTTGAAAAAACCTCTCATAACTGAGAAAACGAGTAAACTGCAGGAAAAGAACAATCAGTACACTTTTCTGGTTGATGTCAATGCAAATAAAATTGAGATCAAAAGAGAGATAGAGGACAAGTTCAAAGTTTCCGTGACCGATGTCAATACCGTTAATTATGAGGGAAGAAAGGCCAGAGTCGGAAGATATTTCGGCAAAAAAAGCGATTTCAAGAAAGCGATCGTTACTTTGGTCAAAGGCGATAAGCTTGATATTTACGACCAGGCTTAGAGAGAACAATTTGAAAATGTAGCAGATTTGGAGTTAAAATGCCAGTTAGAAAATTTAAACCATACACGCCGAGCAGAAGGTACATGATGATCTCCGATTTCACTGAGATCACCAAGAAAGAACCTGAAAAGTCTTTGCTCGTTACGAAAAAGAAGACAGGCGGAAGGAACAATGTCGGAAGGATCACTACGCGTCATATCGGCGGCGGTCACAAGACATGTCTAAGGGTCATTGATTTCAAAAGGAACAAACACGATATTCCTGCGAAAATAGCCGCGATAGAATATGATCCGAACAGAACAGCCAGACTTGCGCTTCTTTTCTACGCCGACGGTGAGAAAAGATATATTCTCGCACCGAACGGACTTCAGGTTGGCGATACTGTTGTATCCGGCGAAAATGTAGAGATCCGTCCCGGGAATGCTCTTCCGTTAAAAGCTATTCCTGCAGGCCAGATGATACACAATGTTGAGCTTAAGATCGGAAAGGGCGGACAGCTTGTAAGATCAGCGGGGAACTATGCTGTTCTAATGGCTAAGGACGGTAATTACTGTCATCTGAAGATGCCGTCAGGTGAAGTAAGACTTGTTCATGAAAACTGCTATGCCACTCTTGGACAGGTGGGAAATATCGACCACTTCAACCAGAACCACGGAAAAGCCGGAAGGAAGAGATGGCTGGGTATCAGACCTACCGTAAGAGGTGCGGCAATGAACCCGGTAGACCACCCGCACGGTGGTGGAGAAGGAAGAACATGCGGCGGAAGGCAGCCTGTTTCTCCATGGGGAGTATATGCTAAAGGTTATAAGACTAGGAAGAAAAACAAACCTTCCGACAAGTATATAATCAAAAGAAGAAAAACAAAATAACGGGGTTTGTTGAATGCCAAGATCAGTTAAAAAAGGTCCGTTTGTTGACGAACATCTGTTGAATAAAGTTCTTAAAATGAACAAGACTAAGCAGAAAAGTGTCATAAAAACATGGTCAAGGAGATCAACCATTGTTCCTGATTTTATAGGACATACGGTTTCGGTATATAACGGGAAGCAGTTCATCCCCGTTTATATCACGGAGAACCATGTAGGTCACAAACTGGGAGAATTTTCTTTAACAAGAGTTTTCAGAGGTCACCCTGAGAAGAAATCAGAGAAAGCCTCAAAGAAAAAATAAGAGGGAACGATGGAAGCATATGCAAAAGCAAAATGGGTAGGTTACCCGGCAAACAAAGTCAGACTTGTGATGGAGCTGATAAAAGGAAAGGATGTTGAAAGCGCGATCAGTATTCTCGATTTCACTCCCAATTTTGCGGCATTGTCAATAAAAAAGACTCTGAAATCAGCGGTCGCCAACCTGATAGAGAACAACAGGGAGACTTCGATCGACACGAACAGTGTTTATATTGATACGATGTTCGCGGACGAAGGACCGACCATGAAAAGATTTAAGCCTCGCGCTCAAGGCAGGGCCACAAGAATCAGAAAAAGAACAAGCCACATTTATATAAAAGTTAAAGTGGCGTCAAAAGAATAGGAGGACTTTTTGGGTCAAAAGTGTAATCCGATAGGGCTTCGACTTGGAATAAACAGAACATGGAATTCGATCTGGTTCGATCAGAAAGATTTTTCAGGCAAGTTGATGGAAGACCTGAAAATAAGGAAGTATGTGAACACCAGACTGAAGGAAGCCGGGATATCCGAAGTAAAGATCGAAAGGAAACCTAAAGAGATCAATCTGAGTATTTTCACGGCAAAACCCGGTATTGTTATCGGAAGAAAAGGCGCTGAGATCGAGAAGCTGAAAGAAGAGCTTAAAACTGTTTTCAAAAAGCAGATCAATCTCAATATCTTTGAGGTTAAAAGACCTGAAGTAAACGCCTATCTGATCGGCGAATCGATAGCAAGACAGCTTGAAAAAAGGATAAATTTCAGAAGAGCTCTGAAGAAAGCCATCGATTCAGCGATGAAAGCTAATGTCCAGGGTATCAAGGTTCAGTGCAGCGGCAGGCTAGGCGGTGCTGATATGGCCAGAACCGAAGGTTATCACAAAGGCAGAGTTCCTCTGCACACTCTCAGATCCGACATCGACTATGCGCTTGTAGAAGCTCATACGCCGTACGGAAGGATCGGTGTGAAAGTGTGGGTATGCAACGGTGAGAAATTCGGATACCTAAACAATAATTCTTAGCGGAGAATCAGCAACATGTTAATGCCGAAGAAAATAAAGCACAGAAAAGTTCAGAAAAACCTGGCAAAAGGTCTTGCATACAGAGGGAGCATGATCTCTTTCGGAGATTACGGGCTAAAGGCTATGGAGCAGTTCTGGATGACATCAAGGCAGATCGAAGCCGCCCGTATCGCCATAAACAGAGCGATGAAAAGAGGCGGGAAGATGTGGATCAGGGTATTCCCCGACAAACCGGTCACTAAAAAACCTGCGGAAACAAGGATGGGTAAGGGTAAAGGAGCCCCTGAATATTGGGTAGCCGTTATCAGACCGGGTAAGATTCTGTTCGAAGTACAGGGTGTATCTGAAGAATTGGCAAGAGAAGCTTTGACACTTGCGTCTAGCAAACTGCCGATAAAAACAAAAATATGTTCACGAAACGAAATCGGAGAATAATGAATGAAAGTCGCTGAGATGAGAGAATTGAGCGTTGATGAACTGATCAACAAAATCAAAACAACCAAGCAGGATCTTGCCGACCTTAAGTTCAAACATTCTCTTAATCAATTAGAGAATCCTTTGACGATCCGTAACCTTAGAAGAGAGATCGCGAAAATGAACACGATCGTTTCAGAAAAAAAGAACGAAAAAGTTCAGGGTTAGGATAGGGTTAAATCTCGAACCAGAATTGTTGGAGCAAAAAGAATGGCAGAACAAATGGCAGAAAAAAGAAAGAACTTGAAAAAGGTCAGGACAGGCGTTGTAGTTAGCGACAAGATGGATAAGAGTATATCAGTTCTTGTTGTCAGAAAGGTGAAACACCCTATCTATAAAAAATTCTTCAACCGCAGCAAGAAATATCTTGCCCATGATCCTGAAAACACATGCAACGAAGGCGATACCGTGAAGATAAGAGAGTGCAGAAAGCTCAGTAAGAACAAATCGTGGTATCTTGTCGAAATCGTAGAAAGAAAAAAATAACACTAAGGTCCAGAGATGATACAAGAAGAAACCAGACTTACAGTAGCCGACAACACCGGAGCGAAATCTATCCTTGCTTTCAGAATACTTGGAGGTACAAGGAAGAAATATGCAAGGGTCGGCGATGTAATAGTATGTGCGGTTAAAAGCGCCATACCGGGCGGATCAATCAAGAAAGGCGATGTTGTCAAAGCTGTAGTGGTCAGGACGAAAAAAGAGTACAAGAGGCCTGACGGATCTTATATCAGATTTGATGAGAATTCAGCTGTAATTCTAGATGAAAAAGGTGAACCTAAAGGAACAAGGATATTCGGTCCGGTAGCCAGAGAACTCAGAGAAAAAGGCTATATGAAGATCGTATCACTTGCACCCGAAGTTCTGTAAACAAATAAGGGTTTGCGAAGATGAAAATTATTAGAGATGACAAGGTGAAAGTTATTGCTGGCAATAATAAGGGAAAGATCGGCAAAGTCCTTAAAGTTATTGTTGATAAGAACAAGGTTATCGTCGAAGGCGTTAACATTGTGAAAAAGCATCAGAAGCCTAATCAGATGAATCAGCAGGGCGGTATTATTGAGAAGGAAGCGCCGATCCACGTATCGAATGTGATGCTGGTCTGTTCAAACTGCGATAAAGCCGTCAGAGTATCAAAAAGAAGAACGGAAGACGGAAAGGTTGAAAGGATCTGCAGGTCTTGTAACAAAGCTGTATAAGGAAGAGGAAAAAATGGATAATCAACAAAGATTGAAAATCAAGTATCGCGAAACAGTGTGTCCTTATCTGATGGAGAAGTTCAGTTATAAAAGCGTGATGCAGGTACCTAAGATCGAGAAAATAAAGCTGAATGTCGGTGTCGGTGAAGCCATAAAAGAGGCAAAACTGCTTGACGCCGCCGTAGAAGAGCTTACACTCATTTCGGGACAGAAACCTGCGATCAGCAAGGCGAAAAGATCAGTTTCAAACTTCAAACTGAGAAAAGGAATGAAGATCGGAGCCCATGTTACTTTAAGAAGCACGATCATGTACGAATTCCTTGACAGACTGATCGAGATCTCGATTCCGAGGATAAGGGATTTTCAGGGAATGCCTGTTGAATCATTCGACGGCAGGGGAAACTATAATTTCGGTATCAAAGAACAGACTGTCTTTACTGAAATCAAGTTTGACAACATTATCAAGGCAAACGGGCTTAACATTACTATTGTGACCACTGCTAAAACCGATGAAGAGGCTTTTGAACTTTTGAAGTCTATCGGTTTCCCGTTCAAGAAAACAAAAACCGAGGATAAGTAATGGCAAAGAAGTCAATGATAGCTAAGGCTAACAAAACCCCAAAATTCAAAGTTAGGCAGTATTCAAGATGCCAGAGGTGCGGCAGACCGAGAGGATACATCAGAGAGTATGGCATCTGCAGGATATGTTTCAGGCAACTGGCAGGTTTCGGAGAGATCACGGGCGTAAAAAAGGCAAGCTGGTAATCTAAGGTTTATACTCACTAAGGAGAAAATTAAAAATGACAATGACAGATCCTATTGCTGATTTACTGACGAGAGTAAGAAATTCGACAAAGTCAAAGCACAAATATGTTGATATACCTGCCTCTAACATCAAAAGAAAGATCGTGAAGATCATGCTCGATCAGGGTTTTATAGAGAAATATGTCAACATTCGTGATGACAAACAGGGAATAATCAGGATATATCTGAAGTATGATGAATACGGAAAGAGCCTGATCAGCGGTCTACAGAGGGTCAGCAGGCCCGGTTTGAGGATGTACAATAACGTAAATGAAATACCGAGGATCAAGAACAATTTCGGTATGGCTATACTGTCAACCTCAAAGGGTGTGATCACTAATAAAAAAGCCAAAGAATTAAATGTCGGCGGTGAAGTTCTGTGTTATATTTGGTAAGAGGTGACTAAGTGTCGAGAATTGGTAAAAAAGCAATACAGATTCCCAAAGGTGTTAGCCTTATGATAGACGGGAATAATGTTGCCGTAAAAGGCGGCAAAGGCGAATTAAGCCTTACTTTACCGGAAGTGATCAGTATTGAGACTTCCGATGATATAATTGAAGTAAAAAGAACTGATGACGTAAAAACGTCCAGAGCGCTTCACGGACTTTTCAGAGCTCTTCTGAATAATATGGTCAAGGGTGTTTCGGAAGGTTTTACAAGAGTTCTTATACTTCACGGTGTGGGTTGGAGAATGGAAGTAAAGGGTAATTATCTGATATTAAATCTTGGATATTCGCACCCGATATATTTCCAGATTCCGGTAGGGATCACAATGGAAGCGACCCAGCCAGTAAGCAACACATCCGAGCTTAAAATACACGGAATTGATAAAGAATTCGTGGGATTTGTTGCATCCAAGGTCAGATCATTCAGAAAGCCGGAGCCTTATAAGGGAAAAGGTTTCAGGTATTCAGATGAGACTATAATAAGGAAAGCCGGTAAAACAGCTAAGTAGTATCAATCGTAGGGTAAAAAAATGAAGAATAAAAAAATCGATTCAAGATTAAGAAGAAAAAAAAGCATCAGAAAGAATGTCTTCGGTACCCAGTTGAGGCCGAGACTGAGCGTGTTCAGGAGCAATCTTCATATTTACGCTCAGCTGATCGATGATGAGAGCGGAAAAACTGTTCTCAGCGTTTCGACAGCCTCAAAAGAAGTAAAAGAAGCCGGTATTACAATGCCTGAGAACATGAAAGGAAAGACCGGCGTATCGTTTTCTGTGGGAGTGATGCTAGGTAAGAAAATTCTGGAAAACAAGATCGAAAGCATTATTTTCGACAGGAACGGGTATCTCTATCACGGAAGGGTAAAAGCTTTGGCCGAAGGCGTGAGGAATGCCGGAGTAAAATTTTAACATTTACGAGGTGAATTTTGGCTCGAGAAACTAATAGAAAGGCTTCAAAGACCAAAGACGATTCAGTCCAGCTGATCGAGAAGATGATCAAGATCAACAGGGTCACAAAGGTCGTAAAAGGCGGTAAAAACTTCAGCTTCAATGCCATAATGGTTGTGGGAGACGGGAAAGGCAAAGTCGGATACGGACTTGGTAAGGCTCTCGAGGTTACAGATGCAATTGCGAAAGGTATAGAGGAAGCTAAAAAGAATATGATCGAAGTCGCTATAGTGAACGGTACTCTTCCGCACGAGATCATGTCAAAATACGGTGCAGGTATAGTGCTATTGAAACCTGCTACTCCCGGTACCGGTGTGATCGCCGGCGGTGTAGTAAGATCGGTTCTGGAATGTGCCGGTTACACGAACGTTCTTTCGAAGTGTATGGGAAGTTCGAATGCCCATAACATCGTAAAGGCGACAATAAAAGGTCTTTCGATGCTCGTTACAGAAGGCGATATCCTTAAAGCGAGAAAGATAACGAAAGAAAAGCTGTATAATTAATTTGGCCGCGTGAGGGAACGATGACAGAAAAGAAATTAAGAGTAACTCTGGTTAAAAGTATGATCAGACAGAAGAAAGACATCAAAGCCACTACTTTAGCTTTAGGTCTTAGGAAGATCAATTTTACAAAAGAGTTCAGCGACACTCCTCAGGTTAGAGGGATGCTTTTTAAAGTAAAGCATATGATTCGGGTTGAAGAAATTTAAAAAACGGAAAAGATAAGATGAAACTAAACGAATTAAGACCGGC
>QKDR01000018.1 GCA_003252515.1 Candidatus Delongbacteria bacterium | reverse complement strand
TTCATATTCTATTGTAGGGTTGTATGGAGCTATCATCGGTAATCCGACGCTTGCATATTCATAGATTTTATTTGGTGCACAGTACATGTTGTTTAAACCCTTATTTGGGTATGAAATGTATCCAATGTCGCAAAGTTTTAGATAGTTAGGTATCTCTTTATATTTCATTGGTCCAAGGTATAAGATATTATCAGCATTACTATCTTTGATTTTTTGTTTTATAGTATCTACAGCCTGTCCATAGCCTATTAAAATCATTTTATATTTCTTATTTGATTTGATTATCAAATCTACCAGAGTTTCAATCTTCCGGTCATGTGTGATTGCACCAGCGTAAGCTATCGTTAAACCTTCTTTTTTTAAGAAATCGTTGAGTAATTTCATTTTATCGGAAACAGGAGGATCAGTTTCTGAATATATTGATATGTTCCTGATAACTAACGGTTTTTCTGACAATTTATGGTGGTTTTTCATTATTTCCGCTCTTTTCTCATGAGCGCTTATGACAATATTAGCTGTTCTTATTGCGTATTTTTCCCAGAAGTAAAAGAATTTATCCCTGATGGTAAATTTAACAGTATCTTCAGGTATATATAATTCGTGAGCATCGTATACATACTTTTCAGATTTACCAAATACTTTTAATAGAAACAATGGTAACGCTCCAAAGAAATCATGCGCATATATAAGTTTATATTTTTTTTTGCAAATTTGCAAAAAAAATAAACGAATTACAAAAATGAAGTACTTAACCAAGTTCGATTTGATTTTTATGTTGAACTGTGTACTTTTGTATTTATCTGAATAAAATTCTGAACTACCACAACTCACTAAAGTCAAATCACAAAATGAAGATAAAGTTTCAGCTGATCTCTGAACACGAGAATCTATATTTATGTCATTAAAGACAAACATCAGTACTTTATCTTTCATAGTTCTACAATGTTTCTTATATTATTGATCATCAGATCTGCTAATTCATACGGATTAAAAGGATTAAAGAAAACAACATTATTATAATTATCGAGTATTTCGTGCGAGAAAGGGCAATCAGATGCAATAATTGGAGTATCGTGTAATTTCGCTTCAAGCAGAGGTAATCCGAATGTCTCGATATAAGAAGGAAATATTAGTAAAGATATTGAATAATACTCGAACACCTCTTCTCTGCTAAGGTTACCGGCAAAAATGACAGGCAAACCAAGATCTAAGCATTTATCTTTAAGTTTAGAGATATTCGTGTTCTCATTTCCATTTAAGCTAAAAACGACTTTATAATTTGTTATATTCTCATTTCTTAATATCTTACAGGCCTCAATAATCACATTATGATTTTTAAAAAAGACACCGCTAGCAGGGTAAAAAAAAGTAGAAATATCATCTATATTCTTTATATATTTTTTCTTAATTCCGATATTTATTTTTGGTGGTAAGATTTTTATTTTGTCCAAATCGATAATATTTGCCCTATTAACGCACGCTTTTTTCATCCACTCTGTCTGTACAATTACTTCATCAGCGATTCTAATTGACCTATATATTAGCTTACTTACTATGTTTTGATATACCCAGAGCAGCGGATATTTAAATAAACTAAACCTGATATCAACAAAAGGTAAAGGTTGATGTAAATAGATTTTTTGTCTCACTTTTATTTTTGGTATAGCAATGTTCTGCATTGAGAATACTTCGTCAATATTATTTGCTTCTACAAGCTTTCCTGCCACGAAACAATCAAAATATAAACGGTATAGCCAGTTTTTTTTTACCCATGGGAATCTTAGGACTTTTATGTTATCAATTTCGGGCAAATCTGGTTTACTGAGAACTATGAAATAGTTATTCGAAGAGTCTTTTTTAAATTCTTCATAAAAATCATTCAGTATTGATAATGCGCCTCTATTTTCAGCGGCAACATTAAAGACCATTATGTTCATAATCTCTTAGTAGAATTTTTATGCAATTTCTTATATCATAATTATCTTCAAGATACTTTCTACTGTTTTCACTCATTTTAGTTCGGAGTTCCGTATCTTTTGATAATATATTCGCATTATAGATAATACTGTTTATATCTCCGCTTTCTGACCAGAACCCGCTGCCTGATTTGACAATGACATCTTTTATATCTGTTACAGAATCAGTTGCAGCTAATATTGGCATCGAATTTTCCATATATGAAGTAAGTCTTGAAGGGAAGTTAGGTATTGTGAACCTATTATCTAAGAATATCAGACCGACATCAGCGTTGTTAATAAGTTGATCATATTCTTTTTTCGGCAGTATGTTTAATAAGGTACAATTCTTTGTTTTTCTTTCTACAATGTGTTTTTGTATTCTATTATATTCTGTACCGCTGCCTACTATCAGCAGGTATCCGTTTTCGACTTTATAAAAGTTATCCGCGACTTCAAGCAGGAAGTTTATTCCCTGCGGTTTTCCGAGGTTACCGCCGTAAACAAATAAAACCGAGTTCTCAGGAATATTATATTTTTTTAAAATCTCAGGGTATTTTTGTTTTCTTTTTTGTCTTTCGATCGGTATGATTGAATTTGGAAAAACTTCTAATTTTTCTTTACTTAATTCTGGATTATTTGAGAGTATATATCTAACATTTCCTTCGGACATACATCCAATATGATCTGAAATATCATAAAGCTTCTTTTCTTTCTTCCTGAAATATTTGTGAAGTAATCCGTCTCGTTTTATAAGTTCAATATCAACTGCATTCTGAGGGAAAATATCTTTAAGAATAAGATAAGAGATTGTTTTATCCCGTTTTTTAATATATTCAATAATTTTTATAAATGTTATTGGTGGTGTTGAGTACATTACCATATCAAATTTAGTTTCATTCAAATACTTCTTTATTGCTTTAAAAAACTGTGATTCAATTCTAAGAGTAGATATACCTTTTTGTATAAAATTACACTTCGTGATATTACCAGTTTTAACTTTTAGAACCTTAATGTTTTTATATTCGGATAATTCTGTATTTAGTCTTGTTCTTTTTTCTCTTGGAGTAACAACAAATACTTCACAATTATTATCTGCGAGAGTTCTGACGAGATCTGGGTAAATACCACGCTTATTAATATCTTCGAAATTCGCAAGTGTAAGAAATAAGATCTTTTTCATTTAGTGCCTGAAAATCTGTTGTTTTTTGTTTCGCTATCGAAGTTTATACCTTCTTTAATGAAGACTTTTTTTAATGTAAGAAATAAAATTTTTATATCAAGCAGTAAACTCATATTTTCAATATAATATACATCCTTTTCGAATTTTTCATCCCAAGTAATAGAATTTCTTCCGCTTACTTGTGCGAAACCGGTTATTCCGGGTCTAACATCATGTCTTTTTGCCTGTCTTTCGTTGTAGAGAGGGAGATATTCTATCAAAAGTGGTCTTGGTCCTACTAAGCTCATATTGCCTTTGAGTACGTTTATCAGTTCTGGTAGCTCGTCTATACTTGTTGTTCGTAGGAATGTGCCTAATTTTGTCTTACGCATTCTGTCAGGCAATAAATTTCCATTTCCATCTTTTGTATTCAGCATTGTTCTGAATTTGATTATCTTAAAGATCCTGCCTTTTAACCCCGGCCTTTTCTGAGTAAAAAATATGGGATTACCCATTTTGATAAATATAAGGATTGATACAATAATCATAAATGGTAAAAGAAACAGTAAGCCAAAAAATGAGGAGAAAATATCTATAAGTCTTTTTATGATTTTATACAAATCCGAATCCGTTTATTCTTTTTCTTTAAGAATTCTGGCTGGGTTGCCTACAACAATGCAATTCTCAGGAACATCTTTAGTAACTACAGCTCCTCCTCCTACAATGCTATAATCTCCGACATTAACACATTCTCTAATCGTAGCATTGCTTCCAATATGAACCATTTTCCCGACATGAACATCTGCTCCGACTACAGCATTAGTAGCCAGGTGGGCAAAGTGATCAAGAAAAGTATCATGTCCCACAAAAGAGTTAGCAAGAAGTATGCAATTATCAGAAATTGTAGAATCAGGGCTTAACTGGGCATAAGGTGCGATAAGAACACCGTTTCCAATTTTACAGTAGTCTTTAGGAATTATCGAATTAGGATCGATTATGTTGTAGAATTTATCATTAGGAATATTCAGAGAAAGAATTTTCTGATACATTCTTTTTTCATATTTAAACCCCACATAAGCAATAAATACATAAGTATCATCGTTTTCTAAGTATTGTGGCAAATCTACTGTTTTACCTATAACTTCAATTTTTTTATATTTCCCGATCAAAGTTCCTTTATCAATATTATCGTTAAGAAAACCGATAACATAAGCATCGCCGATCCTGTCAATGATAGATGATGCGATCATACCGATACCTTTACCACCTAAGATAACAACTTTCTTCATGAAAAATCTATTTTTTACTTTCAATAAGTTTATGTCTGTGCAGAGTCTTTTTCGCCATTATTACCATAGGGGGGCCTATGAATTTGCCGTTCATGATTGCTACTCCTTTACCTTCCGTCTGAGCTTCTTCGTAAAGTCTTAGCATTTCTTTTGCATCCTCGACCTCTTTTTCAGAAGGGGAGTAGTACTGATGGACTAGCGGGAGTTCTTTCGGGTTGAGTACGAGCATTCCTTCAAACCCGAGGTTTTTAGCAAGAATAATGTTCTTTTCAAGATCATCCAGATCGTGTACGCTGATATGTACGGTATCGATAGGTATTACTCCAGTAGCTTTTGCAGACATAGCTATCCATGCTCGGGGACTGAATATACTTTTGCCTTCATGATCGTGCACTCCTCCAAGATCACCTACAAAATCCTCGCAGCCGAACGCTATCGCGACCACCCTTGGTGAGGCTTTGCATATTTCCTGAGCGTTTATTACAGCGGATGTCGTTTCTATTAGAGGTATTATCTTATATGTTCCGACGGGGATGCCTTTTTCGTATTCTATTGTTTCAAGCAGTTTGTCGAAAAAATAAACGTCGCCGCCTTTTTTAGATTTGGGATACATAAACCCGTGAACACCGTCAATGGTCAATTGATGTACATCTTTCAACAATTGACCGGATTCTCTGTCATTGACCCTTGGAAATACGAGATGGTTTTTAAATGCACCTTCGGAGACCATTTTTATTATAAGATCGCGTGATTTCTGTTTATTCTCTACCGGCTGGACAGAATCTTCAATGTCAAGAAGAAGAACGTCAGCCTTAGACCTTGCAGCACTCTGCATAAGTCTTTCATTATGTCCCGGTACGAACATCATGCTTCTCATAAGATGCTCATGAAATTTCATTAGGCCTCCTCTTTATTAAAACTTTTCTTCTGAATCTGAGAACATCCTCATTCTTCTGATTATATCCTACTGTCTCAACATAGACCACACCTCTGTCTGGTTTGGATATTGAAGGTTCGACTGATAGTACTGTCGTTCTGGCGTATAAAGTGTCGTTTATGTGAACAGGAGCTAGGTGCTCGACAGATTCATACCCGAAATTAGCAATCGCTTTTCCGCTAATATCAGGTACTGTCATACCAACAACAATGCTGAATACCAGTGTCCCGACCACTAGTATTGTTCCATGCTGGTTTTTCTCCGCATAATCTAGATTTGTATGAACAGGATGGTGGTTCATCGTTAATAATGAGAAAAAATTGTTGTCCGATTCGAAAATCGTCTTTGAAAGTGAATGTTCAATTACTGCACCTTTTTCGAAGTCCTCAAAATAGTTGCCTAATATACTCGGTTTCATAATCACCTATAAATCATTTAAGTTCAACTAATTTAATTAATTTGATTAACATTATCAAGATAAATTGCAGTAGTAAGAAATAAAAAAGCCCCTTCAAAGGGGCTTAAATAACATAATTATTTACTACCACTCTTCATCGTCGAAAGTTTCTTCTTCCTCATCAGCATTCTTTGGCGTTTCGATTTTTTTCTGCGCCATTTTCTGCTTTAATTTGATGAAGTCCAAAGTATATGCGGCTCCTAAAGTAACTCTATAGTCAGGAGTGGAGTCTTCTTCTTTAAGATGCGTTTCGAACCCGAATCCGGCAAAAGCGCAGAGTTCAGGGATGGAATAATAGTTGAGCGTTGCGTCGAATTTCATTGAGTTGATACTGTCTCCTTCCGGGTCGTCTCCGAGCTGCCATGTTGTTCCTGAAACAGATGCGACGAGATTCAGTTTGTCGGTAAAATCCTGAACGTATTCAACGCCGAAAGTCAGGTCAAGGTAGTTTCCCTGATAACCCATTGTGTATTCCCAGGGGAAGATCTCTATAGCGTCTGCAGCGAGCTGATATTTTACTGACATAAAACCTCTCGCGGTCGCATTGGAGACCCAGTTATCAAGCTCATAAGCGTAATCACCCGCAGTTCCGAAGAACATGGGCAATTTTTCAGGAGATTCATCACCGTACGATTCGCTTAATCTGTATTCAAAAAGACCGTAAACGAAATATCCTTTCTGGAATTTAGCCCAGGGTGAAAGTTTCTTTATATCAACCTGTTTGTTGTCAATCCCGAAATTAATAGTAAAATCGACCGCGCTGTGTGCCTCGGAGTCAAGTGATTCGTTCTGTGGAGTAACGTTCTCATACAGCAGGGGAAGTCCGAAAGCGAAGAACCATTTTATCTTTGAATCGGCCTTAGTTTCAATGTCGGTATCAACCCAGTCATTCCAGTTGTCGTCTTTCGGTTCTTCTTTCTTACTGCCTCTGAATTTTGCCATCATTTCATCAGTGACGTAAAACCTGAACTGAGGGTCAAGATCGAGATACATTACGGAAGCGTACCTGTCCTCTCCTTCGAGAACCTCACCGTCATAGATCGTTTTACTCATGTCATAACCCAGATCTCCGTTAAGGAAGAACTTATTTGTTTCTTCCTGAGCTGTTTCCAGATAATATTTAAGCACAGGTATCCCGAAGCCGGTCGTAGATACCGGAATGTCAGCCGAATTAAAAATATAGTTAAAATAAAATCCGGCATCCATTTTGTTCTTTATGATCTTAGTATCAGGGCCTTTTTTTATTTCAGCAAAGACAACCTGGGTCATCATCGTGACCAAAAATAATATAACAGCTTTTTTCATATTTTTACCCCGCTTATTTGCAATTTTATCGCTCATTACAAGCATAATGAGCATGTAAATTAAGATATTTTTTCCCGTATGTCAACTTTAATTTTTTAAATTGCGGTCAGAAAAAAAGATTGAACCTTGCGTTCCCTCCGCCGAAAACACCGGTATTTATCAGCTGTCCTGCTGAAATATATAGGCTGCAGTTAGGGGAAAATCTGAATTCGAATCCAATTTTCAGTAGTTCTTTATCCCAGTATTCTTCACCATATCTTTCATAATAATAATTGTTTTTATAATCTTCCGCAGTGTATGATCCCATGTATGCCGCTTCCGCTGTGAATTTAGTGTGAATGCGGTATTTATAGATTATATAGGGTAAAAAAGCGGGATATTCTATAGTATAGCTTGTTGCATGTCCGTTCGTCAGCGCCTCGCCATCTATAAGGTCGAATTTGTGAACAGTGGCGGCATAACTTAAACCGGCATCAACCGAGTTCTTCTCATTGATCCGGAATATCCCTCCGAGTTTGTGCACAGACATTTTAGCAGAAAATTCATATTCCGAGATCTCCGGTATATAAATAATCCATGAAGACGAATCGGGATCCCAGACACTCAGGTCTTTATAACGCTTAGCGTCGAAGAAATCGTTTAAATGGTTTTCCTGGTATAATCTAAGATAATCCAAAATGTCATATTCTATCCTAGTGTACAGTTCTCTGACATGGTTTCTGTGCTTCAATATATCTGTATAAGGTCCAGGCAGCCATTCCCTGTCAATTCCCGTGTCATACTTTCCCGATAAATAAAAATAAAGTCTGTTGAAAGAAAATCTTATATCCGTGTTAAAAGTGAGAGGTAATTTGTTGCTGGTACCGTTCCCAAGGTTCTTGATATCGAACAGAAGATCGTCAAAAGTAATATCGAAGTACGCGTAAGCTGACTGAAAAGTGAAGAGTACACCCGTTCCCGCGTCTACTTCTTCCTTACGGGAAGTCAGATCCGTTCCTGCATATACCGTCAGAAGTTTGTTGACTTTATAACCTATTCCTACCGTCGACATTTTTTTATTATAAGAGAGATGTCTCGAGGTAAGTTCTCTATACATGAACCTGAATAAGAATTTTTCGCCTATATTCTGATTTATCACGGCTTCTTCGCTGCTCATCAAAAGCCATGTGGTCTGACTGCCGTGGCTGGTTTGAACGAATCCGCCATCATAAAGCCTTCCCTCTCTTGCTTTTTTCCATTCAGTGGTCTGATCGTAATTCAGATAAGGGTAAAGAAAGAATTCCTCGTCAAAATATGGAATTGTGAAAGGGTATGCAAAAATGCTGCCTGTGATGTAGAGAAATAATAAAGTGATCAGGATTCTTTTCATGTCCTAATTATATCTAAAATCAGAAAAACAATCAAGAGATTTATGTTTATTTTAGTTGACAATCGCCACATTTGACATTACCTTTAATTACGCATGAAAAATTACAGAGAAGCAGGTTAATTACAAATAAATTAGAAACGGGAACGCACTAAAAAATGGGGGATTTTCTGGATCGCAAAAAAATTTGGCTTTCTTCACCACATATAGGAGATCACGAACAGAAGTTCGTTAAGGATGCTTTCGATTCTAACTGGGTGGCTCCTCTGGGACCTAATGTAGATGCCTTTGAACAGGAGATGTGCTTATATTTGGGTACTAAATCTGCGGCTGCTCTCAGTTCCGGAACCGCAGCAATTCATCTTGCTCTTATAATGTCGGATGTAAAAGCCGGTGACGAAGTGGTCTGTCAAAGTTTTACATTTTCCGGATCCGCCAACCCTATCGCTTATCAGCATGCTGATCCTGTATTCATTGACAGCGAGACCGATACATGGAACATGGATCCTGCCCTTCTTGAAGAAGCGATCATCGACAGGAAAAAGAAGAAAGGTGTTTATCCGAAAGCCGTAATAGCAGTACATCTTTACGGTCAGGCAGCTAATATCATTGAGATAAAGAAAATATGCAGGAAATACGGGGTCGTACTTATTGAAGACGCTGCTGAAGCTCTCGGGAGTGATCTTAACGGTAAAAAGCTCGGTACTTTCGGAGATGTCGGAATACTGTCCTTTAACGGTAACAAGATACTTACTACTTCAGGCGGAGGGATGCTTGTTTCCGATAATGAGGATTACTGTAAAAAAGCCAGATTCCTTGCGACTCAGGCAAGGGACAATGCTCCGCATTATGAGCATACACAAATAGGTTACAATTACAGAATGAGTAACATCCTGGCGGGGATCGGAAGAGGACAGCTCAGAGTCCTGGAAAGCAGAGTAAGAAGGAAAAGAGAGATATTCAACATATACAAAACCGGTTTTGAAGGGTCGGGATTCATTTTTCAGCCGGAACTAAAAGATTCAAAAGGTAACAGGTGGTTGACATCGGTTTTAATAGATACTGAAATTACCGGAAAGAACAGGGAAGATATTAGACTTGAACTGTTGAAATACAATATTGAATCAAGACCGTTGTGGAAACCTATGCACATGCAGCCTGTTTTCAAAAAATGCATCGCCTATTCGAACGGAACCTCAGAGAGGTTGTTCAGAGACGGATTATGTCTGCCTTCAGATACGAAACTGACTGACGGAGATATCTTAGAGATCATTGTAATTGTGAACGGAATGTTGAAAAAGTCAAGGAATTAAGAGAATGATCAGCACTTTGAGATCTTCCGATAAGAGATTGTTGTCAGTGCTTGTCACACTGACACTTACTATCTGCAGCTATTTTTCGGCTATCACTTTCCTCGGACTTGATACTCATCTTAACCATTTGATCTTTATTTTCTCTATGAGGATCATATTGTCTTTCATAGTACTGAACGACTATAAATTATCATGGTCGGCGTCGACCGCAAGATCATATCTGAAAAAAAATCTCATAGGTATTCTTGTTTTTCTTCTTTCACTTCCTGTCTTTTTCGTGGTTTTCAAACATCCCGTGATAATATTCAAGATGCTTCTTCTTGAGCTTATTTTCTTTCTTTTTCTTCAGAATTTCGCTATGTTCACCTATAGATTCGCATATATAACTTCTCTTGCCAAGAAATCTAAAACCGCAGTTATATACGGTGCGGGTAAGGCGGGACAGAAATTGTTCGAAGAATTTTCTGATACGATATTCCGTGTGGTCTGTTTTATTGACGACGATGATAAACTAGGTCAGAGGACTCTTGAGGGAGTAAATGTCATTACGAAGGATATCTATATCAAGTCGGCAAAAAAAGTCAAATTTCCTAAAAGGGATATATTAGTGATCGCCATGCCTTCTCTTAGTGATAAGAAGTTGATCAGGAAATTTTACGATGAGCTGAGTCCCTATTTTTATGAGATCAGGATATTGCCGTCACTTAAAGAGATTCTTCAGGACAAGAGTTTTTTTACTCAGTTGAGGAATATAGACGTGAAAGATCTTTTGGCCAGACACCCCAAAGATCTTAACGAAGAAAGAATAAGGAATTTTATTAAAGGGAAGAATATCCTGGTAACCGGCGGCGGAGGAAGCATAGGTTCTGAGATATGCAGGCAGGTTTGTAAGTTTGGTGCCGAACAGCTGGTCATATTGGATCACAGTGAATATGATCTTTATCTGATAAATGAAGAGTTGAGCAATTATAATGTGATCCCTGTGCTTCAGTCCGTAAGAGACAGAGATCATCTTGAAACAACTTTTGATAAGTATAGACCGCAGATCGTAATTCATGCAGCCGCATACAAGCACGTTCCGATGGTCGAATATAATGTGATCGAAGGTATAACGAACAACATAATAGGGACAAAGAACTGCATCGATCTGTCCGTTAAATATCATGCCGAGAAATTCGTTCTTATTTCAACAGATAAAGCAGTACGTCCTACAAGTGTAATGGGAGCTACGAAACGAGTCTGCGAACTGTATGCGCAGAACATGAATCATAATGAAACTGCGATCTGCTCAGTACGTTTCGGTAATGTTCTTGGGTCGTCAGGTTCCGTGATCCCGAAATTTACAAAACAGATACAGCAAGGCGGTCCTATAACTATAACTCATCCCGAAATGACAAGGTATTTCATGCTGATACCTGAGGCATGCCAGCTCGTACTTCAGGCAGCTTCGATAGGAAGAGAAGGTGAGATACTTATTCTTGATATGGGTGAACCCGTTAAGATACTTGATCTCGCAAAGAGCATGCTGAGTCTTGCAGGAAGAGAAGATATCGACATCAAATTTACAGGTCTGAGACCTGGTGAGAAGCTGTATGAGGAACTTCTGATATCCGAATCTGATAAGAAAACAGAATTCGATTCAATTACTATAGCACAGGCAAGACAATACGATCTTGAACTTTTAAACAGACAGATAGACGAACTGCTGGTAACTGATGATAAAATATCAAAGCTTAAAGAAATTATACCTTTGTTCCTTCATAATCCTAACGGCTAAATCTACTGAATGAACCTTTCTATAGAAAGAACGCCTCTTATTCCGAATAGTTTTTTTCTGAGTTTTATAAAATGATTAAGGTTTTTTACTCGTCCGGTGAAAGATCCTGTAGCGATAGAATTCTCTACTTTGATCTCTATCGAAGAAAGATTTATCTCTAGTGAATTTATAACTTTGATCATTTCATATAAAAGGTTCGGGCGGTCTTCTCCGGCTATTTTAAAACTTACCTCGAAATCCTCATTCTGATCTACATCCCAGTTTGTATTCACAAGCTTTGAAGGATCTATTGATCCTACAACCGAGCAGTTCGAAATATGGATGATCAGCTTGCCGTCATCGGTCTTATGACCGACTATTGAATCACCTGGAAGTGGATGGCAACATGTCGCGTACTCGATGTTAACTGATTTGTCATGCTCTTCCGGTACGAAATTCTTAGGTGATTTTACGATTATCTTCTGAACAAGTCTGGTAATAAGGCTTTCTTTTTTAAAAGAACTGATCTTTCTTATGAACTGATTCGGCCTGATCTCGCCGTTACCCACAGCTTTATAAAAGTCTTCGGGGGCCTGGAATCCGAATGCTTTGAGAACGTGCTGGACGATACTTTTTTCGATCTTAAGATTATATTTTGCGATCTCATTGGTGAATATCTCCCTTCCCAGTTTTACAGTTTTATATTCTTCTTCTCTTCTCAGGAAGTGCTTGATAGACGTTCGGGCTCTGGAACTTTTGGCGAATCTGAGCCAGTTGTAGCTGGGGGAGGATTTGGGCGAAGTAATGATCTCAATAATATCACCGTTCTCGAGCTGAGTGGACAGAGGTATGATCTTACCGCCTCTCTTTGCCGCGATACACCTGTTGCCGATATTTTCATGGATCTTATAGGCAAAATCCACCGGAGTAGATCCCACGGGGAGAGTTATCAGGTCTTTCTTTGGTGTGAATACAAATATCTCTCCGGATATCAGATTGATCTTAAGCTCTTCAAGAATCTCTTTAGGATCGGTAGCCTCAAAACTTTCCTGAAGGATGTTCCTCAGTTTTGTAATATATTCGTCTATTGCATGAATATCTTCATTGTTAGAGCCCTTATATCTCCAGTGGGCGGCGAGACCGAATTCGGCTACTTCGTGCATTTTGTTAGTTCTGATCTGTATCTCGATAACTTTGTTTTCAAAAACAACTTTTGTATGAAGGGACTGATAACCGTTCTCCTTCGGGGCTGCTATATAGTCATTGAACATACCCTGGATCGGCATAAAAAGCTGATGAACTATGCTTAATATATTGTAGCAGTCACCGTCATCCGGGATCACTATTCTGAGGGCGATTATATCGAGGATCTCCTCAAAACTTTTTTTTCTGCCTGTAAGTTTAGTATAGATCGAATAAAGATGTTTTATCCTTCCGCTAACAGATGCCTTAATGTTTTTCTTTTCAAGTTCGTTCAGTATGATCGGAGTTATTCTTGAGATGTATGCTTCCATTGATTCATGCGAGTCCCTGATCTTTGTGCTGATCAGCGTATAATTCTCAGGATCGAGAATTTCAAAAGATCTGTCTTCAAGCTCGTTCTTGATCTTATACATACCCAGACGGTAGGCCAAAGGAGCGTAAATATCAAGTGTTTCTCTTGCGATCTTCTTCTGTTTTTCGGGCTTCATGAATTTAATCGTACGCATGTTGTGGATCCTGTCGGCGAATTTGATAATGATCACTCTCAGGTCTTTTATCATACTTATTATCAGCTTTCTGTAATTCTCGGACTGTTTTTCTTCAAAAGTATCGTAATATATCTCGTTTATCTTTGTCACGCCGTTGACTATCTCGTAGATCGTGTCTCCGAACTTTTCTTTTATTTCAAGCCCGGATACGTCAGTATCTTCTACAACATCATGCAGAAGGGCGGCGGCGACTGTAATATCGTCTACTTTGAGCTCTGAAAGTATAAGCGAGACTTCAACAGGGTGTTCGATATACGGCTTACCGCTTCTCCTGTAAACATTTTTATGGGCATCGGCAGCAAAATTGTATGCGCGGCGAATCAACTCTGAATTGACCTGCTGTCCGGTAGCTTCAAGCTTGGAAATTACGTTTTCGATCTGAGTATCGTAAATTGAAGGCATTGTTTCTCCCGTAAAAGTGTTTACAGCGCGGTCTGGGACAGGCGTTTTACGGCAGCCGGAATTTCTGAAGCGACATCAGAAGGCAGCACACTTGCTTCACCTAATTTGTCAGTAGCGATGCGGGCGGCTGTAGAATGAACGAAAAGACCTGTCACGACAGCTTTGTCCGGGCTTATCTTCTGACCCAGAAGGCTTACCAGAATGCCTGCAAGAAGATCTCCCATACCGCCTGTGGCCATACCGGGATTTTTATTGATGTGTATAAGGACTTTTCCGTCAGGGAAGGCGACGATCGTCGGTGCACCTTTCAGGACGATACAGCATTTCCAGTCGATTGCTTTCTGAGTTGTGATCTCGAGCCTGTTCAGAAGGAACAGCTCCTTGCTGGTTTGACACAGTCTGGCCATCTCGCCGTTGTGCGGGGTAATTATGATATTGTTATTGAAATCTTCCAGCATCTCAGGGGATTCAGCCAGAGTGTTCAGTGCATCAGCATCTAGTACTGCCGGCTTTACTCCGTCGAATTTCTGAATAAGTTTTTTGATCACTTTCTTAGTTTCGGGGTGGACGGACAGTCCCGGTCCCACAAGCACGGCGTCAGCCCATCTGTATCCTTTAAGAACATCTTTTTCGGCCATCATTGAAGTGAAGCCGGGCTGCGCATAACCGAGCGGTATGGTCATGATTTCCGGATATACTGTCGAAACAGAGGCTGATATGTTCATAGGGATACCGAGTTTGATCAGGCCGCTTCCCGCTCTCAGTGCGGCTATTGACGAAAGCGCCGCCGCTCCGGGCATGGACAGTGAGCCTGCAAAATTGAATATTTTACCGAAATCCTTTTTTTCACTCGTAAGATTCCTTTTTTTGTAAACGCCCAGAGCGTCACTTTCTTCCATAAGCATCCGGGTTTCAAGTATTTCTTCATCGAGTTCCGCCGGTAATCCTATGTCAGCAATGTCAATAACACCGGAATGCGTATAACCGTCATTAATATAAAGACCGATCTTAGCGTAACCGAGAGTAATAGTATGATCCGCAAAAACAGCTATATCTTCGGCATTGCCGGTAGTTCCGTGGATGCATGAAGGAATGTCTATTGAGTAAACTTTACACTCAGACTCATTGATCATTTTTATAACTTCATAAAAAAGGCCTTCAGGATTTGAATTAAAACCTGTACCGAAGATCGCATCTATAACTATCTCATCTCCCTTAAGGCTGAAATCCGAAACAGATTCAATAAAGGAGATATCTTTTGTCTTTTTTGCGAGTTTCGTGTAAGCGTTCTTTGAATCAGCAGAAAGATCATTTTTCCCGGCCAGTACGGTGATTTTAACTTCAGCACCATCAGAAATAAGTGAATAAGCAGTTATGAATCCGTCTCCTCCGTTATTGCCCTTTCCGCAAACTACCGCAAATTTCTTTCCCGAAAGATCGTTCTCATATTTCTTTATGAATTCAAAAACACTTTTTCCCGCATTTTCCATCAGTACGGAATTACTTATACCGTGTTCTTCTGCAGCAAGTTTATCAAGTTGTTTCATGATCTCGGATGTAACAAGTTTTTTCATGGTATACGTCCCTGAGTATTTTTTAAACCTAAACTAAAGTGATTACCGCACGAAAACCTTTAAAAGCTATAACAGTTCAGAACTAATAATAATCGTACATAAAAAATCCGGCGGCCAGCACAGATAAACAATATAAACATCCGAGCCTGAATTGTCAAGCCGTAATTTCCTTACAGCTAAAGTATCATGCTGATCAGTTCAGTAAGATCATTTACAGATGACGGTGAATATATTTTTTCGAAACCGAGCTTAATGCTTTCGGATATCCTGGAATCAGATCCGGATACGGGCCTGATCTCGCCGTTAAGACCTATCTCTCCGAAGAATACACTCCTGAGAGGGATAGAGAAATTTCTGAAGGATGAAATCAGTGATACGGCGACAGACACGTCAGCTCCGGGGTCTGTAAGTTTGGCGCCGCCTGTTACGTTAAGGAATACATCCTGACCTGATATTGACAGTCCGATCTTCTTATCTAAGACCGCTATTATCTTGTTGAGCCTTTTCAGATCAAAACCTACACAGTTCCTCTGCGGGTTACCGAAGCTTGGGGACGTCACAAGGGCCTGGATCTCGATCAGCAGAGGCCGTGTGCCTTCCATTGTCGCCGCTATGGAAGCGCCCGGTGTTCCCAGTGTTTTTTCATTAAGAAAATAACTGGACGGGTTCGTTACTTCAATAAGGCCTTCCGGCCTCATTTCGAAAAGTCCGATCTCGTTAGTGGATCCGAAACGGTTCTTGACAGTTCTGAGTATCCTGAATCCGTGAAATCTGTCGCCCTCGAAATAGAGTACCGCATCTACCATGTGCTCGATCATCTTGGGGCCGGCTATGAATCCCTCTTTTGTAACGTGCCCGATTATAAACAAACAGAAATCAAGTTTCTTAGCGGCCGTAATTATCCTTGATGCAGAAGATCTTACCTGACCCGGCGATCCCGGAGAAGTATCGTCCGAAGGATCACAGACGGTCTGTACCGAATCAATTACAACCACATCAGGCCTGTTCTCGTCTATCCACGTAATGATGTTCCTTATATCATTTTCACAGAAAATGTTCATATCTCCGGATGAAGCTCCTATTCTTTCAGCCCGGTTCCTGATCTGATGAGGAGATTCCTCACCGGAAACGTAAAGCGTTTTAAGACCGCGCGACTGCAAATTTGAGAGGTATTTGAGCATAAGTGTAGATTTACCTATACCGGGATCTCCGCCGATCAGAGAAGCCATTCCCCTAAGACAGCCGCCGCCCAGCACCCTGTCGAGTTCTGTGATTCCGGAAATAAGCCTTTCAGTTGCTTCGGATATTATATCTTTTAGGAAAACAGGTTTCGATGTGTCGTTCCCGATCTGTGAAGGCATGTCTTTTTTCGACTTTCTGAATTCCTTAAATGATCCCCACACACCGCAGGACGGACATTTACCCAGCCATTTTGGCGCATCGTAACCGCATTCGGAACACATGAAGCTGTTTTTTTCATTCTTAGCCATCGGTAATCCTGAATAATTTAAGAAAGGTCTTTATGTTTTCTGATAGCGAGTTCTGCAATAAATAAAGCAAGCGTAATAAAAAAGAACCATAAGTTTTTAGTGATACTGAACTCTTTCTGTTGTCTGAGTGTTTCAAAATTGCCTGAATAACCGGTTAAAAAAGCTTCAGAAGAGTCAAGAGGAACTGCGCGTCCGTTCCTTGTTCGTGCGAAATTCTTCAGGAATAAAGTGTCAGACCCTGTTTTCTCAGTCTCCAGATCATTAGGCAGTATCCTCAGCTTTATATCTTTTGAGATAGTGTTCTCATTCTCACCCGAACTGATCCGTGCAGTATACACACCGGGTTCTGTAATATAAAATTCTGTAAGCAGTCCTTTTTTATCAGATACGAACTTGGTTTTTAAGGCATTCTCAACTACTGTTAGTGTAGCTCCGGCATTTTTATCCGGCCTGAGATTTTCATCAAGAAGAGTTCCGGAAAGTATTATTTTCTCTCCAGAGTAATACTGTTGTTTATTCGGAAGTATCCTGATCCTGTCAGAAGAACTGTCCACAGATATACGGTCAATAATATTCAGCATAAGAGAAGAGAAATTGTAATCAGAATCATTAAAAAGAAGCTTCCAGAACGAGCTGAACCCGATAAGTATTGTTAAAGGTTTTTTAGTTTTGCTCATGAAAAGCACAGGTTGTTTATCAGTACCTGAACCTTCGATCGAAAGAAGAGGTTCGAATTTATTTTTATCCGGCATGAACGCTATGTTGTACGCAAGTCGGGGTAGTCCTGAGAGTTCAATTGTCTCAGAACCTCTGTTCAAAAGAAATCCTCCGGCGTCCGGTCCGTTTTCAGACAAACTGTTCTCAGCCAATATATATTTGAAATTGTTCAGCCCGGATTCTGTTAGTTTATTCAGTTTGTAAAAGTCGGTTTTACCATTTGTAAAAAACAGCTTTGACGAGAATTTCCCTGCGAGATCCGTAAAAACCTCATCTGAGACTTTTACCGGAAGTGAAAAAGATATAAGGGCCTTGTATTTATTTGTATTAGTGATTTTTTTGATCTCATTCTCATAGAACAAATCATAGCTGTAACCCGAAGAATTGAGAAGTTTAAGAAAAAAAGCAAGATCCAGAGAAGGTGTATCCGATACTACAAGATAAGAAGATGAGGACATTAACAGCCTCTGAACAGCTGTTTTATTGTTGTTATAAGTATTCTTTTCATTTTCGAGAGGATTGATCATAAATTCAAACTCTCTGAGGTCGGTCGTCATATCGGGAAGTTCAGACGTAATATTGATAAATGTATCTGCGGAAGGTATTTTCTTTCTTATAGTTTTTATTTTCCTGCCTTTCTCAAGAATGCTCAGATCGAAATATCCTGAGAGTGCAGGACCTTTGTAACCTATGACTGCAGTGAAAGTGTTTCCTGATTCCGATACGGGATTATCTTCATAGTCGAGGTCTTTTATGAAAATGTCAGGAGCTTCTATCCTTACAGTTCCGTAAATTATATCAGTTTTAATATTGTTCCTGAGAGTAAAATTGTCGGCATCGGTAAAATTCCCGTCCGTACATATTATGACGGATTTTATATTATATTCACCGGCTGTCGCATCTATCAGTCTACTGATCTCAGGAGTGGATATGCCGGAAAAATTATCGGAATAATCGAGCTTGTCAACTGAAGACACGGAGTCAAGTCCGTCACCGAATTTATAGAATAAGAATGAGGCGTCTTTCGAAAATTTGTTAAAAATATTCCTGAATTCCGAGGAGTCCCTTTTCGAAGCAAGAGGGACGGAAGCGGAATTGTCAAATAAAAGTATATGTTTCTGTTGAACAAGTTCTTCGTAACGTATTTTGAATACCGGTTCAAAAATGAACAGAGCCAGGCAAAATATAAATAAGTACTTTAAAACAAATAGAAGAATCAAGTCATTACGGCGTAGATGATCACCTCGGTAATAATATCTGACTGCCGGATACAGAGCGGCTGTCAGAAATACAAGAAATACTCCCGGATATTTTAGTTCAAGATACATATATAAAAGATCTAATCTTCGTCAAGGAAATCGAATCCTCTTGATATTTTCTTTTCTCCGGATGATGTTGCAGGCTTTTCCGGTTCAGGTGCCTGTTGGTCGTTTTGAACGTCATTGAAGTTCAGGTCGATCGAGACAGATTTCTCTTCTGTTTTCTTCTCTAATCCCGGAGGTGTTTTAATTCCGGCAGGTTTTTTAAGAACTCTTTTTGTCTCGGTTTGTTTTTTCTCTTCCTGACCGTATTCGAATTTTTCCAGAAGGATCATCATGATCTCTTCGATCGATTTATCAAGATTCACACCTTTTACCGGTATTTTAGTCAGAGTGGCGACATCGTCAAAGAAAGTCTGGTATGTATCAAATAACGGGTCTTTTTTCCTTAAAACGATTAATATTATGAGGATCAGAACGATTAACGCCATAAAAGCTATAACTATAAGGGACATCAGGCTGAACATGGGGTATGAATCGCCGGATCCGCCGTTAGCTGAGGTATCCTGCATGTCCGAATAAAGACCCGCCTGTTCAAGTGAGTCTTCAAGCATCATTTGCCGTACCTCTTCTTCTGTAACATCGCCGGTCTCAGTTTCTGTACTGACAGATTTGAAGTTTTTGGCCGACACAAGGAAATAAAGCTGATTTATCTTACCTTCGTTCAGTTTTCTGTATATCTGAACTTCTTCCGAAAAATTATCTTCTGCGTTTAAAGTAACTGTTATCTCATTAATGCCCTTTTCAAGGGATAGTTTGTCGTCTTCTCCGAATTTAATGAGGTTTTTCGGATCATCGATCACAAGGTCGCTGATCTTTTTAAGAGAATTTATCTTCAGTGTAAATGTTCTGTTGTCAGGTGTAAAATCTAGTTTTACGAAGTCCATGAAAAGCGAGTCGCTTGTAACAAAACGAAGCTCCGGTCTGTAGATGGCGGAAACATTGAGAAGTTCTTTTTTGCCGATGTTCTTCTTTGTAAAAACGAACGAAGTAGTGAAAGTCTTTCCGTCAGTCAGGTCGCTTGCCTCCATCGTACGGGCGTCAAATATTACCTGGATCAGACCGTTATTATTGAGTTTCTTCAGTACGAAAGGTTTGCTGATGCCTGATTCGAAATTATATGTTTCTGCGCTTTTAAGCTGAAAAGACACTGATCCGAACTCGCCCTCGCCTAAGAAATAATTTCTCTTTTTTGAGAAATCAAGCTCGCTTGCGGACCAGACGCCGCTTACAAAAATAAAAACGCACAGTAATATTAATCTCATCAGTTTCATTTGCTTTCCCCCGCAAAAATTTTACATCAGATCAACAGGATCCACGTCGATATCAATTTTAATTTTTGAGGAACTTTTGTGCCCGGCGAGTGTGTTTGTCACAAGTTTACGGGACATTGTTCCGTTCCTGTCATTAATTATAAGTGATTTTATCAGAATATACAACCGAAATATATTGTTAACTTTCAGGACCATTCTCTCAACAGGTCTGTAGATCACGCAGTTTTTGTTTTTTGATATAAATGCGGTGAAAAGTTTCATCGCTTCCGTTCTTAGTTCGGGAAGGTTTCTCGAACTAAGGGTCAGTTTAATTATCCTGGAAAAAGGCGGATAAGATGTCATTTCTCTCAATTTCAGCTCATTCTTAAGGAATTCAGTGTAATTGTGATCTTTAACATATTCCAGAACACCTGCATGATCGTTGAAAGACTGTAAAACGACCTCGCCTTCTATCTTGCCTCTTCCCGCTCTTCCCGCCACCTGCTCGATAAGCTGAAAAGCTCTCTCGTCAGATCTGAAATCGGGGAAAATAAGCTCCGAATCGATATTTACAATACATACTACGGACACATCATGGAAGTCAAGTCCTTTCGCGATCATTTTTGTACCAGTCAGAATTGCCGCTCCGGATTTCCCGAATTTATCTAATATGCTGCTGTGACCGTCTTTCTTTCTAGTTGTATCCTGATCCATTCTGTAAACAGGAATATCAGGGAATAATTTTTTAAGTTCTTCTTCGACCTGTTCCGTTCCGGCCCCTCTGAAATAAATGTTCTCCTCCCCGCATTTAGGGCACGTATTTCTGCTTTTCTCGAAATAACCGCAGTAATGGCAGATAAGCTGCTTTTTAGAAAGATGATATGTAAGAGTGACCGAGCAGTTGGGACATAGAACAGATTCTCTGCATGAACCGCAGATAAGAACCGGAGAATAACCTCTTCTGTTCTGAAGTACGATAACTTTTCGTGACAGGTCGAGTTCGCGTTTAATTATTCTGACAGTAAAATTCTCAAAAAGAGTCCCTATATTTTCTTTTTTTACGATCTTTATGTCCGGAAGTTTAGCATCGCTGAACCTGTTCTTAAGTTCCAGAAGAACGTATTTGCCGGTAAAAGTATTATAAAACGATTCAGCTGAGGGTGTTGCCGAACCCAGTACGACGGGAATACCGTTCATGTATGCACGTATGACCGAGGAATTTTTGGCGCAGTACCGGGGAGAATTTTCTGATTGTTTGTACGACTGATCATGTTCCTCGTCAACGATTATTATACCGAGATTCTCCAGCGGCGCGAAAACTGCGGACCTTGGCCCGACAGCTACTCTGTAGATGCCTCTACGCAGTTTGTCCCATGTTTCGTATCTTTCCAGGTCGCTCATTCTGCTGTGCAAAACAGCTACAGTATTGCCAAGATGTGACCTGAACTGCCTGACAGTCTGAGGCGTTAGAGATATTTCCGGAACAAGAATCAGTGCCGTGCTTCCTGAACTCAGAGCTTCTGCTACAAGCCGAATATAAACAGCGGTTTTTCCGCTTCCGGTAATTCCGTAAAGAAGGAAAGCGGCGTGTTCTCTGTTACGGATCTTCGCGATAACGGGAACCGCACATTTTTCCTGTTCAGAATTTAGAGTTAAACTGTCTGCCGGTATAATATTTTCCGACATAAGCTGATGAATATGGTTTTTTCTGATTCTGATCTTTTCAAGTACGCCTGCAGATACAGCTCTTTCTGCGAGAACCTGTGACAATCCAATTGTCCTAAGTTCTTTTCGGAGTACAATACCCGATTCGGGAAAAAGGTCTGGAATGTTTTTCAGTTTTTTATCATCTGTGCTTCTGCCGGTCAGTCTGTAAGCGATCAGGAGAATTTCTTTTTTTTCTGATAGAAATTCATATTCTGTTTTCGCGAAACCTTTTCTTATGAGCGCTGATACGATCTTTGAAGAATCGTTCCCGAAGGTTCTTATTAATTCATCAATTCCCGCAGGTCCGAACTGCTCACAATAATTTAATATAGCTTCTTCTGCGTGAGTAATATTATTTCCGCTTTTAATGTAGAAAATTTTCTTTACAGTCTGACCTGAAAGTACTGCAGGAAGCGCCAGTTTCATCACTTCACCTAACGAACATAAATAATAACCGGATATCCATTTCAAGAATCTGATCATATCACGTGTGAATACAGGTCCGTCATCCAAAAATCCGGATATCTTGCTGATCTTTTTATCCGGTACAGGTCCGGCTTCCGAAATGACATAACCTACCATATTTCTTCCTCTGAAAGCAACCGCTACACGTCTTCCGATAATATCTTCGTGAACGGCTTTCAGACTGTAAGTAAATTCTTCTCTTATCGGGAGAGGCAGGACTACTTTGATATATTTAATGTCATCCGCATTTTTCATAAGGCTTAATTATAAGATTTAGAATTAATAAATCAAACAAAAAACAATATTTTTTCAACATTTTTTATTTAATGATTGCATAACGAAAGATTTAATCTTATTTTACGAGTAACTGCAGGAGATGCGGACGGTTTTGGATATTTGAAAATGGAGATAGTATATGGCGGAAGTAAAATCAAGCTACAAATTCGGACTGTACGGCAGGTGCCCGGTATGTAAAGAGATCAGCAAAGAAACATGCGAAGGATGCGGAGCGGCCGATTCTTTTACTGATTCCAGCAAGCCGGGAATAGTGATCTGTGCCGATTGCGGCCTTGAACACAGCATCAGATGTTCAAAACCAAGTTGCGGAAATCAGATCAAAGTACTCAGAACTCCAAAGAACAATGATGAAAAAGCAAGAATTGACGAATTCATCTACAGAAAAACAAATAAAGATCTTGACAAGAGGGTTTTTGTCATAAAAGAGAGCCCGAAAGCAACTGTCGTTAAAGAAGTAAAGGTTCCAGTCGAAGAACTTAAAAAGAAGGAAAAACAGGAAAGGTCTTTTATTACATATGATCAGGAGATTGACTTATCAGACAGGGGCCCGTCCTCTGTAAAAGAAACTCCTGAGCCGGAAGTAAAACCCGAACCTGTACTGCAAAAAGAACCGGTGATAGAACCAGTTGTAACAGTAGATAAGGAAGAACCTTCTATATCATTGAAGGAAGAACCAAAAGAGATAAGTGATAAGGTGCCGACACCTGAAGAAAAACAGGAACTTGATAAAATTAAGAATTTCTGGAAAGCTAAGGAGCTTACGGAAAAAGAAGAGAAGAAAGAAGAAGAAAGAAGGATAGTCAATCAGTTCTACGATGAGCATGAAGACGATGTGCTTGACAAGAAAATAAATTTTGAGAACATATATAATGAAACCGCCTATTTTGACTGCAGGGTCTGCGGAAGAGAAGAGCAGAAAATAGTCTGCGACAAATGCGGACAGAGCAATCAGTTCTCTCTCAATTATGACGCCCTAAGCTGTAAATGCGGCAATGATATCAAGGTGAAGACCTGCGACTGCGGCGCAAAGCACGGACACAGTGACTATTACCTTATATCAGACGGTATCAAGTGGCAGTATTCCAAATCAAAAAGCTATTACAATTACAGAAAGGGAAGAATGCTCGTATTCTCGACCTGTCCTACCTGCGGTGTATTCTCAGTGGAAAAATGTAAAGTATGCGGAAGCAAGGTCAATTTCGGCGTTCCGAACAAGAATAATGAGATATACTGCAAGAACTGCGGTACTGTAAATCAGTTCGTCTGCGAGAACAGAAAATGTAACGATACCGTCAAATCGCTTAAAAACCCGACTTCAATTGAGCAGAAGCTTGAATGGCTGAATGAAGTTATGAATTTCAAATCTAGGGTCACGTCTGAGAAAGTAAAATATTCAGAACCCGGAAATATAAAAAAGGACAAGGACGCCCTGGTCTCTTCTAGTAATGAAATAAGTCTCGGAGTCGAATCTCAGATAGATTTTACGAATTCATTCATAGAGGAATTTGACAGTAAAACTAAAGAGATCATTACATCGTCATTTATTTCCGAAGTTGAAAACGAGGTCAATCAGAGGAAAAAGCTGAAAGATGAACTCTCGAGCTACAACAAGGCTGTACCGTCAGAACCGGTAGGAAAACCTACTTTCGGAGCTCCGGCCGGAGCTAAACCGGCTCCTTCTCATCGTACGGCATCTGCTGATGAAGAGGACGAGGACGCATCACAATCCGTTATTGCTTTCGACGATTCAGGCAAAGGAATGTCCTTTTATATAATAATTATCGTTGTCGCTATTTTAGTAATAGCAGCCGGATGGTTCGGGTGGAAAATGATGAATAAAAATGAATCCGCAGTTCAGGATGTTAAACAGACTGAAAAAGCAGTTCCTGAAAAAAAGGTTCAGGAAACACCAGAACCGGCAACTGATGAAAAGAATGCGGCAGAGAATTATATTGACGCTCAGAAAACAAACATTGAAAATGCAAAAGATGCTGTTGAAAAGAGTAATGAGGCTGCTGAAGCTCAGGAAAACGCTATTAATGATATTAAATAAACCGGCATACTGATTCAATGGTATTAATAAGTGGAGAGCCTGTTAAAAGGCTCTCTTTTTTTGTCAAGAATTCATCCTGACCCCACCAAAATACGATAGAGTTTTTATTGCAACAAAATTATACTCACGCTGTATTCTTTGAAATATTGCTTTAAGAAATTCGGAAAATATTGCATTCGTGGAATTATTCTAGAGGAATCTGGCGCCGGGTTCTATCCTGTTGCCGTTTAGAAAGCTGCTCGTGTCGGTCACCGGTTTCGATTCCGGCTGAAGTTTTTTTACTTTGAGTATGCCGTATCCTGTAGCGATATGTAAAATACTTTTTTTCGGGTCCGCTTCTATTACAGTACCGGGTTTTTCATTGCATTTTGTGTTCTCGAATGCTGCTTCAATTATCTTGATCTTTCTGCCGTCGATAGTACTGTACGCACCCGGTCTGGGTGAGAGCCCTCTGATCCTGTTTACAATATCTTCGGCGTCCATATTCCAGTTTATAATAAAATCCTCCGGGCCGATCTTTGGCGCCGTTCTGTAAACATCCTGATCCTGCGGTCTTGTCGTGAAATCACCGGAAAAAATATCGGATACCGTCCTCTTCAGAAGAGCTGCTCCACTTGCAGAGAGTTTATTATAAAGACTTCCGTAATTGTCTTCAGGTAATATCACTATTTTTTCCGATGATATGATCTCGCCGGTATCAACACCTCTGTTCAGAAAGAAAACGGTAACTCCGGTTTCTTTCTCTCCGTTAAAGAGGGCGTGGTTTATCGGCGCAGCCCCGCGGTACTGCGGAAGGAGCGATGCGTGAAGGTTAACGGACCCGAGGGGAGGGATATTAAGTACTGACTGAGGCAGTATCCTGAAAGCGACGACTACAAATAGGTCCGCTTTAAGTTCTTTAAGTTCATCTATGAATGCAGGGTCTTTCATTTTCACAGGCTGAAGAACGGGAAGTCCCAATTCCAATGCCGTTTCTTTCACGGGAGTAAAACTGACCTTTCTGCCGCGCCCTCTTTCCTTATCCGGTTGAGTAACGACTGCTTTTATATCGAATCCGCCGGTGTGCAGTGCGCGGAGAGATCCCACGGCAAAGTCCGGTGTCCCCATGAATATAAGTGATTTTCTGTTTATTTTATCTCCTCTGCACCGTTCTTTGATATCTTCAGTATTTTACCTTCAGCTTCGGTCAGCTGGTTCCTGCAGAAAGCTATAAGCTTTTTGCCCTCTTCGTACATTTCAAAGGTCTTATCGAGAGGTATGTCTCCTGATTCCAGCTTTTCCATTATATCTGTAAGTTTTTTTACCGCGTCTTCGTATTTCATTTCTGACATACAGCCTCCGGTCTTAATGTTTTTTGATTTCCAGGAAAAGTTCATCAAGCTGATCCTGTGATACTTCCGACGGCGCATTCATCATCATGCAGTTCTGGTTCTTAGCTTTAGGGAACGCGATCACATCCCGGATCGAGTCCTCTTTGCAGATCATGGCTACCAGCCTGTCCAATCCCGGGGCGATTCCCCCGTGCGGTGGCGCACCGAATCTGAAAGCATTGAGCATAGCACCGAATTTCGTTTCGTATTCTTCCTTAGGCATACCAAGTATGGAGAACACTTTTTCCTGAAGTTCCGAATTATGTATCCTTATGCTTCCTGAAGCAAGCTCTACACCGTTAGCTACTAGGTCATAAAGCTGACCGAGTATTTTTTCAAGGTTTTTCCCGTCGATCATATCCTGCAGGAATTCAGGTTTAGGCATAGTGAACATGTGGTGCATGGCTTCCCATCTTTGCTCTTCTTCATTATATGAGAAAAGCGGAAAATCCGTTATCCAGCAGAATCTGAATTCTTCAGGATCATACAGGTTGAGTTCTTCCGCAAGTTTGATACGGACACCGCCAAGAACTTTATTTGCCATATCCTCTTTATCCGCTCCGAAGAATATAAGCCCGTTATTTTCTTTAAGTTCTGAACGGGAAATGATCTCAGAAGTTTCTTTTTCACTGAGAAACTTGGATATACCGCCGTCAAGTTTCCCGTCTATATATTTAGCGAATGCGAGACCTTTGGCTCCCAGATGTTTTGCATGATCTTCAATCGCAGAGATCTGTTTCCTGCTGTATTCCGAAATGCCGGGAACCGGAAGAAATTTTACGCACGGAGCATCTGAAAAAACTTTAAATCCTGAATTTCTCGTTATATCGGTAACGTTTTTCAGCTTAAGCCCGTAACGGAGATCCGGTTTATCCACACCGTAATCGTCCATTGCTTTCTGATAAGGCATTCTTTCGAACGGGGTCTTCAGTTTGATCCCCGCGGCTTTCTCGAACAGATCCCTGAACATACCCTCTGTCAGTTCGAATATCTCGTCCTGCGAAACAAAGCTCTGTTCAATGTCAATCTGAGTGAATTCGGGCTGCCTGTCTTTTCTGGAATCTTCATCTCTGTAGCAGCGCGCTATCTGGAAATATTTATCCTGACCTGCAACCATCAGTAATTGTTTGTATATCTGAGGCGATTGCGGAAGAGCGTAGAACATTCCCGGATAAAGTCTCGAAGGCACGAGGTAATCTCGAGCTCCCTCGGGTGTGCTCTTACTGAATGTAGGGGTCTCAATTTCTATAAAACCTTTATCGGACAGGTAATTTCTTACAGCCATTGTAACCTTATGCCGGATAAGGAGGTTGTTCGTCATTTTTTCGCTTCTGAGATCAATAAATCTGTACTGCAGTCTTGATTCTTCTTTCGCGTCACTTTTACCGTTAAGAAAATTGAAAGGCGGAGTAACAGATGCGTTCTCGATCACGATACCGTCGGCATTTATCTCTATCTCGCCAGTAGCAAGATTTTTATTAGGTTCCGGTTTGATCTGCACTGTTCCGGAAACGGTCACAACGAACTCGTTCCTGCACGATCCTGCTTTTGATATAATTTCATCAGGAAGAACTTTCGGATCGAAAACTACCTGAGTGATCCCGTGTCTGTCCCTGACGTCAAGGAATATCAGTCCGCCCAGATTTCTGTACTTGTGTACCCAGCCGGATATCGCTACTTTTTTTCCGGAGTCCTCTTTTCTCAGTTCTCCGCAGTTATTGGTTCTCTTCATTATATAATCCCGTGATTTGTTGATCAGAGTGTGAATTTAACAATGTTTAGCCGTTTAATCAATACCGAGTTGAACAAATTTTCAATGAAAAATAAAAGAAATAATATCTTGACAATTTATTAAAAACGAAGTAACTTAAGAGCCTCTTAACAAGCCTGATGGCAGAAGATGGAAAGAGACAGAAAAAATTCAGATAAAAAACATAAAAATCGGAGGAAAAAATGACTGAACAATTTGTAAAAGGCGGAGCTTTTATGTGGCCTATCCTGATACTGTTCATTATCGGTATCATAATCAGCCTTTACAAACTTTTTGCACTTCTCAGTACGGGAAGAAATGCCGGACAACTTATGGTGGATGTTAAAAAAGCTCTTGCTACCCAGGGAGTTGACGGAGCTATGAAACATGCTCAGGGAACGAAACCTGTAGAAGAACTTGTTACTGCCGGGCTTAAGAACCTTAAGTATGGTATGGACATGGTAGAAAAAGCTCTTATTAATGAAGGAAGTATGCAGGTTACTTATCTTGAAAGCGGAATGGTATGGCTGAATCTGGTAGTCGCACTTGCTCCTATGCTCGGGTTCCTCGGAACAGTATGGGGGATGGTCGGAGCGATGGACGCTATCGCAGCTGCCAACGACATTTCTCCTTCGATCGTTGCAGGAGGTATTTCCGAAGCTCTTCTTACTACGGCTTTCGGTCTTATCGTAGCTATATGTATTCAGTTCTTTCAGAATATTTTCCAGTCGATCATTGACAAAAGACAGGTCGATATGGAAGAAACAAGCGTAGCACTTGTTGAAACTTTTGTTGAAATGCAAACTAAGTAAAAAGCGAGCCTAAAATGCTGAATAAACCAGAAAAGAAGAAAGAAGATATCAACGCATCATCAATGGCGGATATCACTTTTCTGCTGCTTGTGTTTTTTCTAGTGACTACCACAGTATCGTCCGACAAAGGTATCAAATTCGTTCTTCCGCAGAAAGCCGATGATGTTACTCCTACAAAGATAAAAGGAGTCGTCAATGTATTCCTCAACGACGACAATCAGGTGCTAATCGGGAAAAAAGGTAAAGAGGAAGAGGTCAGCATTCAGCAGGTCAAAAGCAAGCTGATGCTGCTTGACAGGGAGATAGCTTCACAGGGTGATTCGATCATCGTATCCATAAAAGTCACTTCCGGTTCACTTTACAAGAACTATGTTGAGATACTCGATCAGGTAAAAAGCGCAAAGATAGACAGAATATCATTAGCTCAATAACACTAAAAACAGGAAGATTATGATAGGATCTAAAAAGAAACCAGAACAAGGCAAGATATCAACGGCATCAATGCCCGATATTATCTTCATGCTTCTAATCTTCTTCATGGTCAGTACAGTTTTCCGTGAATACAGAGGTATTCCCGTTAAAATCCCTTCAACAGTCAATGCACAGAAAATTGAAGGTAAGAGGAACATTGCTTACTGTTATATTGATGTCAGTGAAAGGATCAGCGTTGACGATAAACTTATGACACCGAAGGAAGTTACTTCGATAATGTATCTGAAAAGAACAAGTAACCCGAGGGTCGTTATTTCTATGAAGATAGACGAAAACTGCAAAAATGATATTGTAGATAAAGTTCAGAGAGCTTTGCAGGAAGCGGATGCCCGCAGGATTGTGTACGCAACAAAAACGAGGTAAGAGAAGCCTGTAATTGAAGAATGGAGTTGAAAAATGTCTCATAATATAGGAGAACTGGCCGATAAGGAATCAAGGACATCCGAGATAGTTACTATACTGGTGTTTCTGGGACTTACCGTCATCTTCGCCGCTTTTCATAAATTTCAGACTGTAATAAAGCTTGACAGCATTACTGCGGATGAGATCGAGATCGAAAAAGTGGAAGTTACGGAACAGGTCAAGAAAACAGTAAAACCGGCTATAGTGAGGATCCCTATCGCGGTCGAGGACGAGGAAGAGCTCGAAGAAGATATTGAGCTTGAGATCGAGACAGCGGATTTTGATATCAGATCGGAACCGCCGCCGCCGCCGCCGCCGCCGACAGTCGCAGAAGAGGAGATCTTCGATTTCTACGCGATCCAGGAAAAACCCGAGCTTTTGGCAGGGCAGGCGCAGAAGATAACGGATTATATCACAAAGAACTATCCTCCTCTGGCAAAAAAGACCGGAACATCAGGTAAGGTGATCGTAAAATTCGTATGTTCAAAAGAAGGAATTCCGACGAACATAGAGATCACGCTTGAAAAACCTGCTGATATGGGATTCGGAGAAGTGGCCGTTAAGGCTATTGAATCTGTCAGATTCAAACCCGGTATGCAGAGAGACACGCCTGTACCGGTAAGGATGTCGCAGAGGATCACGTTCAACACGACAAGATAATTTGAAAAAAGGTCTGATTCTCAGACCTTTTTTTATTATGGAGCTCACATCATGAATATTCTTGTTATAGGTTCAGGCGGAAGAGAACACGCCATTATAAAAAAACTAAAGGAAAGCAGGAACACTGAGAAAGTATTCTGTGTACCCGGAAATGCCGGAACTGCTTTCGAAGCTGAGAATATAAACTTAGAGGTCAAAGACCATGAGAACCTGATTTCTTTTGTCAGGGAAAACAGGATCGACCTTACGATAGTCGGACCGGAGAATCCGCTGACAGAAGGAATAGTTGATTCATTCAAAGATCACGATCTTGCGATCTTCGGACCTTCTAAAGCTGCGGCCGAACTGGAGGCAAGTAAGGCGTTTTCTAAAGAGCTGATGAGAAAGTACAACATACCAACGGCAGACTACAGAATATTTACCGGCTTAAGTGAAGCGGTCGAATATCTGAAAGAATCAAAACATCCGATAGTCGTCAAAGCGAGCGGTCTTGCTGCCGGTAAAGGGGCTGTAGTCTGCGAGACTCCCGAAGAAAGCCTTGAAGCCGTCAATAACATCATGTCTGACAGATGTTTCGGGTCCGCAGGGGACGAAGTCGTGATCGAAGAGTTCATGAAGGGCGAAGAGGCTTCCATATTCGCGGTGTCCGACGGCAGATATTATAAGATACTGGCACCAGCTCAGGACCACAAAGCCGTTTATGATGGCGACAGGGGACCCAACACAGGCGGGATGGGTTCTTACGCACCTGCACCTGTCATCACAGCTGTAATGATGAAGAAGATAGAAGAAACTATAATTGCGCCGACATTCGAAGCCATGAGGAAAGAGGGGCGGCCTTACACGGGCGTATTGTTCGCAGGTCTGATGATCACTCCGGACGGACCTAAGGTGATCGAGTACAACTGCCGTTTCGGCGACCCGGAAACGCAGGTAGTGCTTCCGCTTTTTGACGGTGATCTGGCCGATCTGGCATATAAAGCTTCTACCGAAGGTTTCGATTCGAACGGCATACTTCCGGTAAAAGATAATCACTGCCTTTGTCTTGTCCTGGCATCCGGAGGATATCCCGGCAAATATAAAACCGGATTTGAGATCATCGGACTTGAGAAGGCTGCAGAGACGGCTGATATCGTTCATGCCGGGACCAGAATGTCTGAAGACAAAACTGTCACATCCGGAGGGAGGGTGCTGAATGTCGTATGTACAGGTAAAACACTTAATGAAGCTAAGAAATCTGCTTATTCAGCCGCATCGTTAATAGAATTCGAGGCAAAATACAACAGAACCGACATCGGTGACAAGGGAATAAGGTATTACGAAAATTAATTTATTAAATAATTGCATTTATAGTACAAACTTAATATATTTTATCCGATAATTATTAAACCGTTAAGCCGGGAGGAATGATGAGATTGTTTAAATTTATGATGTTATTTTTGGCTTTTACAGGATTGTTTTCTCAGGACGGACTGACAGAAGAAGAGAAAGCGCTCTTTAAAACGAACGTAATAGTGCCCGTGCCGTCAGAGATCATTATGGCGCTCGATATGCTTTCAGAAGTGAACTGGAAAGCCATAGTAACTTACGATAAAAGCACGAATTATTCAGAGAATTATAAGATAGCCTTGAACCTGGGAGTGAGAGTAGCGCAGGGGTTTATCGCGATACAGGCTCAGGACAGAAAGAATACTGGTGAAATGTTCTCGGCGAGCAGGGACCTTGCGGAGAATTTCGGCGCGAAAAGCGAAATGTTCGTCAGCGAGGACGAGATCATTAAACTTTTAAACGACGGTAGCTGGACTGAACTGAGATCTATCCTTGATGACATTCACCTGAAAGTAAAAGGCGAAATGTATAAATACGATCCCGACTTCGTCGAACTTGCGAGTGTAGGAGGATGGCTTGAGGGACTGCATATCGTATCGAAAGCGCTTAAATCTAATTACAGCGAAGAGGCTTCACAGATACTATATCAGCCTGAGCTTATAACTTATTTCTCAGATGCGATCAGAAATGTTAAACCTGCTAACGGGAATAATCCGGAGGTTACCGAGATAATCACGAAAATGCCTCAGATACAGCTCCTCTGTGACGTCGGGTCAGGAAATCCGATCCCTCTTGAGAATATCGAGAAACTTTATGCTATATCATCCGGAATTAACAAAATAATCGTCTCCTCAGATAACGGCAGTAAAGAAGAGGTAGCTGATGAGAAACCGGGAAGCTGGATCGCGATTTACGGTGTTATAGCTTTACTTTTCATTATCATAATTATCGCAAAAAGAAAGAAAGGAGGTAAATAATGTTAAGACCTGCTTTTAGAAAACCTTTCGTTCTGATACTGTTACTGGTCATGTTCATTCCTTTCGTTCAAATTTTCGCTCAGGACGATGAAGAATGGGATGAAAACATCACCGACACCGAATTCCTTTTCGGGGAATCTAAGAAAGAGATACTCTCCCAGGATTACTATACGAACGGCGATCTTAAGACCGGATATTTTGATGAAAGTCCTAATGTTTACGCTACTTTTACGCTCTATAAAGGAAACTCGTACGCGTTCGTTATTGGTGCCGCGAATAACCTGAACAATATAAAAGCTTCTTTCTATGGAAATAATTTCGTGGAGAATCTTTTTAACGACGAGATCGAAGTAAGCAACTACAAGGTGTTTTATATAACTCCCATACACAACGGTACTTATTATTTGAAAGTCCAGTCCTTCGGGGAGAACGAAGGCGACGGGGAGTGGATGTACTATTACGGGTTCAAGCAGAATCAGTAAGGTCGTAAAGGACAGGCTGAGCCTGTCCTTTTTAGTATATAAGGAAAAAATGGGAATACTTAAGAACATAACGAAAGAGGATCTGAGCTGGGTGCTGTACGACTGGGCGAACTCAGCGTATGCTACTACGGTTCTTGCCGTCTTTTTCCCTTTATTCTTCAACGAGTACTGGAGCGCGGGTGAGGACACGACCGTAACGACAGCAAGGCTGGGTATTGCCACTTCTGTAACGGGCGTCATCCTGATGACGGTCTCTCCCGTGACAGGCGCGCTGTCGGATCTCGCGGGTTCAAAGAAAAGGTACCTGTTCTACGCGACCCTCGCCGGTTCGCTGTCGACCGCCTGTCTTTTCTTTGTACCCGGAGGGTCCTGGCTGCCGGCTCTACTGCTGTTCTCGTTCTCGTCGTTCTGCTTCAGCGGAGGTATCATCTTTTACGATTCGCTGCTCAACAGCGTCGCCGGCAGGAAAAGGCTGAACTTCGTTTCCGCTCTCGGCTATTCGCTCGGCTATCTCGGGGGAGGCATGCTCCTCGCTCTCAACATACTCGCCGCCACAAAACCGGAACTTCTCGGGATAGCGGACAGTACCACAGCGGTCAAACTTTCATTCGTAAGTGTCGGTGTCTGGTGGATGTTGTTCTCGATCCCGCTTTTCAAATTCGTACAGGAAAGGAAACCTGAGGTCAAGGAAGCTCATTCTCACGATTTCGCGGCTGGTTTCAGAAAGATCAGAGATACTCTTTCTCATATCAGAAATATAAAAGGCGTGTTTCTGTTCCTGCTCGCATACTGGCTGTACATAGACGGTGTGGACACGATAATCAGGATGGCTGTTGATTACGGGAAGTCGCTTGGTTTCGAGAGCGGAAGTCTGATAAAGGCGATCCTGATCACTCAGTTCGTCGGATTTCCGGCAGCCCTTCTTACAGGTATCCTCTTTAAAGGCGTTAAAGGGGCCAGAAAGGGCATTTATTTTACGATAGCGGTTTATTTCGGTGTTTCTATTCTCGGCGCTTTCATGAAGAATGAGACGCACTTCTACGCGCTTGCAGTAACGGTTGGGTTGGTTCAGGGCGGTATCCAGGCGCTTTCAAGATCGTACTTCGCGTGCATTATACCCGAGAACAGGGAAGGTGAGTTCTTCGGATTCTACAATATGATAGGAAAATTTGCAGTCATTCTGGGTCCTCTGTTCATAGCCGTCACTGGACTGATACTCAGAAGTTCGGGATTTTCAGCCGACTCAGCCACAAGAGGCGGGATCATGTCGGTATCTCTGTTCTTTATAGTCGGCGGAGTTCTGTTCTATATGTCCGGAAAGGACAAACATGGAAATAATATTGACAATAAGGATCAACTTAATTAATTTTGACCGAATTTAAAATAAAGGTACGAACATGAAAAAATATTTTACGACGGCAATATCCTATGTTAACGGGAAACCGCATCTGGGACATGCTTACGAGGCGGTCCTTACGGATGCTTTTACAAGATATAATAAATTATTCGGGCACGATGCGATCATGATGACGGGTGTCGACGAACACGGCAAAAAAGTTTATGACGCGGCTTTAGAAGAAAATATGGACCCGCTGGCATATTGCGACAAGCTTATACCTGATTTTACCGGCCTCTTGAAACTGGCTGATGTTGAATATTTTAAATTTTTCAGGACAACGGACGAGTCTCATAAAAAGAATGTTCAGGCAATACTGCAGGGACTGTATGACAAAGGTGATATTTATAAAGACCATTATGAAGGAAATTACTGTACTCCATGTGAGACGTTCTTTACTGAAAAGGACCTGATTGACGGCAAATGTCCTCAATGCGGAAGAGAGACCGCACTTATAAAAGAAGAAAATTATTTCTTCAATATGGCTAAATATGCAGATAAATATGAAGAATTTCTGAACAGCAGCGATGATTTTATTTACCCGAAATTCCGGAAGAACGAAGTTCTGGGAGTTTTGAAGAAAGGTTTAAGACCTCTCTGCATATCGAGAAAGAAGGAAAAAATGCCGTGGGGTATAGAGCTGCCTTTCGACAGTGATTATGTGACATATGTCTGGTTTGACGCGCTTACGAACTATATTAACGGTATAGGTTATCTGACTGATGAAGAAAAGTTCGGGTCTTACTGGAAAGAAGCAGTACATAACAT
>QKDR01000183.1 GCA_003252515.1 Candidatus Delongbacteria bacterium | reverse complement strand
TTTGCCGTAACATCGTCCTTTGTGCGTAATGATAACAAAGTGCTGATCAGTACTTTGTAAGGATCTTTTGTCTGGACAGATATCAGTGTCACTATCGGAGCGTTCCATTTCTTATATTCTTCTCTGAGTATCTTTATGTTCTCGATGAATTTATTTTTGTCCATTTAAAAACCTTATTTGAATTTTACGGTTTAAAGTATTAAATTTAGCTAAATTTACCGGAAATTTCCAATGTTTAAAATCATTTCTGTAATATTGCTGCTTCTGACTTCGGGCTGTTTTCCGGATGATCCTGCATTCTCTTTCGCGATATTCAGTGACAATACCGGAGACGGAGCTGACAGGCCTGAGTTCGCACGAATGTCCGACTGGATCATGAATGAAGGTCTTAAATTCGTACTTGGAATGGGAGACCACGTAAAAAAAGGTACTCCTAATAAATTCATTGAATTCCTGAGATCAAACGAATGGTGGAAAAACAATTTTTATCCTACGATAGCCGACGGTGACAATGAATTTTTCGGTAAAGATCAGGCGGACTGGGGCGCAGGAAAACAGCTTTACGATCTTACCGACATCATATCCAGAGAGAATGTGGTGTTCGCTGATAACGGTGTGGAGTACCATGCGGTCATTAACGAAAAAGGGATAAACGTTCATTTCATATCACTGCATTATCCTGATCAGCCGGCTGACGATTCGATCTCATTTAAAGAAAGCTCTAAGAAATACATGACCGGAATTCTGGAAAGTATCGATAAAAAAGCTAATGACATTATCATCATAGGCGCACATTCAAGGCTGGGGTTCTGGCTTGACAGACTGAATCAGGAACAGAAGAAAATAGTACACGAAAAAGCCGATCTGGTTCTGTCAGCTACTACACACGTATTTCACATATTCTCGGAACAGGGAACCGACGGACCGCTCGTTCTTAATACAGGCTCGATCACCAGACCCAGACTGTGGTGCTCTCCGGGATTCGTTTCGGTAGAAGTCTACGATAATCCGCTCAGGATCGATGTATCATACATTGACTGCTCAAAAGAAAAGCCCTCGAAACCGTTAATTTTCTCGAGGGCTTTAAAATATATCGGCGGAAGAATTTCTTTGAATTAGGTATATTTCCTGTTCAATACTTCAGCCGCGATGATCGATTTCCTCAGTTTATTCCTTGATCCGAACAGTTCGGAAAGAATTATTTTCGGTTTTATTTCTTCTGCCGGTATATTCCAGCTGTGCGCCGGTTCCTTTGCTTTCGCGGCTCTGGCGGTCATGTTATCGTAACTTTCATAATCCTCATAATTTGTATCTTTCTGCTCCATCGCGAAATCGGCAGTATGGATCGAATGATCCTCATACACAACTTTAGATTCACCCTGCGGGAATCTCGGCTTATATCCTTCTTCAAAGAATTCTTCAGCTGAAGTCTCATACGATGTTTCCACAGGTACATTTCTTTCGGAAGAAGACACCTGTTTCCTGTCCGCTCCGTATCTGCTCAACAGGTCCTGAAGCTGTGAAAGCGACTCCTTTTTTACTTCACTGCCGGATGCAGAACTACCTTTGTCATCGAAATAAGTTGTCTTTTCTTTAGTCCTGTACACTCTTTCCGCGGCTTTCTTTTTCTTATTTTTCGAAAACAACGACGAGATGATCATTATTATTATGAATAAGAATATCTTTTCCATATTGTCTCCGGACAACATCATTCGGGACGGACATCAGCCCGCCCCGCTATGATTTTATTTATTATCTTCAGAACCGGAAATGTTCTCACGCATATTCGTATCGGCCTGAATATTCTTCATTCTGTAGTAATCCATGATCCCCATATTCCCTGATCTGAAAGCTTCAGCCATAGCCAGCGGGACCTGTGCTTCGGCTTCTACGACTTTGGAGCGCATCTCAACGACCCTTGCCTTCATTTCCTGCTCCTCCGCGACAGCCATAGCTCTTCTTGTTTCGGCTTTCGCCTGCGCGACTTTAAGGTCAGAGGTCGCCTGATCGGCCTGAAGTTCGGCGCCCACGTTCTTGCCCACGTCCACATCTGCGATATCGATCGAGAGTATTTCAAAAGCGGTGCCCGCGTCAAGACCCTTGTCAAGCACTTTTTTTGATATATAGTCAGGATTCTCCAGAACGACTTTGTAGGTTTCAGACGAACCGATGGCGGAAACGATACCTTCACCGACCCTCGCGATGATGGTCTCTTCAGTAGCACCGCCGACGAGAGTCTGTATGTTCGTTCTTACAGTTACCCTTGCTTTTGCGAAAAGCTGGATACCGTCTTTCGCAACGGCTCCGATCTTCCCTGTAACGGGCGCGTCGATCACTCTCGGGTTGACAGAAGTCTGGATAGCTTCAAGAATATTCCTTCCGGCGAGGTCTATCCCGCAGGCCATCTGAAAGTCAAGAGCTATGTTGGCCTTATCCGCCGCGATCAGTGCAGTTACCACTCTGAGGACGTTACCGCCCGAAAGATAATGTGTCTCAAGATCGTTCGTAGTAAGCTGAAGTCCGGCTTTCACGGCTGTTATCAGCGCGTTCACTATTACGAACGGAGGTACTTTTCTCAGCCTCATTCCAACAAGAGATCCGAGTGATACTTTTACTCCTGCGAAAAGAGCGTTGATCCAGAGCGGGATCGGCACGAAAGAAATGAATATCGAGAATGCGATCAGAGATATAATCCCTACAATGATAATGATTACTGGTGTCGGCATTTTTTCCTCCCTTAATTTATTCTTTTATAACTGTTATCTTATTTCCTTCGACCTTTGAAACCTTGACGGGTTCTCCGGCATTAATATACTCATTAGCTGATACTGCGGGATACACCTCACCTTCTATCTCAATTTTCCCGCTCAGCCTCAGGTCAGTTGCCGCTTTGCCTGATCTTCCGGCCAATTCCGCGAAATGCTTTGTATTTTTAACTCCCGCTCCTTTTTCCTCTTTACCTCTTACGATTATAAAATCAAGCATCTTTGTATCAGGCAGATATTTTGCCAGAAAGTACAACCCTAAAAGCGACAGGATAAAAGAACCGCTCAGAGTCGCACCGGCGTTAAGAAGATCGTTCGCGGTCGGATCGTTCCCAACGAGTGTCATGAAGAAAGAAGTAAATATAGCCAGGAGACCGAGTATCCCTGTAACTCCGAAACCCGGTATCACAAGCACTTCTATCAGGAGCAGTATAAGACCTACAAGGAAAACAATAAGTTCAATATGATCGGCCATATTTATAACATAATGGGAACCGAAGAAAAGAATAAGCGCAATTATACCTACAGTTCCTCCGACACCCCATCCTGCCGTTTTGACCTCGAATATCAATCCGAGGAATGCGAGTGTGATCAGAAGTGAACTTACTATAGGATTAGTGAGGAATCTCACTATTCTTTCAGCAAGACTTATAGTTATCTGCTCTACATCGGAAGGGGACACCCCGAGATATTCATAAAGATCCGTATCGTTATGGATAATAGTATCGCACATATCGAGTTCAAGCGCTTCTTTAGCTGTTAATGTCAGGAGCTTGCCTTTTTCTATTACGCCGTCGATCTCAATATCCTCGTCAACCATCGCACGTGCTATTTCCTTGCTCCTTCCGTTCAGTTCCGCGGTGGATCCGATCTCTGATCTGAAGTAAGACTGAGCTTTCTCGGACTGCTTCTCGCCTTCCTGGTCTACAACGGTCGCCGCCCCCATCGAACTTCCTTCCGCCATCACGATCTTCTTGCAGCTCAGTGCTATCAGGGCTCCGGCGCTTATGGCTCTTTTATTCACATACGCCACAGTCTCGACGGGAGAATTTAATATAAGGTCTTTTATCTTCGTAGCGCTGTCGACCCTGCCGCCGAAAGTATTGATGTCGAATATCACAATGCCTGAATTGTTCTCCGCAGCGGTCTTTATACTTCTCTCAATGTAGAAAGCGACACCGTTATCTATCATTCCTTCGACCCTGATCCTTGTGGCAGTTACAGCATACAAGCCTGACATAAATATCATAGTCAGGATCACGGTGAGATATTTTTTCATAGATCCTCCGGTTATTTAGTACTGTATTGCTCTGACTTCGGAAGCAGACTGTTTCCAGTCGAGTTTTATATTGCTCAATACTTTTATCGGTATCCTGTTCGTGATATTATCAATCTCCCTCGCGTCCGCAGTGACCGAAAAATTCTCGGCTGTTATTTTCTGCAGTTCGCTCACCGGACCCACGACCGTGATATCTATAGCTATCGGTTCCAGAAGGATATTCATGTTCTCCGGTTTGTTGATTATTCTGACAGGAGCTTTGAAGGTATTGGATCCCTTTCTTACCACTTCCTGGCTCACAAGAACTTCACGCGCGGAATATTTTACCGACACTGAGTCGGTCCTTATGAGTTGTATATGTTTCGCAAAAGTGGAACTGATATCTTTATCCGCTACTTTTCTTGTTTCTACCGATCTGATCTTTTTTACTTTCGATCTAGGCCCTGAAATATTTACAGAATCGGGGAAAAATTTAAAATCCCCGGATATCACATAACCCGGAGCCGTAGTGAACTGGTAATTCAATGATACCGGAACTTTTACCGACATAAAATCGTCATAAACGATACCTATCTCCTGAGGGTGGAAGATGAACAGAGGCTCGAGTTCTAATCCTGAAGCATTAACGAAATAATCCATGTTCAGATGTACGGTAGCTGAATCATCAAATGTCGAACCGTCGATCTCGAAATATACATCCTCCCTGAAATCGGATATCAGAATGTTCCTTCCTTTCGAGCGGATCTTGATCCTTGCGAATTCGGGTATGGGTTCCAGGAGCGTCTTACCTCTCACGATATTGGAAAGTTTTATCGGTATATCGACGGTCGTCTCAAAATCCTTCTGCAGATTGATGTTCAGCCATAACGCTGTACCGATCATAAAGAATATAAGCTTGGTCGCAAAATTATATTTTACGGAATTATATATTCTCCGTGCAAGATGAACGGTAGGGCTTTTACTGAAAATACCTGTTTCTCTCTTCATGTTATGAAAATTAATTTAAATTACAGGCAATGTAAAGCTCTAATTTCTTTATTTTTATTTAAACTTTACTTTTGATTAACATCATAAATTTCTTATATTACCAGAACAAACGGCCCTGGGGGTGCCATAACGGCTGAGAGGGAAATTTTCCCGACCCTTGGAACCTGATTCGGATAATACCGACGGAGGAAAGCGGCATGAACATTGTTTTGAACGGAACATCTTACCAGACTGATTCTGATGATTTATACGGACTGATCATAGAAAAAAAACTTGATCCGTCCACTGTCGTCATTGAATATAACGGAAGGATAATCAGAAAAGAATTCTGGAAAGATCATAGAATATCAGAAAATGACACGATCGAAATTTTAAATTTTGTGGGCGGCGGATAATGAACGATATTTTAAAAATAGGCGGCAGGGAGTTTAAGAACAAACTTTTTACAGGCACAGGCAAGTTCAGATCAAGAGAGCTTATTCCCAAAATGCTGGAATCAAGCGGGTCCGAAATGATAACCGTAGCTTTAAGACGGGTTGATTTCGATGCCGGGAACGAAAATATACTTGAGTACATTCCGAAGAATATTGTTCTCCTGCCGAACACTTCAGGGGCAAGAAACTGTGACGAGGCCGTTAGGATAGCCAGGATAGCGAGAGAGGCCGGGATGGGTGATTTTATCAAGATCGAGATAATTACCGAAACGAAATACCTGATGCCGGACAATGAAGAGACCATAAAAGCGACAAGAATACTTGCGGCGGAAGGTTTCATCGTGCTTCCGTACATTATGCCTGACCTGACTTATTCCTACAAACTCGTTGACGCTGGAGCAGCGGCAGTAATGCCTCTGGGATCTGCCATCGGTTCGAACAGGGGCCTGAAAATGAAAGAGATCATCGAGATGATCATCGAGAACATTGATGTTCCGGTAGTCGTAGACGCCGGGATCGGCAGGCCGTCCCAGGCGGCGGAGGCCATGGAGCTCGGCGCGGACGCTGTTCTGGTCAACACCGCCATTTCCATTGCCGACGATCCCGTGAGCATGGGAAAAGCTTTTTCAATGGCGGTGCAGGCTGGCAGACTGGCGTATCTCGCCAGAATGGGAGAGGAATCTGAAACAGCGAACGCTTCAAGCCCCATGACGGGCTTTTTAAGATAAGGATAACTGATGTCTTTTTTACATGAACTTGAAAAATATGAGAATTTCGATTTTGACAAATACTTCGGCTCGGTAACATCCGGTGATGTAAAAAAGAGCATCACAAAGGAAAAGCCCGGAACATATGATCTGCTCAATATGCTCTCCCCCGCCGCCGAAGCCCATCTGGAGGAAATGGCGAAGCGCTCTCACTCGCTTACGATGCAGTATTTCGGGGGAACGGTCTCATTATACATTCCGCTTTATATCTCGAATTATTGTTCGAACGGCTGCGTTTACTGCGGATTTTCAGCCCGGAATAAAATACCGAGAAAAATGCTTTCCTACGAAGAGATCGAAAAGGAAGCTTTGATAATCAAAAAAACCGGGATCAAACATCTGCTCGTGCTGACCGGAGAAGCTGAAGAGAAGGCAGGTTTCGATTACGTTAAACCGGCGCTGGAACTTCTTTCAAAGCATTTTCCTTCGATCTCGATAGAGATGTTCCCGATGACTGCCGAACAGTATTCCGAACTCAAAGATATCGGCGTCGACGGGCTCACGGTCTATCAGGAAGTGTATGACAGGAACATCTATGCCCGGATGCATCCGGCAGGCAGAAAATCCGACTATGACTGGCGGCTTGAATGCCCGGAAAGAGGCGCTAAAGCCGGATTCAGGCTGGTAAACATCGGCGCTCTTTACGGGCTCGGCGATGTCAGAAAGGAAGCGTTCCTGAACGCTGTTCACGCAAAATATCTTGACGACAAATATCCTGACACCGAGATCGCCGTTTCCTTTCCCAGAATAAATCATTCGGAAGGGAATTTCAAGCCGGACCACATTCTGCCGGACAGAACTTTCGTTCAGTTCCTGACCGCGTTCCGTTTATTCCTGCCGAGAGTCGGACTTAACGTATCTACCCGGGAGAACGCGGAATTCAGGGACAACATACTCCCGCTGGGCATCACGAGAATGTCTGCCGGATCAAAGACCTCGGTAGGCGGCTACGCTGAATCCGAAGAAGGCGGCATTCCGCAGTTCGACATTTCCGATAACCGCGATGTTCCTGAAATAATTTCGATGATAAAGAAAAGAGGATTTCAGCCCGTACTAAAAGACTGGGAACTTATAAGATGAACAACAGCTACAGAATAATCGACGCTAACGTGAACCGCGCTTCGGAAGGCCTGAGAGTTCTGGAGGATCATTTCAGGTTCATACGGAACGATAAACGAATTAATGCGGAACTGCGGGAACTGAGGCACAGAGTAAGGGATACGCTGAAGCATCTTGACGGTATACTTGTTTCAAGCAGGGATTCGTCAGACGACAACGGCCTGACAATATCTCAGAGCTCGGAAATTGACAGAAAATCTTCCGCAAAAGAATTCTTTACCGCGAATTTCAAAAGAGTTCAGGAAGCGGTCAGAAGCATTGAAGAGAACCTTAACCTTACAGGAAATTATCAGGAAGCAAAACTCTTCGAGAAAATCAGGTTCGATGTTTATACGCTGGAAAGATCAGCTTCAGGCATAATAAAAAGAACACTCCCCGAAGGTATTTACTGCATTACGGCCGGGGAATATTCGAACGGCAGAAGCAACGCGGAAGTCGTAAGGGAAATGCTCCAGGCTGGAATAAAGATCGTTCAGTACAGAGAGAAAGAAGAAAATAAATCCCGAAAAGAGATGCTGGCCGAATGCATCGAGATCAGAAAGATGACAAAAAAGGCCGGAGCTTTATTCATCGTCAACGACTTTCTGGACATCGCATTACTATGCGGAGCAGACGGAATACACTGCGGACAGGATGACCTTCCGGTCAGTGAAATAAAAAGAATAGCCCCGCACCTTATCGCCGGAGTATCGACCCACTCGCCGGAACAGGCTTATAAAGCTGTGAAAGACGGAGCGGACTACATCGGCGTCGGGCCTGTTTTCGCCACAAAAACAAAGAAAAATGTCTGCGACGCTGTCGGACTTGAATATCTCGAATTCGTTATCAAGAACATTGATATCCCGTTCGTAGCTATAGGAGGCATCAAGGAACACAATATCTCTCAGGTTCTGGAGAAAGGCGCGAAGGCAGTCGCTCTCGTAACCGAGATAGTCGGCGCGGAAAATATCAGAGAGAAGATCGGGCAGTTGAATAATAAATTTAAAGGATAGATGATGGATTACACGACACAGATGGACGCGGCCTCGAAAGGTATAGTCACTCCTCAGATGAAAGATGTTCTAAATAGCGAACATATCGGAGAAAAGGAACTTTTACAGCTGATAAGTGAAGGAAAGATCGTAATTCCGGCGAACAGGAACCACAAAAAGCTCAGGGGAATAGGGATCGGCAAGGGACTAAAGACAAAGGTCAATGTTAATCTCGGCGTTTCCAGAGACTGCTTCAATCTCGATATGGAGATGAAAAAAGTAAGGACAGCTCTCGAACTCAAGACCGACGCCATCATGGACCTCAGCACTTTCGGAGACACTCAGGCATTCAGAAAACTCATCGTGGAAGAATCTGACGTAATGCTCGGCACAGTCCCGATCTATGATACTGTAAGAGAATACATAGACAAACCGATCAAAGATATCACCGTTGACGAATGGTTCGGAATAACCGAAAGACACATGCTCGACGGGATCGATTTTCTGACCATACACGCCGGCTTGACTAAGGTCGTAGTTGAAAGAGTGAAGAAGAACAGAAGACTGACCCATGTAGTTTCCAGAGGCGGATCTATCCTTATGGAGTGGATGGAAGAGAACAACGCCGAAAATCCGTTCTACGAACACTTTGAAAGACTGCTCGATCTGTGCGAGAAGCATGACGTGACTTTGAGCCTCGGTGACGGACTCAGACCGGGAAGCATCAAGGACAGCACCGACGCGCCTCAGATCCAGGAGCTCATCATGCTGGGAGAGCTCACAAAACAGGCATGGAAAAGAAAAGTTCAGGTAATGATAGAAGGTCCCGGACACGTTCCGCTTAACGAGATCATCCCGAACATGCAGCTGCAGAAAAAACTCTGCCACGGCGCGCCTTTCTACGTGCTCGGCCCGCTGGTAACGGACGTTGCTCCCGGCTACGACCACATCACATCCGCCATCGGAGGAGCACTTGCGGCGTCTCACGGAGCTGACTTTCTGTGCTACGTCACTCCGGCGGAACATCTGCGCCTCCCCGACCTTGACGATATGAAAGAAGGTATCATAGCATCCAGAATAGCCGCCCATGCCGCCGACCTTGCGCGCGGTCTTCCCGGAGCAATGGACTGGGACAATGCCATGAGCAAAGCCCGTCATGACCTGGACTGGAAAAAGCAGATCGAATTATCAATTGATCCGGAGAAAGCCAAAGCTTACCGCGAATCAGCAGCCCCTTTGGACGAGGACGTCTGCTCCATGTGCGGTGAGTTCTGCGCTATAAAAAGAAGTAATAAAGTGCTGGATAAATAGATAGAAAGCGCGGCGAATATTTGTTATTCGCCGCACATTTTTTTTAATGTTTCAGCTTCTCAGATTTCAGCCTGATCTTTAAATTGTCGCCAATGATCTCCTTAGTGGCACTTGCCGCTACGATATAATAGAAATATTTATCGCCGGCATCAGCTTTCTGCCACTCAGTATCACTGATCCATGTGCCTGTAGTATCAAGAGTGAAAGTACCATAAGGGTCTTCAGACACATAGACTTTATACTCAGTAGCTCCCGGAACAAAATCCCAGCTCAATGTCGTGTTCGTTGAATCACGGACTATTGTAATATTCTCAGGAGTACCGAGGTCTATAGTACCGGTAAGCGAGACAACATCGAGCATTACCGCAGCGTCTTCAGGAGCTATATAAGTTGTGTCGCCCTGAATATAGTTCGCCGCACGGAACAGGAGATAGCAGCTTTCAAAATTATAATTCACAGGAACACTCACCGACTGCCAGTCCCCATTTGTCTCTCTGGTGATGGTTGTTGACGTAAGATAATGCTGTTTAGGATGATAATAACGAACAAAATCAATAGCGCAGAAAACAGAATCTATCTCTGAATTATCAAACAAATAAGCATAAAGAACAGTATTCATA
>QKDR01000086.1 GCA_003252515.1 Candidatus Delongbacteria bacterium | reverse complement strand
AAGGCGGCTCCCGAGCCTGCTGCAGACCACATACGACGAGCTTAAGGAATCATATTATATTCAGGCGCCGGGACTTCTTGACGGTGGTGTCGATCTGTTCCAGGTCGAGACCTGCCAGGACATGCTCCAGTCCAAAGCCGCCTTATCCGCGCTTTTCAAAGCCATGGCTGAAAAGAAGAAAAAGCTTCCTGTCATACTTCAGGTCACGCTTGAGCACAACGGAAGACTGCTTCTGGGAACAGACCTGTCAGCAGTAATAGCCGCTTTTTCTTCATACGATCTGTTCGCACTTGGTTTCAACTGCGGAACCGGACCTGAATCCATGCACGAGACAGTCCGCGAACTGTCCCAGAAGAACCCGTTCCATTGCTCCGTTCTTCCAAATGCCGGACTTCCTGAGATCGTGAACGGAAAGCTGTCATATTCCCAGACTCCAGAGATATTCGCGTCGCACCTGAAGCGTTTCGTCGCTGAATCAGGTATTGAGATAGTCGGAGGATGTTGTGGAACGACTTACGAGCATATAAAAGCGCTTTCCGAAGCTGTTAAAGATATTCCGGTAAGACGAAGAAGCAAAGCAGCTCCTGTTTCAGCATCGGCATCATTGTACACTAGCCAGAATTATAATATAGAACCGCGCCCTCTCATTATAGGTGAGAAAACCAACGCAACGGGAAGCAAGAAATTCAGAGAAGCTTTACTTTCTAACGATTTCGAAGCCATGACCGAACTCGCGAAGGAGCAGGAGAAGGAAGGCGCGCATATGCTCGACCTTTCGGTCGCCTATCCCGGTGTGGATGAAGCAGGAATAATGGGTGAGATGGTCAGAAGGCTTTCAAAAGAACTACGCATACCTCTATCGATAGATTCCACAAGCGTCGATGTAATTGAAACAGCATTGAAGAATTATGCGGGTAAAGCACTGCTAAATTCGATCAACCTTGAAGGAGGCGGAGAAAAAGCCGGCAGGATAATTGAGCTTGCAAGAGAGTATTGTGCTTCCGTGATTGCTCTGACAATTGACGATGAAGGCATGGCAAAGACCGTTGAAAGAAAAGTAGCTGTTGCAGGCAATATATTAGAATTGACAAGATCGAAAGGTCTGCCTGACACTGATGTTCTGATCGATCCACTGACTTTCACACTCGGAAGCGGAGATCACAGTCTGTACAATGCGGGTGTCGATACCCTTAACGGAGTTAAGGAAATAAAAAAAGCTTATCCCGGAGTAAAGGTCATGCTCGGTGTAAGTAATGTTTCCTACGGTCTGAACGAGAAAGCCAGGAAAGTTATCAATTCTGTATTCCTGTTCCACGCGGTTCAATACGGACTTGACTCTGCCATCTTCCATGCGGGGAAAGTAATTCCGTTCAACAGGATCCCGGAAGACGCGAGAAAAGCGGCGGAGGACCTGATCTTCAACAGACGTGATAACGAAACCGATCCGCTCGAAAAGATCATAGTTATGTTCGATAAAACTTCTGCCGATACAACAAAAGAGGAAAAAGTTCAGCTCACGCTCGAAGAAGAGCTTAAAGAAGCCATTATAGAAGGTAAGAAGAAAGGTCTGGAAGAACTCCTCGCAAGAGCTATGGAGAAGTACAGACCTCTTGAGATTATCAACGATTATCTTTTAAAAGGCATGGCGGAGGTAGGCGAGCAGTTCGGAAAAGGAACTCTTCAGCTGCCGTTCGTTCTAAAATCGGCTGAAACGATGAAAAAAGCCGCTGATATACTTTCCGTTTATTTTCAGGCTGATGAAATGTCTGCCAAAGCCGGAGTCGTGCTTGCCACTGTAAAAGGTGACGTACATGATATAGGCAAGAACCTTGTAGATATAATCCTGAGCAACAACGGATTCAAGATACATAACATAGGCATAGACTGCACACCTCAGACCATAGCTGACGCGGCGATCGAGAACAAGGCTGATTTCATAGGTTTGAGCGGCCTGCTCGTATCTTCAGCGGAGGAAATGAAGAACGTGGTCGCACATTTCAACGAAAGAGGGATAACAACTCCCGTCCTTTGTGGAGGGGCGGCACTGAACGCCGGATTCGTAAGCGGCTCGCTCGCTCCGTTATACAACGGAAAGATATTCTACGCAAAAGATTCTTTCGAAGCTGTCAGGATCATGGAAACAGGTGAAGGTCATGCAGTAAAATCAGATGATACGAAAGAAACATCCGAAAACATTCTTAAAGTGGATATGAATAAAGATTATGAACGGCCTGTAAAGCCATTTTCTGGAACGAAAAGACTCGATAATATAAAATTCTCAGATATCGAGCAATATCTCAACAAAAACAGGCTTTTTAAGGTCAGATGGGCGGACGATAAAGATAAGAACCAACTATACGCGAAATGTTCGGAGAAAGCGTCGGAACTGACCTTTAAAGCGGTCTACGGATATTTCAGTAAGGATGAAACCGGGTTCGATTTCCCGAGAAGAAAAACATATCCTGAGATATCTCTTTCTGATTTTATCACCGATAAAGATTTTTCCGCTGTGTTCCTTGCCACTGCCGGTCAACAAGCCGTTGAGATATCAAAAAAACTCTTCGGAGAGCAATCATACACCAATTTTTATTACTGGTACGGTTTCGCAGCGGAAGTAACGGAAGCACTCGCCGAATACCTGAACGATATTATCAGGAATGAACTTTCAGTGCCTGATATACAGGGGAGAAGGTACAGTCCCGGCTACAGCGTATGG
>QKDR01000065.1 GCA_003252515.1 Candidatus Delongbacteria bacterium | reverse complement strand
GACACTATGTGTTTCAGCCATGAATAATCAATGCTGTCGGCATACTGATTTATATCTTTTACTTTCAGGAATTCATTAAGATGGAACAGAACGACACTTACGATCGCGATGAATCTTAATCCGTCTATCTCAGGGATAAAAGTGCCTGAAGAAGTTATTCGTTTGAACGATAATTTCATACCTGAACAATCTAAAGCATTTTATATTACAAATCAAGTGTGAGTTATTTCAGGAACAGCATCTTATTCGTAAATATTTTACCGCTTGAACTCAGCTCGTAGAAGTACAAACCGGAATTAAGGTTTGAAGCGTCGAATTGTACCGTATGGGAACCTTTATCCATCCGGCCTTCAAGAAGAGTCCTGACCAGCTCTCCTTTAGAGTTAAAGACGGAAAGTTTAACATCATCTTTTTCATGAAGCGTAAATTTAATTTCAGTAACCGGATTGAACGGGTTAGGGTAGTTCTGATATAACTCAGTTGTTACGGGCATGAACGGACTTTCGATTTCCGTACCGTTCTCGTCAGTCTTGATGATCCACATATCCTTTCCGCCGGTTCCTTTAGAATCGGTATATCCGGCGAGAATATATCCGCCGTCATCGGTCTGCTGAACGGAATGCAGTCTGTCGTCACCATCTAATTCGTAATTCTGTTCCCAGACTATGTTCCCTGTAGAATCGACTTTTATTAACCATGCATCGGATAATCCGCCCCACCAGCCTTCTTATCTTAGTAAGTAAATGCGAAGCCTAAATCAAGGAAATACTATCTTAAAAAGCAATTACCTGCTGTTGGATCTGCGCCTGCGGTTCTCATCCGCTTTTTTCACCGATCTATCAGAAGGTTTTCTTACGATCGCCTGTTTAGTTTTCTTTACCGGATTGTGATCTACCAGCGGATAGGGATGTTCTTCAATTACCGGGATCTTCTTGGATATCAGCTTTTCCACTTCTTTCAGGTATGCTTTCTCCTCGGCGTCGCAGAATGAGAACGAAGTTCCCTTTGCACCGGCCCTTCCCGTCCTTCCGATGCGGTGGACGTACATTTCGGCTATGTTCGACATCTCGTAGTTTATCACGTATTCAAGATTGTCCACGTCGATACCTCTGGCGGCGATGTCAGTCGCGACAAGCACGCGCGTAGCCTGCGACTTGAAGTTCGACAGGGCTCGCTGCCTCGCGTTCTGCGCCTTGTTCCCGTGGATCGCTTCGGCTGTCACGTTCATTTTCTGGAGCACTTTGACGACCTTGTCGGCGCCGTGCTTGGTCCTTGTGAATACGAGCGCGGTCCTGATCTTCTGATCCTTCAGTATGTCAACGAGCAGCTTGTTCTTGTTCACCCTGTCCACGAAATAGACGTACTGGTCTATCGTGTCGACCGTCGAAGAAACGGGTGTGACCGATACTTCCGCCGGATTCACGAGGATCGTTCCCGCGAGTTTTATGATCTCGGGCGGCATGGTCGCCGAAAAGAACAGAGACTGTCTCTTCTTAGGAAGTACCGCGAGCACTTTCTTTATGTCGTGTATAAATCCCATGTCGAGCATTCTGTCCGCCTCGTCGAGAACGAAATACTCGATATCCTTAAGCGAAATATATCCCTGGCCCATCAGGTCCAGAAGCCTGCCCGGCGTAGCTATTATTATATCGACGCCGCTCTTAAGAGCGTTTACCTGCGCGTTCTGGCTCACTCCGCCGAAAATAACTTTGTTCTTCAGTCCCAGGTGTCTTCCGTACGATTTGAAGCTTTCCTCGATCTGTATGGCGAGCTCCCTCGTCGGCGTAAGGATCAGCCCTCTGACTTTCCTTCTTTTCTCAAATGTTCTTTTTGCGCTCATCATCTGTAGTATTGGCACTGCGAAAGCCGCGGTTTTTCCCGTACCCGTCTGAGCGCAGCCCAGCAGGTCTCTTCCCTTTAAGATCAGCGGTATAGCCTTCAACTGTATCGGCGTAGGTACTGTATAACCTTGTTCATCTATAGCTTTTAAGACCGGTTCGATCAGGTTCAATGTGTTAAATGAAGCATTTTCCAATTCTTTTCCTCTTTGTGTGTTTTGTTATGCTTTTTCGATTAAATTAAAACTCTGTTTAAAATAATGTTAACCGAAGATACGCAATATAAACGGGAATAGCAAGCGGTATGAACATGTGGTCATAGACTGATGCTCTGCGGGACTCTTAAGTGTAGAGATTTATTTTAGGAACTGCGTTTTTACCGACATAAGTACGCCGGAATTATCCATCAGCGTGACGTAGTAAATTCCCGAACTCAGGTATCCGGGTTCCCATATAACGGAGTGAAAGCCTTTCTGCAGGCGCCTGTTCTCAAAGATCGATCCGACAGCCTGACCTGCCGGGTTGTAGATCAAAAGCGATCCTGAAATATCACGCTCGAGTTCAAAGTAGATACGAGTCGCCGAATTGAACGGGTTCGGATAGTTCGAAATACGGATCTTACCAGGAACAGTACTGTCTTCGACACCCGTTGCGGAATTGAGAACAAATGACTTTTCGGAGTAGATTCCGTTCCAGTCTGTTACCCTTACTGTCAGGTCCCATGTCTGTCCGTATTCAGGAACAGTCCCGGATATCAGACCGTCGTCGTTCATCGTTAGACCGTAAGGAAATTCACCGGGTGTGTACGTATCTGGACTTTTCGAAAGTCTGTAATTTACGGAATCACCTTCGGATATCCCGGAGTACCAGTTCACGTCTTCGGAA
>QKDR01000034.1 GCA_003252515.1 Candidatus Delongbacteria bacterium | reverse complement strand
TGTGGTTGAATTAATGAATACTGGAATTTGCACTTCGACCCATAACATTGGAAAAATGACTTGACCCCTTGTGTTCTTTTACCTTGTGCGCTTTTTCCCATTACCGTTACACCCAGTGCAAAATTGGAAAAATGGCCCACAAGACGGCAGCTATCGGTCCGAATGACCTTGTCATTCTCGTTTTCTCCTGATCTCCGTAAGTGTTTTACAGAGTAAGAGCGCAGTCTACCGACCGCACCCGATCAATACCCGAATGATCACTTCCGTCTTGTAATTCTCAGCTTTATTTAATATATTTACAACTTAAGAATCATAATTTTAAGGACTCAACTTGAAATTCACACTCGAACATACCGAAGCGGGATCTAAAGCCAGAGCGGGAACTCTTGAGACCGACCACGGAACCGTTGAAACACCTGTATTCATGCCCGTAGGAACTCTGGGGAACGTCAAAGCGCTGACAAACAGAGACCTTAAGGAAGCTAAAGCGAAGATCATTCTCGGGAATACTTACCATCTGAACAACAGACCCGGCATGGAACTGATGAAGACAGCCGGAGGACTTCACAAGTTCATGAACTATCACGGCAACATCCTCACCGACAGCGGAGGGTTCCAGGTGTTCAGCCTCGCCAGCCTGACAAAGATAAAGGACGAGGGCGTGCATTTCCAGTCACACCTTGACGGTGTAAAATTCTTTTTCACGCCCGAGAGCGTGATAGACATCCAGCGGATAATCGGATCCGACATAATGATGGTATTAGACGAATGCTCGCACTATCCTGTGGACAAGAAGCAGGCCGCCAAGGCTGTCGAGCGCACTACGCACTGGGCTAAGCGGTCAATTGACCACTTTCATAAGACGAAGCCGCTGTACGGGCACGGCCAGACCGTGTTCGCCATAGCGCAGGGCTCCGTCTACCATGACCTGCGTAAGGATAGCTGCAAACAGCTTTCAGACCTCGATTTCGAGGGCTACGCTATAGGCGGAGTTTCGGTCGGAGAACCACCCGAACTGATACCGGAGATTGCAGGCATCTGTACCGAGAACCTGCCGGTGAACAAGCCGAGGTACCTGATGGGCGTAGGCACTCCGGCGGATATCCTCAACTGTATTTCCGTCGGCGTGGACATGTTCGACTGCGTGATGCCGACCCGCAACGCCCGTAACGGAACAGTTTTCACGCGCACCGGAAAGATCATCCTCAAAGGCGCGAAAGTAAAATCGGACTTCACCCCTATAGACGAAAAATGCGGCTGCTACACCTGCAGGAACTACTCCAAAGCTTACATCAGACACCTTTTCAACGCCAGAGAAAAACTGGCAGGCCAGCTTGCCACGATACACAACATTTATTTTTATATTTGGTTGACAAGAGAGTCAAGAAAAGCTATAATTAATGGGAAGTTCGAAAAATTCAAAAAAAATATTCTTCAATACTATTAATGGAGTAATTATGGACCCGAATACGAAAAAGACGATAATACGTCACGCGACAGTTTTCATTTCGGTCGTCATTGTACTCACGCTTTACCTTTATTTCTTTGAGAACCGTACTTATGTCTGGACTTTCTTCACATTATATACTCTCCTCACAATAGTTCTCCACTATTATTATGTCTCAGTTCAGAAAGTTAGACTCGCGCAGATGATCAGAAAAGAAGAAGATATGCTCAAACAGAAGGAAGAATCCGAATCCAAGACACAGTATCTCAAAACGCTCAGAAAGAAGAAAATACTCGAAGAGCAGGCAAAAGCGGTACATTCTCTCATTGTCGCCCAGAATCACAAAATAAACACGCTTCTGAACGGTATAATCGGATACAGCACTATACTTATTTCCAAGATCGAAAAATCACAGCTTGAAAAAAAGGATTCTGTAATTAACATAATCAGGAAGATCAAGGACAGCGGTGATTCCATCAACTCGATGATGAAAGAATTCGACGATCCCGAAAGCAGTACTTTAAAAGAGATCTTCGGTACGAAAGAATATCTCGACCTTGAAAAAGAGTATGTTGAGAAAGATGTGACCTGAAATCAATTTCCCGCTGATCTTACGAACTCCGCAAACCCGCTAAGTCTGAAAGCATCGTCAACTGAAAATTTTCCCGAAGAAACGCGTCTGAGCTCCTGAAGATGAGCAAAAGTTCCCAGCTTCATACCTATATCGTCGGCAAGTGATCTGATGTAAGTTCCTTTCGAACAGCCGACCCTCATTCTGAAATATCCTTCATCAGAACCCAGGACTTCGATCGAATTTATCGTGATCTTCCTCGGTTCCCTATCGATCTCTATGCCCTTTCTGGCGAGCTCGTAAAGCCTTGTTCCGTCTTTTTTGACAGCAGAGAACATCGGAGGCAGCTGTTCCCCCTCCCCTACAAAACTCATAACAGTCTTACGAATTTCGCTTTCCGTGATTTTCTTATCCGAAGTGTCTGTAACGGTTCCCGTCCTGTCAAAAGAATCCGTCCTTTCTCCAAGCTTAACCGTACACTCGTAGACTTTATCGTTCATCATAAGAGAGTCCTGCATCTTAGTCGCTTTCCCTACAAGCATGACGAGAAGCCCCGTCGCGAAAGGATCGAGGGTGCCGGCGTGACCGATCTTTCTGATCCTGAGTATTTTTCTGAGTTTCGCCACTACATCGAAACTTGTACAGTCAGGATCTTTATCGATCAGCAGGATAAAACCATCCGAAGAAATATGAGAATTCTCCGTTTTTACGGTTATAACAGATATGTTATTCATAAAATT
>QKDR01000003.1 GCA_003252515.1 Candidatus Delongbacteria bacterium | reverse complement strand
GGAAGGTACTGCCGCGAGAGTACTTATTGTTATCCTGAGTGACTTGACGAACCAGTAAGGACGCGCGTAACTTGTCAGATAAACAGCCGTAAGAATACCGAACGGTAAAGATATCAACACGGATATCATCGTCAACCAGAATGTTCCTACGATCGCGGGGAATATACCGCCTTCGGTCATGAACCTGCGCGGGGACTCGGAAACGAATTCCCACGAAAGTACACCGAACCCTTTGTACAGTATTATCGTGATAAAAACGAACAGCACAGCCGCAGTCAGGAATGTGAGAATGTTCAGAGCAGAAAGCCCCGCGAACTGTTTTATGTTTCTCATGTTCATCATTTTCTCTTCCTGAAAAATACGAGTTCGGTGACAACGTTACTCAGAAAAGTGATCGCGAAAAGTACGACGGCAATCGCGAAGAGCGCACTGTAGTGCATGCTGCCCACGACGGTCTCGCCCATCTCCGCGGCAATGGCGGACGTCATCGGGCGGACGGGATCGAAGATGCTGTCCGGTATCTGAGCGGAACCTCCGGCCACCATGAGAACGACAAGAGTTTCACCTATAGCCCGTCCGAAAGCGAGGATGAAGCTTCCGATTATTCCGCTCTTCGCCGCCGGAATAACGACGCGGAAGATGGTCTCGAACTTGTTCGCGCCGAGGCTGTAGGACGCTTCACGGAGGCTTCTCGGTACTGCGTTAAGAGCGTCCTCGCTCATCGTCGAGACTATCGGAACTACCATTACGCCGAGTATAAGAGAAGCCGAGAACAGGTTCAGTCCCACGGGAATATCCAGCACTTTCATGAGGAACGGGGCGAGGAAAACGATTCCGACCAGACCGTAGATCACGGAAGGTATGCCTGCGAGGAGTTCTATCAGCGGTTTGATTACTTCTTTAGTCCTTCTTCCCGCGAGTTCAGAGATATAGATCGCGGAACCCAGACCGAGCGGGACTGCCACAAATAGAGTTCCGGCTGTAATGAGAAGGGACGATATTATCAGCGGGTATATACCGAATTCGGGAGGCGAATCTACAGGTCTCCACTCGTTGCCGAAAAGCATTCCCGTTATGCCGAATTTCTCAAAAACAGGCAGTCCCTGGGACACGATGCTGATTATAATACCGGCAAGAGCGGCTATCGTGAAGAACGCCGCTCCGTAGGTAACTGCCGAAAATATTCCGTCCCAGATCTTTTTCAAATTATTTTGCGCCTTTCACTTTAACGAAACCCATTTCCTCGACAAGATTCTGTCCTTTAGCGGACAGTACGAAATCGATATAGCCTTTGACCCTGCCTTCCGGTTTTCCTTTCGTGTACATATGAAGTGTTCTCGCTATAGGATATACTTTATCCTGAATGGTCTTTTCCGTTGCTTCAATTCCATTTATTTTGACGGCATTGACGGTTCCGTTCAGATATCCGATGCCGACATAACCTACCGCGCCTTTGGTATCCTTTACTGTTGTAGCAACGGCGTTGTTCGAAGCCAGCATAAGAGCAGATGAATTCAGTTTGTCATCATGAAGAACTTTTTCCTCGAAGACTTCGTAGGTGCCTGAAGATACGTCCCTTGACACTATCACGATACCAAGATCAGGTCCGCCGACGTCTTTCCAGTTCGTAATTTCGCCTGTGTATATTTTCTTAAGCTGCTCGAGTGTAAGATCTTTTACACCGTTCGACTTGTGGACGATCACCGCGATCCCGTCGTTGGCGACCACGTTCTCGTATGCATTCACACCATTCTCTTTCGCTTTCATTCTTTCTTTATCTTTAATGTGCCTTGAAGCGTTGCCGATGTCGCAAGTTCCCGCTATTATACCCGCTATACCGACCCCTGAACCTCCGCCCCTTACAGAGACATCAATGTCCGGATTAAGTTCCATGTATGCTTCAGCTGTAGCCTGAGCTATCGGAAGTACGGTAGTCGATCCCACCATCGTTATCTGATCGTCTTTTTTCGCGAAAGCAAACGCTGCCGCGATCATCATTATCACCAGTACCAATTTTTGTTTCACACGATCCTCCTAAGTTTTGTTTTCGGAGGTAATTTCGCGTTCGAATGTTAGGATAAAAATAAGAGTCTGTTAGAATTGTGTTAGAAATGCGGGGGTATTTTTATTGAAAATACGCAAAACTTGATATGTATAATCGGATATAATACGGATACAATGCGGATATATCTGTAATTATTAAAAGAGAAAAGGTTTTTGAAAACCGGTGATATCGCACATGAGCTTAGTTCATATTCAATTAATACGATAAAGAAATATCTCCAGTATATGCTGAGTGAGAATCTGATCTCCAGGACAGGCAGAGGAAGAGGAACTGTTTATGTGATTTTGTCCTGATCTGAATTCCAATCAGAACTAAAAATGTTAATAAAATAAAAAAGCCCGAAGATGTTTTTCGGGCTTTTCATCCTTTCTTTAAGATAATTATTCTCCGCTTGCTACAGCTACAACATAGTAGAACAGCTTCGTCTCACCTGCCGGCTGGCTCCAGCTCATTCCGTCAAACGTTCCCTGTGAGCTTACATCATCAAATGTCCCGTATGGGTCCGCCGAAGCATATATCTTGTATGAATCGGCATACTGAACCGCGTTCCACGAGACTGTTACATTACCTGTCAGCTCAGAGATCGAAACATTGGAAGGAACTGCCAATGTGCCTGTGATAAAGGATCTTTCAGCTGCGAACTCCGATCCTGCGTAAGCGTAATCAACTGTCTGTACGCTCCAGTAATATTTACCGGCAGGCAAATTCTT
>QKDR01000162.1 GCA_003252515.1 Candidatus Delongbacteria bacterium | reverse complement strand
TTTTAAAGAACATAGATGTTAAAGGTATTATAAAAAATAGGATAAATCTTACAGATGGTGGAAGAATAAAAACGAGAAGAAATATAAATAAATAGATCGAAATCAGGATTAAGGAATTATTTTTTAGACTTATATTTTTATATTCATACTTCCTTAAGGAATAGTAAAAATATGTATACACTATTGATTTTATGAATGACAACAATTCAAACGCAATGTAAGCAATTGAAGCAAAAAAAATAATGTAGAAGAAAACAATTGTCAATTCATCATCTCGCGGAGTCTTTTAACATTTTCAATGACTTTCTGAGCGGCGAACTCGATCTCTTCAGGCGTATTGAAGCGGCCTACGGAAAATCGGATAGAGCTCTGCGCCTCCTCAGGTGTCCTGCCTATCGCAAGAAGCACTCTTGACGGTGTGATCTGCCCTGTAGAACAGGCGGAACCGGTCGAAACGGCTATACCTTCAAGATCAAGTGAAAGCAGAAGCGCTTCCCCTTCAACGCCCGGAAAAGTGATGTTGAGTATTCCTCCGTAGCCGTTCTCAAGATCGCTGTTGACGATAATGTTGTCAACTCCTGCGGAAATAAGCTCATATAATTTGTTCCGTAATTCAGTAATTCGCGGAATTTCCTCGTTTATCTCGTTGAATGAAATTTCCGCAGCCTTCGCGAATCCGGCGATACCGGGCAGGTTCTCAGTACCGGTCCTCATATTGCTTTCCTGATGTCCGCCGTATTGATTTGGAAGGAGCGCTACTTTTTTTCTGAGGTAAAGCATACCTACGCCTTTCGGACCATATATCTTGTGCGACGATGCTGAAAGAATATCAATATTCATAGCTTTTACATCGATCGGGACTTTTGTGAAGGACTGAACAGCGTCAGTATGAAAAATAATATTCTTCGTTCTGCATAGTTTCCCTATAACCGAGATATCGTTAATTATACCTATCTCGTTATTGACATGCATTACAGATACGAGTTTCGTATTCTCTGTAATGGCGTCTTCCACCATCGCTACGGAGATAGATCCATTAGAATCAGGATTAAGAAAAGTAGCGGAGAACAGACCGGGGAACAGCTTAGTATAGTGTTTACACATGGCATAAACAGCGCTGTGTTCATATTCTGAAGTGATTATGTGTACAGGATGACCGTGATTAACGAACATGTCGGCAAGACCTTTGACAGCCCAGTTGTCGGCTTCCGTGCCGCCTGATGTAAAATATATCTCGTTCACGGACGCGTTTATCACTTTCGCGATCTTCTCCCTGGCGTCATCCAGAGCGTACTTCGCCTCCTGTCCGAAACTGTGGGCAGATGACGGATTACCGTATTTTTCGGTCATATATTCATAAACCGTGTCCGCTACTCTTTTGTCAACACGGGTCGTCGCGCTGTTGTCCAGATAAATCCTATCCATTGTAATTTTTCCTTTTATTTTTCAAATTCAGGCATAAAACCGGGATCGTTAAGGTGATAGAGCTCGAACTTGGCTGAATTGTTTAATTCGGAGTCCGGATATTTGTTGATCAGCTCCCTGAAGTATTTTTCCGCAGACTTGAGATCGTCTCTGTAGTCTTTCGAGATATATCCTCTTATAAAAAGCGATTCAGCTTTATACGGATTATCCGGATAATCGTAATCCAGCCTGTCGTACCATTCTATCGTCTCGTCGAATCTGCCGGCATTGAAACTGTTCTTGGCATATGCGTATTCCTCTTCCATATACAGGAATTCTTTTGCAGAAATGATCTGGTCCTCAACTATCATTCTCTTTTCTGCACACCCCGTGATAATGATAAGAAACGCAGCTGCTGATATTGAGATAAGTTTCTTCATAAAGCGGAATATAAGGAAAAACCGGCGGAATTAGAAATGAAATTTATCAGTAATTTAAAATTTTCAAAGTTGCTTTTGGCGCTGTTTAAACTTATATTCATCTGATTTTTAATTTAAACGGGAAAGCTTAAAATGGCAATAAAGATCACGGTACTGGCGCTTTATACTATAACGATAATTGTTTTCGGGATCATAGGAGCAAAAAAGACAAGGACGTTTTCCGATTTTCTTCTGGGCGGAGGAAAAGTTGGTCCGTGGATGACTGCTTTCTCATACGGTACTGCTTATTTCTCGGCTGTCATATTCATCGGGTTCGCGGGAAAGATCGGATGGGGATTCGGATATTCCGGAGTATGGATAGGGTTCTTCAACGCTCTGATCGGTGTTCTGCTCGTATGGAAACTTCTTGCATGGAAGGTCAAGCAGGCGTCTGTGAGCTATGGAATATCCACTATGAGCGAGTATCTTGAAGCTCGATATAACGCAAGGAACATCAAACTGTTCGCATCAATAGTGATATTTGTTTTCCTGATACCGTATTCAGCCGCGGTATTTCAGGGATTATCGTATCTGTTCGAGTCATCCCTGCCCGGACTGGAATACTGGCATGCAGTCGTATTCATGGGACTGTTCACGGCCCTTTACCTGAGTCTCGGCGGATACAAAACAATGGCCTCGCTTGACACTTTCTTCGGTATTGTCATGGTCGTAGGCGTGATAATGATGATAATTTTTACGGTAACTGGCGCAGACGGGATTCATAACATTACGGCAAAGCTTAACGAGATAAATCCTAAGCTGACATCAGTAGTGGGTCCGCCCGGATGGTGGCCGCTGTTCTCACTGGTAATGCTGACCAGCGTCGCGCCGTTCGCCATGCCGCAGCTGATCCAGAAATTCCTGGCCATCAGGGACGAGAAAGCCGTTAAGACCGGAATGATCGCTTCTACGGTATTCGCGCTACTGATAGGCTGTGTAGCTTATTTCGTCGGTTCTACAGGCAGGTTTTTTATAACCCCGGAGAACACACCGCAGGCTTTTAACGACAGCGCACCGATCTTCGACAAACTGATGCCCGAGCTGCTAATGAGGATCATACCGGATTCACTTTTCGTTATAATACTTGTACTGCTTCTTTCCGCATCCATGTCCACTCTAGCTTCGCTCGTTCTGATCTCAAGTTCAGCTCTGTCGAAAGATTTTTATCACGGTTTTATAAACAGAGAAGCGAGTGATGAGAAGCTTACACTTCTTACAAGGATAGCCAGTATAGTATTCGTTCTGTTATCCGTAGTTCTGGCTCTGTTCAAGATAGATACTATCGTCGCCATCCTGGGTATTTCCTGGGGGGCGATAGGCTCTGCTTTTCTCGGTCCGTTTCTGTGGGGGATACTCGGAAAGAAAGCTAATAAATACGGAGCATACGCTTCTTTCTTTGCCGGTTTGGGTACGACTCTCATACTGTATTTTTCAGGCGTTCAGTCACCTCAGGCTGGAACCATCGGAATGCTCGTTTCTCTGGCGGTTAATCCTGTTGTAAGCATGATAATCAAACCAAAGGTTTAAAATATGAAAGTTCTGTTGTCAGGATATAATTTCGACGCCGATATAATCAAAGAACTAAAAGAGAAAGCCGGATGGGAAAAGGATAACGTGACACCGGAAACTTTAAGCGCGGCGTATGCAAGGATCAGCAGGGATCCGAGAGATATTGAAGAACTGCGCAGAGAGGCAAGGGAAGAAGTTGACAGGTCACGCAAATCGAACGAAACTATAATTTTCGGACTGGGACACGCATCAGTTGCGGAACATGCGTACTTCAATTTCGACATCATAGGGCTTTCAAGGCTGGCCGTCGAGCAGGTGCAGAAATTCAGGATGGCTTCATTTACAGAAAAATCTCAGAGATACATTACTCTTGAAGGTGATTTCGTAATACCCGAAGAGATCAAAGAGGCTGGTTTTAAAAAAGAGTTCAAAGAGCTTATCAAAGAACAGAACTCAGTTTATAACAAGATTTTCAGTTCGCTTCAGGATTATCTTTTCGATAAACATTCTGACATGATCAGAAAAAAAGCAGGCAGAAGAACTGTGGAAGGCTGGGCTAAAGAGGATGCCCGTTACGTTGTTTCGCTGGCGACCGAAAGCCAGTTCGGAATGAGCGTGAACGCCAGAAGCCTTGAGAATATACTCAGACAGCTCGGGAATTCCGGGCTGAAAGAATGCAGGGATCTGTCGGTAAGATTGTACGACCTGGTAAAATACCTTTCTCCTTCGATCATAAAATATATACTTCCGACCGAATACGACAGATCAGGTATTAAAGAGATCGGCAATGTTTTGGGAGACCTTCACACCGACGAGAGAAAAGCCGCCTTACCTGAAGTTAAACTTGTTTCACGTACTTCTGACCCTGATAAGGCAGTTGCGGCCGCTATTGTTTCGGACATCAAGGGTATCAGCTACGGTTCTGCAATGAAAGCGGTGAAAAGCATGGATCAGGAAAAGCTCAGAAGCTTATTCGTTAAAGCTCTTAAGTACAGAATGTCGTACGACACAGTAAAGAGATATTTCGAGTTCGCCGACACGACGTTCGAGATCGTGCTGAGCGCTACCAATTATGCTCAGCTGAAAAGGCACAGGATAGCTTCATTACTGGCAGGACCTTATGATACTGATCTGGGATATACTCTTCCACCTAACATCGAAAGGATCGGTATGGAAAATGAATTCAGGAAAATAATGGCAAAGACAGACGATCTTTATAAAGAAATGAGCGGGACCCTGCCTTCGCATGCCCAGTATGTTTTAACTAACGCCCACCGGAGAAGACTTCTTTTGAAAATGGATTTGAGAGAGATCTATCACTTTATGGCTCTCAGACTTGATGAACATGCCCAGTGGGATATCAGAAATACGGCCGAGAAAATGCTGTCGGAGCTGAAAAAAGCAGCTCCCTTATCGACAATGATGTGTTGCGGTAAAAGTGATTTCCGCGAAAGATCTAAAGATATTTTCGACTAATATTACTCAGGCAGAATAGGCTTGAGGTCTGATTCGTTCATCCATGACTGAATGAGAGGCTCCGTATTGTTCTCATCAAGATCGTTCACGGTCATAAGCAGAAAGGTCTTATAATCTTCTACAGCCTTCTCGTTTTCACCGGATTTTCTGTAGGATATAGCTCTGTTATAATAAAGAGAAGGAGTAAGTTCGTCGAGATAGATAGCTTTTGAGAATTCTTCGGCCGCGAAAGAATATTTACCGGTCAGATAATAAATTATACCTGAGCTGAAATAAGATTCCAGATTCTTCGGATTAAGACTGATGACCTTTGAATAATCGGAAAGCGCTTCATCATATTTCCCGTTTTTCCTGTATAGATCCGCTCTGTATAAATAAGGCAGATAATAATCGGGATCAAGCTCGATAGCTGAGGCATATTTCTTAAGCGCTTCCTCGGTTTTTCTCAGTTCGGTCAGAACTTTACCCAAAATACAGTATGCGTAAGCGAATGAAGGTTCTATTGCTATTGATTTCTCCAGCTCCTTAATAGCGGCTGCGTATTGTTTGTCGATATAATTAATGTAACCTCTTACGGAATACGCCGCCGAAAAGTTCAGAGGATCAAGGTTGATCAGCTTGTTTAGTATGCCCATAACCAGAGAATTCTGCCCGGCCCTTATCATTGATTCGGAAAGGAATATATAGGATGATTCATATAGCCTGTCAATATCGACAGCTATCGAATAGAACTCTATCTTAAGGCCTTCCTCAGGAGTCAGATGAGCTTTATTTGCCCAGTCGGTCGAAGTGAGTTTGTTCGTCAGTCCTGTGATGAAATTGTCGGGTATCTTGTTCGTAGTGATCTTAAGGAAATCTATATCTTTTATCAAGAGTCTGAATCTTGCGTATTCTATTTCGAGAAGATAACGAAATTTATTGTCCGTCCTGATCTTGAACAGCAGCTCGTTAAGCTTTTTTATGTTAATTTCAGAAGAAAGGTATGATACATAAGAAGGATATCCGTCAATACTCTCTTCACCTTCGCGGTATACAAGAACGTCAAGCTGATTAGAAAGAAATTTAACGTAGAACATTTTCTTGTTCGGATAGGATGTAAGAGAATCGTTATCTTCCAAAAAAGATCCCAGATCTTCGAGAGCTTCATTTATTGCATCGTATTTTGATAAAAGTCTGGCCTGTTCCTCCGAAATACCCGGATCAAGATAGCATATTCCCATAGCTCTTACTTTTACAGAACCGTCTTTATACTCAACATCACTTTTACTATATAAAACGGACAAAGCCAGCGTTATAATTACAAGAACAATACTTCTTACGGGTATGTTCATTTTTTTCCCAAAATTCATTTAAACAAACAGTTTTCTAATACAAGCATAAAAATAGCTAATTATTTTGAGAAAAACAAGAAAAAAGAATTTGATATCTTCACGAGCAGAAATATTATTACCGAGCAGAATATTATCGAAGCTCCCGAAGGGATATTAAAGAAATAAGAGATAAAAAGCCCTGAAAAACTCGAAATTATCGCTATGATGACTGACAAAAAGATCATATTTCTGAAATTCTTGGTGATTATTGACGCTGTGGTCTGAGGGATGGTAAGAAGTGACATGACCAGAATTATACCTACCACTTTAATATTAAGCACTATTGTCAAAGCGATTATCGAAATAAGTATATAGTTGATCAGACCGACTTTCACACCCTGGGTTTTAGCGAACTCCTCATCGAAAGCGATCGAATGGATCTCGTTGAAAAGAAAATAGAAAACTGCGGATGCCGTCAAACCTAGAACAGAAATAAGCCAGATATCATAAATTGACACCATGAGTATATTGCCGAAGAGGTATGTCATAAGATCGGGAGCATAACCCGGTGTAAGATAGATGAAAATTATACCAAGTGCCATTCCGAGAGCCCAGAAGATACCTATTGCCGAGTCTTCTCTGATATCGGCTTTATCGGAAGCTGCTTTAATCCCGATCGCGGAGAGAATGCCGAAAACCGCAGCCGTTATTACAGGGTTGATCCCGAGATAATAACCGAGTCCGATCCCTCCGAAAGACGTATGAGTGATACCTCCGCCTATGAATACGATCCGGCGGCTTACTATATATGATCCTATCAGTCCGCATAGTACGCTTGTCATTAATGCTGTAATGAGAGCTTTTACGAAGAACTGGTAACTGAGGAGCTCTATCATTTCGCGCCTCCGATCTTGTGACTTCTCAGAACTCTGTGAGGCAGAGAACCGTGCGTGATAAGTTCGACAGGGCAGGTATATTTTTCAAGCATATCAGAAGTGATGTCGCTGCCGGGATGATAATGGAGAGTTCTGTTTATGCAGGCTATGTTCTTGACGTAAGAAGTGATCACTCCCGTGTCGTGCGATACCATAAGTATCGTCATCCTGCCGTTCAGTTCCAGAAGTATCTGGTACATGTCCCGCGCGAAATCCTTGTCGACGAATGAATTAGGCTCGTCAAGAACGAGAATGTCAGGATGGGATACCATCGCTCTGCAGAGAAAAGCCCTCTGCATCTGGCCACCCGAAAGTTCCCCTACAGGGGAATCCTGTATCCCGTCAAGATCGAATTTTCTCATAAGATCCTCTGCATCTTCATGATCCTTTTTGGAGAACGGCCTGAAAAGTTTCTTTCCTGAAAGCAGGCCCGAAAGCACGGTTTCTTTTACCGAGATAGGGAATTTCTTGTCTGCTGAAGTGAATTGGGGAAGGTATCCGAACTTCATACCTTTTTTTACCGTAATGTTACCTGATGACGGTTTCAGAAGTCCCAGTATTACTTTTATCAGTGTGGATTTTCCTCCGCCGTTCGGTCCGATTATGCCCAGAAAGTCATTTTCTTTTACGGACAGGCTGATATTCTCGATTATCTTTGAACCGTTATACCCGGCATCTATGTTTTCAAGTTTTATGAGTTCTTCCATGACGTTCCGTTCACTTTAGTTCAAATTGGAAAGTCCGCGCGATCTTTACGATATTGTCGAACCATTTTTCTTCCAGCGGGTCGAGCTGGATCACTTCTCCGCCTATCTCCGATGCTATGTTGTCCGCGAGTTTTCTGTCGAACTGTTTCTGCACGAAAACTATTCTGATATTCTCGTCTCTCGCTGTATCGATCACTTTGCGTACAGTAGCTGCGGACGGCTCCTTCCCTCCGATCTCTATCGGTACTTCAACAAGCCCGTAATCCCTTGCGAAATAAGACCATGCCGGATGATATACTATGAATTTTCTGTCTGTGATATCTTTCAGCATCACCCTGATCTCCATGTCGAGTTTTTCGAGATCCGACCTGAAGCTTTCGTAGTTGGCATTGTAGAAATCTTTATTCGCGGGATCAGTTTCGACAAGGCCTTTCAGAACATTCCCTGCTATGATAGCTACGGCCTTAGGTGACAGCCATATATGCGGGTTTACGCCTTCATGGCCATGGTCATCTTCATAACCGTTCTCGATTTCATCATGATGCTCATGACTGCCCGTGATCAGACCTACTCCTGCGGAACAGTCGAATATCTTCATTTCAGGATTTATACCGCCCACAGACTGCATTTTTGATGATTCGAATCCGATATATCCTATCCTGAAATAAGCTGAAGCTTTTGAGACTGATACGAGGTCGGAAGGCGAAGGTTCGTAAGTGGCGGGGCTCGCTCCCGGCGGGATCATCACTTTTACATCAAATCTGTCTCCCGCTATCCTTTCAACAAAGTATTTCTGCGGCAGGATGCTGACTATGACAACAGGTTTTACAGATGGTGTCTGTTTTGTACATGAAACAGTCAGCATAAATATAAAAATACCCGTTAAAATAATTTTTTTCATCCGGAACTCCTGATATCCTTAGGCATGTAATATAGGTTTTATAGTGTCTTACCGCAAGAAGTATTATTTGTGATAAGAGTAATAATTACATTTGAGATTGCCGTTGAACAGCTTTCTCTTTCTGTCCGCTTTACCGAAGAGTTCCTGAAAAGCAGGATGAGCAGTAATTATATTGGTCCTCCATCCCGGTTTATTATTCAAGGCATTCCTCAATGCTCTATAGAGTAAGTCATTCGTCTTCAGGTCACCAAGCCTTTCGCCATAAGGCGGATTCGTAACGATCACTCCGGGCTGTCCTTTCAGTTTAAAGTAATTTATATCGACATTTTTAAAGGAAACCAGTTCCTCTACTTCGGCGTTCTGCGCGTTGGCTGCCGCTTTTTCGATCACGGCGGGATCAATGTCGTAACCGTAAATTTCAGGTCCGCCGCAGTGCGCAATACTGTCCAGAGCCTCTGTTGCGGCAATGTTCCAGATGTTCTTATCCAGAAAGCCCCATTTCATTGAAAGAAAATGCCTGTTCAGTCCGGGTGCCAGGTTCTTTCTGATCATTGCCGCCTCGATCGGGATAGTTCCCGATCCGCAGAACGGATCAACCAGCGACTCGCCGCTTTTCCATCCGGACAAAAGCACAAGACCCGCCGCAAGTGTTTCTTTTATCGGAGCCTCGCCTGTACCGGTCCTGTATCCCCGTTTGAAAAGCGCCTCGCCGGAAGTGTTGAGCAGCAGACGGCCTACGTCGTTCTCCAGCTCGATCTCAACAGGGAAGAGGACACCGTCCTCGATTATCTCGTTCCTTCCGGTTTTCGATCTCAATCTCTCGATGATCGCTTTTTTGGTCATTGCCTGCGTAGTAGGAACTGAATGTATCTTTGATCCCTTAGAACGCCCTTTGACAAGTATTCTTCCGCCTTCGTCTATAATATTTTCCCATTCAACGGCCTGAACCCCTTCGAATAACAGGTCGAAATCACCTGCGGGAAATTCTTTAAGAACTATATGTATCCTGTCCGCTGTTCTTAGAAATATATTCGATCTTGCTATTGAATTGATATCAGACCTGAAATAAATTCGTCCGTTCTCAGTTTTTGCAGCTTTATATCCAAGTATGTCAAGTTCTTTTCTGAGAACAGATTCCAGCCCGAAAGTGCAGGTCGCGGCGAGATTGAAATCCATTAAATGAAATTACCTGTTTTAGATTCGATCTTAACCATGATCTCGTGTGTACATTTCATAGCTTCAAGATGTTCCATGACCTCGTCATGTATGTTGGCCGCGAATATCTCCTCGTCCGGTTCCAGCCCGATCACTATATAGATGTCCTGTCCGTCTATCTTTATCCTCAGGATGTTGCCGTTTTCAACAAGATTAACTCCGTGTTTGGGGTGCATTACGTTTTTGAGCATGTTAAGCATAGATTTTTCTGTAATGACCCTTTTTTCGTCCTGTATCCTGCCTATCTTTTTCTCGAACTCCCTTATAGCGGCTTTGATACCATTGATAGCGAGAACGCTGCAGTGCATTTTCACAGGAGGAAGGCCACCCAGTTCATTGGCGGCTTCTGTCGTACCCATTTTCTTGACATCGTCAATATGCTTGCCAAGAACCATTTCAGTCGCGATAGATGCAGTAGCTATGTTAGAAGCGCATCCGTAAGATCGGAATTTTATATCTTCTATAATAAGAGTTTCAGGATTTATTTTTAAAGTATAATTAACCATATCTCCGCAGGCGGGGCTTCCTTCCGTTGCTTCGGCATTAGCTCCTTCAAGCGTTCCGAGATTTCTCGGCTTTGTAAAGTGGTCTATAGTTTTTTCGGTATATTTCAGCGCCATTTCTTATTCCTCTTCGTTTTTATTTTTATAAAATGTTTTAGCGTTCGCATTAAGAAGCTCACT